>NZ_CP095043.1:3025222-3337834 GCF_022919175.1 Leucobacter rhizosphaerae | reverse complement strand
CGCTAGAACTGGATGCGCGGGGGCTCCGAGATCGCGGCCACGTCCTCGACCTCGAAGAACTCGCGCTCCGTGAACCCCATGCCGCGCACGAAGATCGTGTTCGGGAAGATCTGGATCTTGGTGTTGTACTCGCGCACCCCGCCGTTGTAGAACCGGCGCGAGGCCTGGATCTTGTTCTCGGTGTCGACCAGCTCGCTCTGCAGCTGGAGGAAGTTCTGGCTGGCCTGCAGCTGCGGGTACGCCTCGGCGACCGCGAAGATGCTCTTCAGCGCCTGCTGCATGTGGTTCTCCGCGACCGATGCCTCGGCGGGGCCCTGCGCGGAGATCGTCTCGGCTCGCGCCGCGGTCACCGCCTCGAAGACGCCCTTCTCGTGCGCTGCGTAGCCCTTCACCGTCTCGATGAGCGACGGGATCAGATCGGCACGACGCTTGAGCTGCACCGTGATGTCGCTCCACGCCTCGTCGACGCGCACGCGCAGCGTGACGAGCGAGTTGTACGTCACCCAGACGTAGCCGACCAGCACGACCAGAACTCCGACCGCGATCAGCGCGGCAATCAATCCACCAGACATGCTTGCATCCTATCCGAGCGCCGCCCGGTTCCGGCTGGGTATTCGGCGAGGAACCGCGGGTCAGTCACGAACGGATCAGGCGCCGAGCACTCGCTCCACGTACGGATTCGCGAAGACACGGTCGGGATCGAGCCGATCCCGAATCGCCAGGAAGGCGTCGAACGCCGGGTACCGCGGCCGCAGGGTATCCGCGGTCTGCGTGTGCATCTTGCCCCAGTGCGGCCGTCCGTCGTGGGCCGCGAGGACCGCCTCCGCCTCCCGGAAGTAGCGCCGATCCCGATCCCCCGCGAACCGGTGCACGGCGACGTAACCCGACTCCCGGCCGTGGGCGGTGGAGAGGAGGAGCCCGTCGGCGGCGGCCGAGCGCACCTCGATCGGGAAGGAGACCCGGTGTCCACCTCGCTCGATGAGGTCGCGGAGATCCCGCACGACGTCGGCGACCGCGTCGAGCGGCACCGCGTACTCCATCTCCCGGAACCGCACGCGCCGATGCGTGACGTACACCCGGTGCCACTCGTCCCGGTAGTTTCGAGAGCTCGACACCGACTCGATCACCCGATTGATCGGGGGCGTCAGCACCGGAGCGACGCTGCCGACCGCGGCGCAGAGTCCGAACGCGAGGTTGTTCGCGACCTCCTCGTCGAGGAAGCGCGCGCCTCGACCCAGCGGATCATTGCCCGCGTCGAGCGGCCGGTGCGTGTTGGTCTTCGTGCGCACCGTGCGGGTGTGCGGGAACCAGAAGAACTCGAAGTGGTCCGCGGCTCGGGATCGCCGGGGGAACTCGTCGAGCACCTCCTCGAGCGGAGCCGAGCGCTCGTCGGCCTGCAGCAGATACCGCGGCACGCACTGCAGCGTGACGGAGACCACCACCCCCAGGGCACCGAGACCGAGAGCCACCGCGGGCAGCAACTCGGGGTGCTCGTGCTCGCTGACGGTCAGGAGTTCACCGGTGCCCGTCACCAGGGTGGCCCCGACCACACTCGTCGCGAGGCCGCCGAGCGCGGCTCCGGTGCCGTGTGTGCCGGTCTGCGTCGCGCCCGTGATGGTCTGCCGGTCGATATCGCCCATGTTGTGCAGGGCGAGACCGAGCGGGGTGAGGATCCCGGGCAGCTCCCACAGGTGCGTGCCGCCCCAGAGCGTGACACGACCGCGGTCGAGGTCGGCCGACACGAGGCCGCGCAGCCGGCTGAGGTCGATCCGGATCCCGTCGGTCGCCCCGATCCCGGTGAAGCTGTGCGAGGCCCCGATCGGCTTCACGGCGTGGCCCGTTTCCCGAGCGCGCTGCACGGCGAGCACGATCTGGTCGGTGCTGCGCGGGGCGATGCTCAGCACCGGGCGCGACGACTCGGTGCCCGCCCAGTTGCGCCAGCGTCTGCTCACAGGAAGCACCGCCCCTCGCCGCGATAGCTCGGGAGTCCGTCGAGCGCGACGCCGTCGGCGGTGACCGGGATGATCTCGTGCGTGTGCTCCAGCGGCTCCCCCGCCTTCGTGTGCCGCAGCCAGACGCGGTCGCCGACGCTCAGTGCCCGCGCCGCGTCACCACGCAGGGGCGTCTGCACCTCGCCGGCACCCTCTCGCGGCTCGGTTCGCAGCCCCGGCGGCCAGACGGGCAGCGGCGCCCGGTCCGGAGCCGCCGGGCCCGACGCGATCCAGCCCCCGCCGAGCAGCACCGCGCGATCCGTGGTCGGCTTCCGCACCACGTCGAGTGCGAACGCGAGCGCCGGTGCGACATCGAAGGAGGTGTAGTGATCGAAGAGGTGCGGTCCGAACAGCCCGCTGCCGGCGGCGATCTCGGTGATGGATGGCTCGGCGGCGGTGCGCTCCACCGATCCGGTGCCGCCGCCGTTCACGAACTCCAGCTCGGCGATGGCCCGTACGGCTGCGATCGCGGCGGCGCGTCGCTCGGCGAGCTCCGTACCGCTTACCCGCTGCATCGCCCGCACGAGTGCGCCGGATCCGGGGGCGTCCGAGGGCCGATCCCCCACCCCCGCGATCTGGGCCTCGTACGCCATGACACCGACGAGGGTGAACCCCGGTCGCCGCAGCACCTCGACCGCAAGGTCGCGGAGCTCCTCCGGCCGGTGCAGTGCCGAGCGGCGCACGCCGACGTGACCGAGGAGCCGCGACCGCCAGGACGCATCGAGGTCGAGGCACACGCGCATCGAGTGACGGTCGCCCGGTGCGACCGCGGCGTCGATGAGGTCGAGATGCTCGCGGCTGTCGACCATCACGGTCACCCGCGCAGCCAGCGCCGCGTCTCCGGCGAGCGAGCGCAGGGCCGCCCGATCCGCAGTGGGGTACCCCACCACCACGTCGTCGATGGTCTCGGCGAGCCAGAGCGCCTCCGCGAGAGTGTAAGCGAGCACCCCGCGGAACCCGGGCAGGGCGAGCACGGCATCGAGCACTCCCCGCGACCGCACCGACTTGCTCGCGATGCGGATCGGGATCCCGCCCGCCCGCCGCGCGAGGTCGTCGGCGTTGCGACGCAGTGCCTCGACGCTGAGCGCGACGACCGGCGCGGGTCGATCCCTCGTAGCCGCGGTGAATGCGCCCCAGTACGACGCCGCATCGATCCAGGGCTCGCGCTCCGCACGCGTCCGGAGATCGGAACCGGTGAGATCGAGTGCCATACCCGAAGTGTATGACGGACCCGGGGATCGCGGGGCGATCCACGAAGGGTGTGTGCCGAGGCTACTCCCGGAGATCCCGATCGAGGTCCGCCCGCCATTGGGCCCGGCGCCGCTCCCGCTGCAGCTTCCACGCTCGGACGCGAAGGGTCAGGGCGAGCGCGATGGTGAGCAGGATCACCACCACGAGGAGGACCTTCGCGAACACCACCCCCGTAGTGTAGCCCGTGCGGGAGTCACCGCCCCCGGCCCCGCCGAGAGCGGCTCCGGATCCCTCGCGGAGGAGCTCGCCACGCTGTCGGGCACACTCGCCGCGGCGTCGGACGAGATCACCGAGCTCGGCTACCTCTCCGCGTCGCTCGAGCTCGACGTGCAGAACGACCTCCGCGGAGCCGGGACCCGGCGCGGCGAGGACTTCACCTTCGAGTAGGCAGGTGGGTGCTGCCGCTGGGGCTACTGGGTGATCCGGATGGTTCGTGTGATCCGTGCGTTCCGTGTGGTCTCAACCGACCAGGATCCACACCACGACGACCATGGGGAACCAGACGGCCAGTGCGATCGGGATCGATAGCACGCTGAGGACGGGCCACACGATCGGGCGTGCCTTGCGAGTCAGCCCGATGATGCCGACCACCGTCGCCGCCCCGATGCACGAGACTGCGGCGACCTGCACGAACACCGAGGCAATGAAGCTCACGGTCTGGGGTGTGGAGCCCGGCTCTGCCATACCGCCCAGGGTCCACCCGACGAGCGCGACCGCATTGAGCGCGATGCCCCAGACGAGCAGAGGAAACCCGCTCCTCCGACCACGTCGGTGCGTCGTAGGGGCCGGTGGTGCGCTCATGATCACACCGTACCGCGATCCCCATGATGTCGGCTGCCAGCACGGGCGTGAGGGGCCAGCACGGGCGCGAGGGGCCAGCACAGTCCCCCCACTGGGACTCGAACCCAGACTGAACCGATTGAGGTTTTGGCCTACCGTGAGTTACTTGGGTCGCGCATATACGGCACCTCATCAGGCATTTCCACTGAATAGTAGACGTGGGTAATCGGAAGTAAATACTGAAATCTGACGCCAAAACGCCGAGTAAACGCCGACCCGATACCCTGTCCCTATGTTCGCTCGCGCCCGCTTCTTCCCCGATGCCGCCCACATCCCGAAGCATGAACTCGACGGGTCGATGTTCGAGTCTGCCGAGGTGGTTGGCGAGGGCCCTGATTGGGTGTCTGCGAAGGCTGCGTGTGTGATCCCGGATAGTGCGGTGCTGCTGGCGTGGTTCCGTGAAGAGTAGGATCCTCGAGCTCCGGGCGGTGGGGCTCACGTACGCGCAGATCGCGGCCGAGGTGGGACTGTCGACGTCGCGGGTTGGGCAGATCGTGAAGAGCGCCGAGACGCGGGCACTCATCGAACAGATACGCGCCAACTCGTCGGCGGACCGCTAGCGGCACGGAAGAGACTCATCGCGTTGAATGGGTGGCACGGGAGGCGCCCTCGTGCCACATTTGACGGTGGGAGATAAGTTAACGCACCACTGAGCACCATGTTAACTTCGTACACGGAAGCGCAACACCGCGCTCGATAAAAGAAGAAAGCGGCCACAGTGTGACCGCCTTCACGAAAGGGCTATAGACCAGTGGCCCACGCCCTACAACAAACAATACGCTCGAAAGTGAAATATCTCTAGTTTCACACTGCCGCAGTTGTGACAGTCCCAGTCGCCGCCCAGTTGTCGTGCTCGTACTCCCGCACATTTAGCATTTCAGATTTGTTCCCACCGATGCATGACTCTACTTGCATCAAATCGCGAACATGTCGTGCAAGCTTCCCCTTGGGAGATGTGTGCGTTGCCAGACCCGCCTCAGCGCGGAATTCGAACGCTATCGAGGATGTAAGCATGTCAACCAGCTGCAGGCCATCTGTCGACTTGGAATCGAGACGAACGACGGTGGTAATCCCGAGCCTGTTGAGCCTCTTGTTCACTGCAGCCTTCAGGTCCTCTTCGAATCGGACTTCTCCAGGCGATGAGTAATTGTCGGCGAGTACCGAGTACACCATTGGAAACCGAACCGCTCCTAACAGGAGTTGCTCTGCCATTTTCCCGTAGGCATCCCAGTGATTTCCGAATCGCGCCACAGGGTCCGCCACTTCACGATCGGCGATGAAAGACGCGAACTTTAGGCCACCCTCTTCGACCGCGACCTCGACAAATCTACGATGCAGGTCGATCGTGTCCTTGGTAGTCGCAGAGAACTTGAATTCCTTGTAATAGTGCTTCTTGTCCCGGAGCGTCTGAATCCGCCTGAGTGTGCGGGCAGGCTCGTCAAGAGTGACGATGCCAACCGCGAAGTAGCGGTCCTGCGATATCGCTCCAGTCTCGTCAAGGAGGATTAGCCCGCTCGGATGATCCCGTTTGAGTTTGTTTCGAAAGTCGCGCCGTGGAAGCCTGCCGCGCTGTTTCGATGGGTCTGCCATAACTCCCAAAGATAGCGGACCTATTTCACATGTTTTGGACCCTGGGCCCGCCCTGGCAAATGCGCCCCGTCGCCAGGTACCCTATTCGAACATACTTTCGAATGGGGGCCAGCCGTGTACCGCAGCAACACGATCATCGTTGACGCGTGCACCTGGCTGATTCTGCGCGAGTTCCCGCAGCACCCGAAAGCGGTCGTGCATAAGATGACCGACACCACCGGGGAGGACCGGTACTTGTTGATGACGTGGGATGCGGACCCGGCAAAGCGGCGCATGGTCGGGATTCACAAGACGCTTGGTGAGGCGGAGAAGGCGGTGCCGTGGCCGTCGAATCAGGGTGTCACACCGCCGTTGCCGCCGCGTGGCCGGTAAACGACGAAAGAACCCCCACCCAACCCGAAGGTCAGATGGGGGCTCAGTCGGTTACTTCCAGTTGCCCTTCCCGGGGCGTGACGCGTTCCAGGCATCAATGGTTTCGACCAGCCACCCCTGGGTGCGCCCGATCATCGCGTCGGGCTCGGGCAGCGTGTACCGGGATAGGGTGCCGACCGCGACACCGATGTGTGCGGCGAACTCAGACCGGCCGAGGTACTTAATCATCGGTCGGTCTTCCGTTTGAACGTCGGGACGATCGTCAGGATGCCGGCGATGACCGCAAGCGCGGCAGCCCATGGTGCGGGCTGGATCGTGATCGCGGCGACGATCAGCATCAGCGCGAAAGCGATGTAGTGCAGTGCGTTCATTGTGTCTCCCGTGGGATGATCGACCTGTGGGCCGGTCTTGGAGTAAGTAGTGGCTACTCCAATCCCGGCCCCGCCTGGCTACTTCTTGCGTTTCCGCTTCCGGGGCCAGACCTTGATCAGGGCTGCTACTGAAGCGATTACCGCGGCGACTCCGGTGAGGAGTCTTGCCAGGCTGTCGATCATATCTTCCACGTTTCCTCCTTCCTTGTTGGTAATACCAGTATACATACGTTCATGTGTATTAGCAACAGGTAAAACAAGAAAAGTGCCCCCTCATTCCGGCCCGAAGGCTAGAACAAGGGGGCGTGAAGGATCCTGGATCAGGAGGCGTAGCGCGCGACGTAATGCGGGCGAGCCTCGGAGCCGAGCATCCACTTCTCAGCGGACGGCCATCGGTCACCCAGCGCACGGGCGAGCGCGTACCAGGCCCAGATCACCAGGGCGGTGAGCGCGGCCTGGATGAGCCACACAGCGGTCACACCGATGAGCGGCACACCACCAGCCTCGGCCACATCCTTGATGAACTGGTCGACCCACGACAGCACTTCAGCGACCGCGGGCACCCCAGCGATGAGGCGCGCGAGCGCGACACCGATGAGCGCCGGAACGATCGTGCGCACCGCGGCGACCGTGGCATCAGACTTCTGTTTCGTCATTGCTTATCCCTTCCGGGGTTCATCGTGTTCTCAATGTCGCTGACACGCGTGTTGAGCTCCGCGTCACCGGACTCCATGAGCTCCTGCAGGCCAGTCAGCTTCTCCGACTGCTCCTCGAGCTTCATGTCCTGCTGGTTCAACTGGATCGTCTGCTGCTGCTGGACCGCCTCCACACGGCGCACCGCATCGTTCAACGAGGTGCCCGTGTTCGGTCGCACCTCGTGGTGGATCTCATCAAGCAACGCCAGCTTCGCGGGCAGCACCGCGAGAGCGTCGATCGTCGCGATGAACCGCTTGAGTCTCCCCCACCAGTCGAACTTCGCAGCGATGGCCCAGAGCGCGCCGAGAGCGACCAGCCACAGGACGCCCTGCACGATCGTCACGTCACCGAAGACGCGCGCCAGCTGGTCCTCACTCACCGCCAGCCTTACCGCCGCTGATCTCATCGAGCTTGTCGAGCACGACGCGCAGCGTCTTCAGCACACCGCCCGGGGTGCCGAAGCTCGTCTCAGTGTCCTTGAACAGGGCATCATCCGTTCGCTTCGCCTGCAGAAGCAGACCGCCCGGCGTGCCGAACGACGTCTTGGTCTTCTTGAAGATCGCGTCATCCACCGCGGGGAACCGCTCGAGCGTCTCCTTGATCTCCGCGACAGTTTCCCGGATCCCCTTGACGTCCCTCGCGACCTGATTATCGCGGGTCCGGTCATCGTCTGAATACATGTCGTCGTCCTCTTCCCAGGCAGCCACGAGCAGCCCGTTGATATCGAGCGACCAACCCACGTAGGTCGCGTTGAATGCCTGTTCGATCTCTCGGATCGTCGCGAACCGCTGCGACCCGTACCCGCTCGTCGGGCTGCTGTAGATCGCGTCACCCGGAACGTGGATCGTCACGTGGCCGGCATTGACTGTTTCCCACACGCCCTTCGAATGGGAGTAGTAGCGGCCGATGTGGGAGAACCACAGCAGCACCGGAACGTCCGGCAGGGGGTCATTCACGCCACCCTTGTGCTGTGTCGCTTCCCACGCCTGGAACGCGTAGTCGTATCGGATCGGTGCACCGAAGAACGACTGCGCGAACGGCAAACACCGGCCCGCGAGATCCTGCGTGCCCAACCTCGGGGGCACGAGAGCTTTCCACCCCATCACGCACCCCCTTCCGCGAGAAGGTTGGTGACGGCCTCGAGGATCATCGCATCCGTGACCGCCGACTCATCAGCGCCGGGTTCGTCCGCCGTGGATGCAGAGTAGGCGTCGTTCCAGCCGTTCTGCGCCGAGAACTCCCAGATGCGGGCACGCACGATCCCTTCCGGATTCGTGATGCCCATGATCGCCGCACAGGCCGCAACACGAGCCAGCAGGATCTTGTCCTGCGCAAGCTTCGCCTGATTCAGAAATGACATGAGAACTCCCCCTAAGCCGCCGCAACTGGATAGGTCAGCTGGGCGAACGAAACGTTGTTGTCGCCGCCCGTCTGGCTCTGCAAGTAGCCATCCGAGCGAACATTGAAACGGTTGACCCCGCCAGAGTCGAGCACAAACACGTTGTCGGCACCACCATCGATCCTGTAGCCCGCCGGCATGCGGAAGATCGGCGTGAGTGCAGTCATGTACCCGACACGGCCGCGGAACTCAATCTTTCCCGCCACCCGCCTGTACCCGAACGGATTGCCCGCAAGGTTCGTGCCATGAAGCAGCGTCGGGTAAACCCAGTCGATGTCGCCCGCAAACCTGACGGATGGCGAATTGAGCAGGACCCTGGACGCCGCGAACACCGTGACACTGTTATCTAGACCGAACTGGAGTGAAGACGGGACCGGGAGCGTCGAGTCAGAGGACGAAAGACTTAACTGTGCGCCACCGACCCCGGCCGACGTCTCCAGGAATGCCTGACCGCCGAGGCTGGTCGGCCCCTCCAACACTTGAACTGGCCGAAGAGCCCCAGAGACATCCTGCACTCGGGCAACGATGGACGCGGCACCTCGCGCCACACGCGACTGTCCATCCTCTAGCGTCGCAGCGGATGAATCCGGAGCGAGACTGCGGACAATCGCCCGCCCCGTACCGTCGCGCAGAATGCTTGCGCCGCCGTCAAGCGACCCGTAAGACACAAACCGGAGCTCATCGATATACAGGGTGCCCGTACCTGACGACTGCGCAGAATAGAGTTCGAAATTCGTTGGCGATGCGCCTGCAGGGATCTCGCCACGAACCTCAGTCCATACGTTCGCCGCGATCGGGAGGGTGCGAGCCGCAGGGTGCGCCGAGATAGTAACGCTAGTTGCGACTGTAGATCGGACCCAAACGGAACAGTACCCTCCGCGAGGAAATGCCATCGCGGGCACCGGGCGACGCCCCCACCGGTAATTAGGCGCACCCGCAACAGTCGCACCAAGGAGGGAATACGTTCCCGACTTCTTCTGCGCGGTCGTGCGCGTGAGAGGTGTTGGGTTGTTGGACCTCGCAGTCCACGACCCGACCACCTCGCAACCGTCGAACAGTGTCTCGGTTTCGCTGATGACGGTCGCGAGACGAAACTCGGAACCCTCGAACGAGTTGCCGTAGAACTCGCCGCCGATGACAGTCGGAGAGACGATACGACCGTTCTCGATCTGCACCGTCCCGTCCTCACCAAGCACGAGGATCTGGTCTGCGAGGATCTGCGACTTCGCCCACGCGGTGCCGTTCCACACGTCCACCTGGTACGGGTGCTGGTCGACGTCGATACGCACAAGCTCCGCACCAACGCGCGGCCCATCCCCCGGCAGCGGGGGCACGATCGAACCACCGTCGATCTGCGAATACCGGGCAAACCCCAACGCCGTCTCAGTCGCAGCCGCTGCCTCAACCGCGGCCTGCTCAGCCGCATCGAGCGCTTCGCCGACATTCATGGATGCGTCATAAGCGTCCGTCGCTGCCTGAGCCACGTCATCCTGCACGCCAGGCATGTCAGCTGCCACCGAAGTAGCGTCCGCAGCAACGTCGACCACGGGCACATCCGCGTCGCCCACAGCGACCGTCGAATGCGCCACCTGCGTCGTCCGCGAAACCGCTTCAGTCTTCCGAACCGCAGCCACACCCGACACAGCCTGACGCTTCAGGAGGCGCTTACGCTGCAAAGAAATCATGCGTCCCCCAACATCAAATCGCACACATCAAGACCCACCCACTCGATCTCCTCGATGCGCTGCCACAACCGTTGACGGCCGATCCAACCCACCTCAGCATCGACAAGGATTGTGTCCCCGACACCGAACGTGCCCCGTTCTGCGTTCGGGTGCGACGCGTCCACACGGATCGCATCGACCCTCAGACGGCGCATACGTGCATCGAGTTCGGCACGAGCCATCCTTTCGAGCACAGACAGCTTCGTGACGTTCTTTGCGTCCAGCACATGTGGCTTGCTGCGCCGGTTGTCACTGCCAGGGATCGTCACCCGGAGCGCGTCACGCCCCTCACCAGCACCAATCGCGATGACCTTGTTCGCGTACAAGTCGGCGTCGTCCTCAACGACCACCGTTTCCACGATGTTGTCGCCCTCAACGAACTGCAGACCGTCCTGTTTGCGCCCCACGCGCGGCACAACGCGGATCTCCTTCAGGATGGCGGTGCGGTCGCTATTCCAGCCCGACCACTCCACCCACTCCATGCCCGCAGCATCGACAGCTTCCTGCATGGCCTGGAAACAATCCGGGGTGTCCCACCACAGAATCTTCCACGCCCCACCATCCTCACGGACAGTCTCCTTCGCGACCTTCAACGCCTCATCGCGGGTCTTCTTCGTCGCCGCCGCAGCATCCGCCGCAGCCTTCCGCGTCTCCACCACAGCTTTATTCGCCGGGGACGGGTCAGCCTTCGCCGCAGCCCGTGCAGCCTCCAGAGCGGCCTTCGTGGACTCCACCGCAGCCTTCGCAGCATCCGCCGCAGCCTGAGCCGCGATCTCCGCATTATCCGACGTCGACCCGACCTTCACAGTGGAAGACCCCACCACCGTCACACCAAGATCAGCAGACACGAACGACTGTGCGTGCGTCACCACATGACGGGCCACCGCAACAGGATCAACCTGCACACCCCGGTACTCACCCTCGTACGGGCGGTCCCGGAAGAAGCTCGAGAACCCGGCACCCTCAACAGACCACACAGCCCCATCAAGCTCAGACCGGGTAACAAGCCACGTGCCGCGGATCACCCCATCCGCTTCCTCATGAATGAGCGTCGCGTACGGGTCAATAATCAGAACACCGGCATCGTCACGCAACCCGCCCACATCAGGGGCAACCGTCCCCGACAACGAGCCCGGCCCATTAACCGCCACCCCCGCCCCGGAAACAGTGATGGGGAGCTCCAAATCAAGGAACTCCCCATCCGCGATCCGCTCAACAATGTAGCGAAGCATGACCACCCCCTAAACAGTTGTCTCCGCGAGGGTCGAATCGAACTTCACCACCGTGCGGTTCGTCACCGACAGCGTGCCCGTCCCACCCGTTTTCTTCGCGAGGATCACGAGCGGTTGCGTGGTGCCGCGCATCGCGGCCGGGATCTGCACCCGCATCGGCACAACCTTGTCGACACGCTCGGTGCCACCCGAAGTGGTGTCCGTTGTCAGCCCTGTGGCATCCGAGTAGATGAATGACCCTGTGTTGCCCAAACGCAACCGGAACTCCACACCCACCCAGTTGACCGTCACCAGCATGCCCAGAAGACTCGCCATCACGGTGAGCTCATTCGCACGCTCCGGGATGCGGATCTGCTGCGACGCTGCCGGCCACACGATCTCCGACGTGCCAGTCAGCGCCACGGTCCCGCCGAAAGACACCAGATCCGGTTGGAGCACCGACAGTGGCGAATGCACCACGCGCAGATCCTCGATCATCGCGTTCGTGACAGTCGACGTAGAAGCCGGGTACGTGATCGCCGCCAAGGTCACACCGGTCACGTTCGCGTACGCCCCAGACGTGATCTGATTCAAGGAGCGCACCGGGCGCTGAGCAACCGGCACCAACGAATCGACGTTCTGAATGATCGTCACCCGGCAGAAATTGTCCCCGTCCAGCCAACCGCCAGTGCCCACCGGATCGGGCGGAGGCGGGTACGTCACCGACCCGATCTCAGGATCAGTGATCTCAATAATCACCAGATCCCGTCGCCCCGAACCAGACCCAGTGCCCGGCACTCCCGTCAGAGTCTTCTCCACGGAAAGCACCGGCCCATACGATTCCCGGTCAGTCGACGCAGTATCCCGAGACTGGACCGTCGCACCACCCGGAGCAACCCGGAACCCAGCGCCTGGCGTGCTCAACGCCTGCACCTTCAGATCACCCGGACGGTCAACACCCGTACCCGCGCCAGCCTCCTTCTGGGCCTGCCGCCGAAACAAACGCGCCGAATGCTTCGCCTTGTCGATCACAAAAGGAACATCAAAATCGCCCATGCGAAACTCCCTAAAAACTCGTGAAAGCAGGCCGAACAAGCACCCGCAACTTCGCCGTCCCAGTCGTGTCATACCCGCGTAAAAGCACCGTGTACGAACCAGGCAGCAACGACACATCCGACAGCCGCGCACCCGACGACGACAACGCCCCCGGCAACGCGTCCCCGTCACGCTTCACCCACCGAGCCCAAGACCGCGTATCCACAGTCAGCGTCTGATCCCACGCCAACGACGTCCTGAAGATCAGCCGCCCAACGCCAACGATGTCGATCTCCGGATCATCAACAGGCCCCTGGATCTCGAACACCGGCCATGCCGCGACATCACCCTCAACAGTGACCGCACCGTTTCGGACGGTCGGCCCAGAATCGAACGTGAACGGAGCCATCGCCGGGAACTCAAGCCCCCCGGACACAGGCGGCACAAACGAGATCTCCGTGACCTGTTCCGGCCCGTACCAAAGATCATCAACCGCCTCGAATACAAGCTCAGCACGGGCCGTATCGAACAGCCGGTACTGCATGTCCGGAGACAGCGGGCGCGGCCGCCCAAACACGGACCGCCCAGAATCAGCAGTCAGCGTCGCAAGAGCCCCACCACGAGTCCGAACCTCATCACCACGCCACACCGCAGCAAGCTCACGCCACACCTCATCCAACGGACGATGATCAGGCCGTGCCTCCACAAGAAGAGACACGACCTGACCGGCAATGAAATCCTGACCCGGCCGACGCCCATCCCCGCGAGGGTTCTCGAACATCTCCGCACCAGCAGCCACACTGACCACAGGGTGCTCCATCAGCCCAACCCCGGACATCGCGTCCCCGAACTCGACATACCGGGAACCGGCACGCATACTCCACGCCATCACTGACCCGCCTTCCGACGCTCCCGAGCCTGCTGCTCAAGAGACGTATCAATCGCCGCATTCGCCCGCTGATCGACCTTCCCCAGCAGGTACTCCCCCGTGAACGGGTTCTGCACATACACGACCGGCGGGGCCGAAGACCCGCCAAAACCGACCCCCAGGCGCTGGCCCGCGTCCACCCAGATCTGCCGGTTCCGGTCCCGCTCAGATGGCTTCCCCGAGATGTAGGCCTCCCAGCCTGTCTCCGGTTCAGCGAACTTATGGATCGGTGCGCCGCCCGAGTAGATCCCAGTCGGGAACCCACCAGACGCATACGCTTCGACGCCTCCATTCGCATAAGCGACCAGGTTGCCGTTCGCGGCAGTCATGGTGCCGCCGCCCCCGATATATCGAACCCCGATCTCCGTTTCCCTCCGACGCGCCACCTGATTGAGTTGATCCTCAACCTCCTGCGCGCCACGCAACAGAACTTCGATCTCCTTAGCAGTCGGCATCTGCAGAATCTTGTCCGTCAACGCCTGCGCCGCCTCTGCGTTGCCCGTAAGCGCAAACGCAGTGTCATAGATCTGTTGCCGCCCAGACGCAAGCCGCGCCTCATAGTTCGCGGATGCCTCAGCCGACCCCAGCGTTGCCGACTCCAACTCAAACTGCGCCTGAGCGTTCTGAAGGACAGTCGCAGCATGATCCGCAAGCATCGCCCGGTTCGAGGCACCTGCCGCGGTCGTCTCATCCAGGCTCAGCGCATAACCTTCAGTGCCCGCCTGCGCATTCTCCACATACTCCTGGAGGCCCGCAAAGGACGACTGCAAAGCCGCGTTCTGCTGCTCCGCCGACTGCCCAATGCCGTTGAGCTCGTTATACGAATCCAGCAACTGCATCAACTGATCGGACAACACTTTCGCCTGGTCCGCAGCTTCCACATATGCTTCCGCGGCGCTTTGTGTGCCTTCTGCCGCTTGATCCGCTGCAGGTCCGATCTTGCCCAAAGCGAGCTCCACAAGGGTCGACTCGTCCGCAGCAAGGCCGAGCGCGGTTGCCTGTTCAGTGAGAACATCCTTCAGTGGCTGCGATACGTTGATCAGCTGTGCCATCTGTTCGCTCGTAAGGCCAGCTGCGTCCGCGACCTGCCGGAACTGAGCTTGAGCAGCCGGGAGATCCGAACTGGCAACCTTCGAAATTTCCTCACCGACGATACGCCAGTCGGCCAATACCGAACTATCAATCGCCGGGTCGATTGGGTTCCAGAAGTTCGAACTTGCAGCTTCGTCAAGAGCGGCGGCTAGGCCCGAAATGGAGTCCTTAGCGATGTCCGCGCCCTTTGCGGTACCGGGGAATCTGGCTTCAGCGGCCCCCGCAAACGCCTCCACAGCACTCTTTGCCGTCGTAATTTTGTTCGTGGTTTCCTCCGCAGAGGGACTCATTTTGTCGGCTAGAGTGTTTGCGAGTGCATCGACGCCAGCCGAAGCGGCCGCGAACACCCCGATGCCCACAGCGGCACGAGCAACCATTCCGATGCCACGGGCAGCGCGAGTTCCTGCGATGTTCAACGTCTCGAGGGCGACCTTGTAGGCGGCGATTTTTGGTACGGCAGCGAGCGCCACACCACCTGTGAGCACGATGCCAGACGCAATCGCACCGACCCATGCGATCACCGCTGTCGCTGGCCCCTCCATCCCAGAGAGGCCAGACGCGAAATCACCGACGCCTTCGGCAACACCCTCGATTGCTGGAAGAAATGCCTCTCCGATCGAGATCGCGGCATCCACGACCTGATTTCGCATGATCTCGAGCTTTGCCGCGGTCGTCTCATACCGCTTCTCTGCCTCTTCGGTGAGGGCTGTGTTCTCTTCCATCGCCTGATTGCCGACGTTCATTGCTTCCGAGAATTGGTCCGCCGCAGACGCAGAGCGCAGCAGCGCGTCACGCATACGGACCTCAGTGATGCCCAGTTCCTCGAGCACTCCGAAGGTCGACTTTCCCTGCGCCTCGGCATTGGCAAGACCGGTCACAAATGCGGCCAGCGCCTCGCCCGGGTCCTTCCGCCACTTTGCTGCAAAGTCATCAGCGGAGAGCCCCGCGACATCGGCGAACTGCTTCATGCGGTCGCCGCCCTTATCGACAGACGACGCAATATCGATCATGACCTTCGACATGGCCGAACCGCCGGCCTCAGCCTCAATGCCAACACTCGAGAGTGCGGTAGACAGGCCGAGCACCTGCCCCTCAGACATGCCAATCTGCACACCAGCGCCAGAGAGCCGCTGAGCCATCTCCATGATCTCGGCTTCCGTGGTTGCGTAGTTGTTGCCAAGCTCAACCAGCGCAGACCCCAAAGACGAAACTTCACTCTGCGAGGTGCCCATAACGTTCATGAACCGGGCCAGCGATGTCGCAGCCGCATCCGAACTGAGGTTCGTCGTCTCGCCTAGGTCGATCATCGTCTTCGTGAACGCGACAACCTCAGGCGTCTTGATGCCCAATTGGCCAGCCGCCTCCGCGACCGCTGCGATCTCGTCGTGCGAGGCCGGGAGGACACCAGAGAGCCCACGCAGCCCCGCCTCGACCGCTGCCAATTGCTCGGGCGATCCATCAACCGTCTTTGTGACACCAGCCCATGCTGAGTCCCAGTCGATCGCCGCTTTCGCAGAAAGACCCAGGCCTGCGGCCATAGCTCCGCCTGCAACCATCGCAGTGCGCCCCATCATCTCGAAGGCCTGCGTTTTCTGCGCCAGCTTCTCCGCTTCGGAGCCAGTTTCCTTCGTGGCTCGAGCAGCTTTCTCCATCTCCGCGATGTACTGCTGAGCCTGCGCCGTGATGATTACTTTGGTACTTCTGTCGGCCAACGTGACCCCCTAGAAAGGCGAAGGCCCCCATAGAATTGGGGGCATGGCAAAAACTGATTCAGTCGCCCCCGTTTGGGCGCGTGTGCTCTCACTCGGAGTCGTGCTCATCGCAGTCGGCGTCCTGAACGTCACAATCGCTGGGCTGATCGAAGCCGTGACGCTCTTCGGGGTGCTCATGACGTTGGGCGTCATCGCACTGGCCGCAGGCGCAGTGATGTTCCTCTACTCGCGCCGCGCCTAGCGCTCCCGCTTCTCCACTCGCCAAAGCAGCGAGCCCAGATCGGCATCGGGGTAAGCGTTCTTGTAACGCTCACGCTCCCGGTCTAGGGCGGCTTGAGCAAAGTCGATCGTCGGCAGTGGCACATGCCAATCCCACGCCCTTTGCGGGTTCGAAGGGTCGCCGTCACGCGAAACTGCCTCAGACATCTGGTGCCCGTGTGGGCCACGACGCAGTGACTCCGAATACGCGAGAAGCGCTTCGACGTCAGCACGCGACCACTCTGGTTCTCGCTCAGTAACAGAGCCGACTAGCAGGCCGTCCTCATATTCGTAGCGGGTGACCTCCACCGGCTCCCACCCGGACAAACGCCGTGGTGAAACACCGAGCTTCAGCGCAAGCTCTAATTCGTCTTGCTGCCACCCGCTGAGGCTTTTTTCAGTGCAACCACATGCTTGTTCGGGTCGTTGACGTTCTGGCCCCACCACAGCGCAGCGATAGCGTCAGCCTCAGTGCCTGAAATGGCGTTGAACAGGTTTAGCCACGGGTCGTCGACGACGTTGCCCTGGTCATCTCTGATGACCGCCATTGCAACAGGCTCGTCGTCACCGTCCAGCAGTCGCCCGTGCCGCCTGCAAGCGATCAACGCAGCCTTGTTGGAGTCGTACCCCATGCTCGCGTCCCGTTCGTGCCTCGGTGGGCAATCGGCTGTGATCGCCGCCCAGTCCATGCCGTCTAGTCGGCGAATCTCCACATGGTAGAGCTCGTCCCCCACCGCCACGGCCTGCAGAACCGGCTCCGGTCGATTGCTTCGCGCCTTCGCGAGCGCATCTTTGAAACTCATGAGTCTCCCGTCTCATCCCGTCAGAAAACGTGTAACCCGTGGGGCAGGGCGACAGGGAGAACCCCACCCCACGGAACCTAGCTACGGGCCAGCAACAACCGCGACGTCACGCTGGACCTCGCCCACCACGTTGAGCTTCTGAATCTTCTGAAGCTCGGTATTCGCGGCCGGCGGCACATCGCGCTGAATCGAGCACTGCACCGGGATCACCGTGACCATCTGTGCTGCAGCGATCGCAGTCGCGTTCGGAACCGCCATGCGCTTCACGATGAAGCCCTTCGTGCCCGGGGTCAGCACGTTACGAACACCGTCATCCTCGGTGCCCTCCCACACGTACTTCACCTCGACCGTGTCAGTGATCACACCGTCAAGCTCGAGAGCCTGCGCCAGCGTGTACCGACCCGACGTGATCGTCGCCACCGACGTGTCATGAGCGAACCCATCAGGCGTCAGCCCATAAGTCAGCTTCTCCACACCAGCAGCCGTAAGCTCCGACACCTTCGGCGCGGACGGATCCGCGATCGCCGGCACCCACAGCACCAGCCCATTACCATCAGCCGCAACACCCGGCTGAACCTCTTCAAGAGCCATAGTCACTCCTTCCCTTCGGCAGCCGGAGCCGCCTTAACGACCGGCTTGGCGGTCACGATCTTCGCCTGACGGGAAGTCCCCACCGGCGTCTTGTCGACAACCACGTACGCCTGCTTGTTGCGCTTGTACGCGGCCTCAGAAATGTCGAACTCATGCAGCGGCCCACCGGCCGAACGCACACGAATGAACCCCATACAGGGCCTCCTTAAACACGAAAACCCCGCACTAGGCGGGGTCAGAGATGATGTCGAACTGGGACACGGAAAACCACAACGGGTTCGGGCCATCGTCATCAAGATCAGGCGGGCGGCCAGTCACATACTCAACCGGCCACACACGCCGACCAGACACAGCAAGCGTCCGATTCGTGAGCCGATCCACACGCTCCTGCACCCACAAACACGAATCCTCATCAGCACCCACCGAATGGATAGTCACCGTGAAGACATCGCGATTCTGCATGGCCGAATAACGCGACCGATCCATGCGGGACTTTGTGATCCACACAACCGCATAACTGTCACCAGAAGACGCCGAGTAGGACTTGAACACCGACCCCGGAAGATCTGCCCCAAGCGACAAGAGCACAGCGTCACGCACCTTGCGTATCGTCATAGGTTCTTCTCCCGGTGAGCGTCAGCAATGGCTTTCTCGATGCCAGTCGCAAAGTCCGCCTCGTTCGCGTTCAGCGCCGCCTGCCCGAGCCCCTGTGGTGCGTTGTTCACCGACCCGAATTCGATCAGGTTTCCCAGCGCACCCTGCCGCCTGCCCTTGTCGGGGCCGATCTCAGCAGAGAGCACTGTCGACCCGAATCCCTGGAACCCCTTGAGGTCGTAGGTGATCGAGAAGGGGAACGCGGGTGCGTGCGGCAGGCCCTTGGCCTGGTCCCGCCAGTGGTCTTTGACCTTTGTGGCGGTCACCTGGACTGCCTTGCGAATGTACTTGCCCGCCGTTTCTGGCACGTCTTCGAGGTCTTGGATAAGCTCCTGGAACTCGCGCCAGTCAACGCCCATCGAACGCCTCCACGCGGTAGCGCAGCGCCGTGGTCTGCGACCCGTCAAACGGGCCGATGACCTTGAACTTGCGGCCCACCTGGTTCGGGCGGTCTGGGCACGCGGTCATCTCGACCACATCACCTGCCGCGAAGTCCTCCGACGCTACGGGAACCTGGAGCTCGAGCGACGTCGACACCAGCAGTTGTGAGCCAGCATCGACCTCTTTCGCCGCCATCCGGGGGTGCTTGAGGCGAGCCTTGCCGCCAGCACCCCCAGCGCCTTCGTAGATGACAGTAGAAACGTTCGGGTACTTTCCGGTGTCCTCGTCAAGGGCGGTGCCCTTCGAGATCCGGGTAACCCGGCATCGGTCCCGCATGTTCCGCTCCGCCTCTCGGCGTGCCATCATCAGGTCAATATCCGCGCCCACGGTACATCCCAACCCGACGCCCACCAACGACATCGAAATACGCTGTCCGATCTGCACGCTGCGCAGACGGGGTCGTGAACTGCACCGACGAAAGACCGCCACCAGACCCCGGCCGATACCTCCGAAGCACCCGCAACTGCGACTCATCGAAGAACTGGCCAGCCTCCCAACGCCGCGTCACATCATCATGAGTGACAGACGTTTTCAGGTCCGGGTTCGACCAACACCGCACCGAGGCGAGCAGGACGATCAGAGCGACATCCTCAGGGGCTGTCTCAACACTCCAATCGGCCTGCCCGGCCTCCGCACGCGCGAACCCAGAAACCATCTGGATCACGGTCCCCGCCCGAGCCTCATCCTCCTCATCGAAGGTCAACCCCAGCCAGGAGGCCAGAGTGTCAGTTGCTACAAGCGGGGCACCCATGACTACTCGCCGCCGCCTGCAGGAGCCTCGGTGAAGGTCACCTTGACTGCGCGCACGAACTCCATCACCGGGTTGCCCGCGGTGACCTGGATCGTGCCATCGGCCTTGATCTTCGGATCGGTGACGACAGCGCCACCGGTGAAGACCGACACGATGGAACGGTCAGCGAGCGTATCCGAGTCGTAGTCGAACAGCTGACGCAGCGCCAGGCCACCCTCAGCAGCGACACCCGCGGACGTGGCACCCTTCGGCGCGGCCGGCGCGACGAACGCGAGAGCAACAGCGGAGTCGTGCACGAAGTACGACTCGTCCCCGTCGAGCGCGTTGGACTCCACGATCGTGAAGCCCGCGAGACGCCCAACGACGCCCTCACGAACCGCCTCGGGGAGGCCCGCGGTGTCGACGTCGAGAAGCTTCTCGAACTTCGCGATCGCGGCGGACACCTCAGCGCCCACGATCCAGTAGCGCCCGGAAGCGGGAACATGGGAGGTGTTGAGGAGCTTGCGCGCCTCGATCGCGACCTTGCGGGGGTCGCCCGCATCGGTGGTCGCACCCAGCGTGAACGGCACCGTGTGCACGTACGTTGCCCCACCGAGCACGCCGGCAACCGTCTCCTCGAAGTCCTCCGCGAGAGCGCGAGTCTGAGGGACGGTCACCTCCTGCGCGAAGTTCTCGATGTCGAGCGTGAGTTCCTCGTCCGTGAGCGAGACACCCGAGTACGGGTACTTGTTCAGCGGAACCTGGATGCGGGCCTGGATCAGATCGTCCATGACGATCGCGTTCCGGTTGCGGAAACCCGCGTCGCGAGCTCGCAGGATCGCGGGACGCTTGACGTTGACCACGTCGCCCTTCGCGCCCTTGAAATCGGTGATCCCGTACCGCGCACGGAACAGGTTGGGCAGCACGATCTGGCGCTGAAGAACGCCCAGACCGATGGCAGAGATCTTGTCTGCCTTCTGGAAGATGTGAGCCATCTTTCCTCCTTGTTAACGACAAAAGCCGCCCCAGTGGGACGGCTTAGTGAATGTGTGTGAACTAGACGCGGAGACTTGCGGAGATGTCCTTCGCGGACGTTTCCGGCTCCGTCTCCGGCTGCGAACCGCCCTTGAGGCGGGGACGCGGCTGCTGGGACTTCGGCTCTTCCTTGCGGGGCGCGAACGCCTCGAACAGGTCGTGAGCGTCTTCCAGCATTTCCTCACGAGTTGCACCCCGGAGCCGTGCCGCCTGCTTCGCAGTCAGCCCAGTCTCGAGAGCCACCTTCAGCTGCAGATTCTCCACCGCGAGCTTCCCGGCCTCCGGGTCAGGCTGCGGTGCATCCTTCTTCTGTTTCAGGTCGCGCACCTCGTCGCGCAGCTTGTCGATCGTGCGTCGTGCACGCTCAGGGTCATACTCGCCCTCGAACGGCTTCGCACTCTCTTCAGGCTGCTCTTCCGTGACCTCCTGAGGCTCACTGTCCTCGATGGTGGTCGTTTCCTCAATCTGCGGTTCATCCGCCATTTGTTAGCCCTCCTGTGACTAGACCCGGCCTCTTGCCGGGATGCTTCAATAGCCGAGCGCAACGCCTTCTTGCTGCTCGACAAACTCTCGAAATCCGGTGCCCTGCCCTGACGCTTTCGCCCAGTCAGAGAGGAACGCTTGCCGGTCTCTCGCGCCAGGTGCGATCTCGCCCGCAAACAGCGTGACGAGCGTGCACTTGCAGTGGTCATGGAACTTGGACCCGGCAGGCTGCGGGGCTTTCGCGCGCTTCCGCCCGCCCGCCGCGTACAGAGCCGCGTAGGCCGACTTGTACGTGTTTTCCGCCATCAGCAGACAGAAATCACATGGGTTCGATCCCACCTGTCGGGCGTACGCGACCGCCTGCGAGTCCTGGGTAGTGGTGCCGGAGATCGTGTCTCGGACGCCCGCGATCGATGCCTTCGCGACCCGCCCTGCGGTGAGCTTGAACACGCTCCGAGCCGCCTGCGGGATCCGTTCCCCCTGCGACATGAGCTTCTTCGCTGCGACCGGACCAAGAACGATCAGATCGCGGCGCAGTTGCTCCGCATCGAACTCCGGCCACTCCACCTGGAAGTTGCCTGCCACCCCAGCGTCACGGCGCATCGACAAATACATGTCGCCGCCCAACACCGACGCTTCACGGTGCCGCCGCTCAGCGACCGACACCGCAGCCTCGATGAACCCGGGCGCGGACAGGTCGATGGCTTTGAAATTCAACGATCCGTAGACCGCGAGCATCTCGGCCGTGGCACGTTCAGCGATCGCGGTCTGCTCACGCCTCAGTTCGCTCGACAGCGCCGCCGCTACCACGACCGATCCCCTCTAGGAGCTCCGAGAACGCGTCGCCCTCGTAGGACTTCCACGCCTTCACCTTGTCCGGCGTAACCCCGGGAAGCATCTCCCAGAGCGCCTCACGCGGAATCGCGAGGCGGTCGTCCGCGAGCTTTGCGACGGCGTCAGCGATCTGCGCCAGCGACCGAATCTCCGAGTCCCGCCACGTACACCGGCCGTTGTAGTCAGCCCCCGCACCCTCGATGCCGGCCAACGCCCCGGTCAGCCGGTTCAACTGCCCGATCGACGGAGAGAACACCGTCTCGAAGTCAGACAGCTTCCGCATCGTGGATGCCTCGTCAGCGGCCTGAGCCTCCGCACCATTCGCGGTGTTCGCCTGCGCCCCGACAATTGCCTTCGGAGACACCTGAGCGATCGTCGCAAGCTCCTGCTTCGACGCCTTACCGGACTCGATGTACCCCTGCAGGTCGGTTCCGTCGAGCGTGCCGAACTTCGACTCCGAGTTCTCCGAAAGCAGGATGCGATCCTGCGCCAGAATCAACTTCACCCGCTCCGCATCATCCTCGTTGTCAGGAGCCGCCATACCGGTCGCATACCGGATCTTGAAGCTCGAGAAGGTCTGCGTCATCTGCAGGTCGAACTTCGCCTGATCGATCGCCGCCTGGATCGGGATGAGGCGTTCAACCTCCCCTTCAGCAGCGCCCTCAGTGTCGACCTCTCCCGCGAACCGCACCACCGGAGTGACGCCGGCACCGTGCTCCTCCGAAGTGATGAACTTAACGTTGCCGCCCTCCGCGTTCATGCCAAGGGTGTGCACCTTTGTGTCATCGAAGACCCGAAAATGGAACTCGGATGAATTGGCTGGCGTCCCCTCGGCCGCATACATGGGCCACTCGTCATACTCGGGGTCTTGGTAGACCGCGATCATGTTCTTCGCCGAGTACAGCTTGATCTGCGGCAACGGGTCACCCGGCAGAGCGAGCGCGTACCCGACACCACCGGTGAACGCGGCCTTCCACAGCCGCTTCTGGCGGGACGGCATCTGATTCGCCATCCAAATCTTCCACAGGTCGTCCTTCATCTTCTCGTCGCCAGGCGCGTAGTCGATGAGTTCGAGCCCCTGCCCGAAGATCCGCACGATCAAACCCAGCAACGGCACTTTCGAGTTCTGTTCGATCGCGTCGTACTCGCCGTTCGTCTCCCGGGGCCGGTACGGGCGGGCGTGTTCGCCCTTTGCCCAGTCCTCAAGCTTCTTCTGAAACTCGCGCTCTTTCTGCCACTCGGGGATCAGCACCTCGTTGGCGAGCTCAAGGATTGCTTTCTGTTCCTTCTGCATGGTCACCAGATCTTTCCGAGGCTCTTCTTGCCGCTATTCAGCAGCGTCCGCCGCATCAATGTCGCACCGACCGCGCACACAGCAAGGTCGATCTTCCGGGGCGATTCAGGCCCATCCTTCGAGAGAGAAACACCAAACCGGGTCGGGAACCGGCGAGCGTTCTTCACATGCCGGCCGAGCTCCTTGTTGCCGTCATGCCAGATCTCACCGTTCTCCACCGCTTCCACGAACGCCTCCGCGGCAGGCACGAACAACTTGCCCTTGCCAGAGCTCGACGTATTCGACATGTCCCACGCGATCGAATGCTGCGTCGACGCCCACAACGTGAGCCGCGGCGAGAAATCACGGTGCCACTCATCGATCAACGGCTGCCAGAACAGGTCCAGCGTGCCGTCCTCCTTCGTGTGAGACGGGTCACCCCAGAACCCCACCACCCGGAACTGCTTGAACAGCGCACGAACCCGCTGCGACACCTCACCGCGCGGAGCAACCCACTCGCCACGACGCTTCTGCGGAGGTGCCTGCCACAGCCCGAGAGCCTGCACAAACCCATCCGAGACACGCACACCCACCAGGGCGGTCGCGTCATCCGACTTCGAGCCATCGAAGAACATCACAATCTCCTGGCCGTCCTGGAACCCGTTCTCCGGATCCTGCTGGGCATCCCACTTGATCGGACTCATCCACGACTCTTCGTTCGCGGTGATCTGGTTGTACCAAAACCGGCGCGACCTGGACGGCGGATTACGCGGATCCAGAATCGACTTCTTGATACGCCCCAGATCCAGCCACACCGAATCGCCACGAACCGCGGACACCACCTCAGGGGCATCCTCAGCCGTCAACGGAGCCTCAGGAGGAGCCTCGAGCGAGTCGTACATGAGGCCCGACAGGCTGTTGCGCCGGTTCTCGCCCTGCGACAACTCCCACGCCTGACGAGTCCGCTCAGCAAGCGAATCCATGCCCGGGTCATACGCGTTCGTGATGTGCAACACGCGAGCACCACCGCCGGCAGACTTCGCACTATTGCGCTCGATCACGTCATACATCTCGAGGCCGTTGTTATTCGCCAGGAACCAGTGCGTCTCATTCAGCAGCACCATCGTTGCGCGGCCACCCTCAAGAGGTGCAGGGTTCGACGTCACCGCCTGCAGGAACCGTTGATCCCCCAGGGCGTAAATCTGTTCCTTGCCGATCTGCAACTTGAACTCACGCTTCGCGTCATCCGTGAACAGCCGCGGGAACAGGCGCATCGTGTTCTTCGTCTGCTCCTGCGTCACCGCAGCCAGCTGCACCCAAGCATCCGGTTCATCAGCACCAACGGCACGATCGCCATCGAAATGAGAGAACCGGCACGGGCCAACGAGCTCATTCCCGAGCATCACCGCCGCCCACGGGTCCTTGCCCCACCCCTTCAAGCGCTGAATCACACCCTCGCGATCAAACGTGAACGCGCCGGCCTCATCGACCGAATACCACCACAACCACAGACGAGCCTGCTCAGCAGTGAACTTCCACGGCTCGCCACGCTTCAGCTGCATCTTCTCGCCAGCGAAAACAAGCCCATCCCAGCCCACCGACCGCTCTGGCAACACAAATTCATCACCATCAAGCAGCCACGACGGACCAATCTTCACCGGGTCATACTTCGACTCCGGGCGCACATACGGACGAGCAAGCAACTCGCGATAGAACGAAAGGATCGCTGCCGACTCATCATGCTTCGTAGAGCCACGCAGCCGAGCCATCAGCCGCCAGTCCCCCAACGAGCCTCAGCAGCAGCACGAGCCGACGAAGAACGCGACGAACCCGCATCCTCACCATCAGCATCCGGCAACGCCAACTGCTTCATCGCACGATCAAACGCCGCCTGCGTCTGCCGCAACTCCCCCAACAGAGGATTCGCAACATCCTGACCCATCGAACCCTTCGACATCAACGACGCCCCATCAAGCTCATCCTCAAGCGCAGCAATCTTGTCCAGCGCAGTACACGCACCCTTCAAGATCAACCGCTCATGCGCAGCCATCTCATACGTCGACGTCGCCTCAGCCCACAACTCCCGCGCATCAGCACTCGAGAACCGCGGCCCAGCAGCCTTCTTGCCAGCCATAAAACCCTCCTGAGGGTGAACGCCCACCTGGGACGAGAAAACCCCCACATTCAGGCCCCTAAGCCCAAATCTGAGGGTCGAAAAAAATGACTAATCTGCACGCAAATCCGTATTTGCTAGCCCCGTCGGTACTTTGACCCTCTCGAGGGGGAGTCCCCCCGGTGGTCACGGTGTGAGGGTGCCGGGGTGGGCTTCGGGGGTGCGTTTGCGTGCGGTTGTGTACTTGGCTGTTTGTGCTGCGCGTGCTTGCCGCTGCGTCTCTACCTTGTGACAGTCAGCGCAGATCCATTCGAGTACTTCGAGTCGATGGTCTTCGTTGTGTCCTGTGTGGTGGAGCTCTGTGCCTGTGTTGGTGCAGCGTGCTCCGTTGGTGACGTGTTCGCAGATGCTGTTGGCTCGCGTCTTTGCTTGCCGTCTCAGGTCTTGCCAGTTGTGTGGGAGTTGGGTACGCCTCCGGCTGGTATCCCATGCCATGCCGCGCCCCGCTTACTCGTCTCTGGTGAGAGCGATCATCGTGTAGTCGGGCACTGGTTCGGTGAACGTGTGGATGCTGTGGCTGCATGCGCAGCCTCGACGCGTGTATGTCTGGGTGCATACTTGCTGGTCGCCTCGTACCTCGGTGATGGTGCAGCCTTCGTTGGCCTTTGCCTCGTCGGTGATGGTGACTTCGTTGGCGTACAGGGTGAGTGTGACCTTCGGCCCGATCGTGTTGCGGCCTCCGTGGTGGACGACAACGTTGGGGGCGATGGTGAGCGCTGGGATGCGGTGCCCGTCGACGTACACACCGTCTTCACCGAGGGTGATGTTGGCATGTTCGAACTGCATTGTGTCCTCCGTTGTCGGCGGCCCGCGTTACCCTGCACCCATGACTGCCAGGGTGATGAAGTGCGCAGCGTGTGGTGAGCGGACCCGCCTGCGTGTGTCCTGGTATCAGTCACCCGTGCGGATGGTGGTGACGCATAAGAGCGTTGATGGCCCGTACCGCCGTCAGGCCAGTGTTCCGGCGCAGGCCCGGTACGAGTGCCTGGTGTGTGGGGTGTTCATGGAGCACGGGGTGAAGGAACTCACCGACCAGCAACTGTTGGCGTTCGGATACCCGGGCTAATTGTTGCTGACCTCGTACCCGTGGCACCTATCATTGCCCATGCGGTAGAGCGACAACCACTTCAACCTCTGACTCAATGGCATTAACCAGGTCTTCCAGCTTCGGTCTGCGAATCCACTTAGCTGCGTCCACCGCAACTAGCACCAGGGAAAGCAGCATCGCAATCGAGAAAGCCCCCAGCCAAGCCTCACCAGAGATGCCGAGGTACATCTGGAAGTCCGCCGATAGTACCGCAACCAACAAACCCAAAAACAAAGCTGCCGAAGACAGCACCTTGCCAGCAGGCACGTAACGAGGCAAATGCCTATGCAGCGCAAGCTCGACTCGATCACGCGTCACAATAATCACCTCTTGAGCAGTGTTATCGGAAACCTTGGAAGGCCTTGTGACAATTGAATCGAGGAAGTCTGAGTTATTGACGGCCGATGACGGCGTTGCAGCCTCACCCATCGCTTTCTTCCACTTCACCGCTGGCTCTACGATCGAGAATTCCCGTCGCATGGAGGTTCATTGATCCGCAATTGATGCATACGGCAATAATCGCTTCGAAGTAGTTCTGCTCGTAACTCTCGATCGGTTCAGTCGAGAGATGCAGATCAACCGCAGTTCGGCCCGATGCAATTCCGAATGAGGTCTCAAAATCCGCACCGCATCTCTGGCAATCGCGATCCGCGCCGACCTCTTGGAGGGCCATTAGATACTGGCGCTGTTGCTCCTCGGATAAACGAAGTTTGGATTCCTTCTTTTCGTCTGCCATGTAGCAATCATGCCTTATCTGGCTCACCGATTTTCCGTCAGGAAGAGTAACTCCAGGCTTATCACTTCATGCTCTAGTCGTATCCGCGCACGTACCCGTCACGGTCTTCACCGCAGCACGCCTCAGCAGCACTGGGTGACTCGTACGGGCGACCACAGTAGGTGCACTTAGTCACAGTCAGCCCCACTGTCATCGGCGTCTTCGAGCGTCCAGTCCCCCTCAGCGGGTGGTTCCATCTTGTCCAGCAGGCGCGTCAACGTCCTCACGATGCCCTCCGATGTGTCACATCAGTACCGAGTTCGGTACCTTTCTGCCATCACACTTCCGTTTACGCGTGTACACCCATGTGTTCGACGGTGAAGCGCTTCCCGTTGTAGACGGTCACGCCGTCGCGGATGCGGTGCACCTGCGGCCATGCGACACCGTCTCCGTGGAGCAGTGACCCGAACCCTTGCTGCCAATCCTCGACCACTCGGGCGCTGGACCCGTCAGCATGGATCGCTCCGTGCACTGATGGCACTCGCCCGTCCGTGTGGCACAAAGCGCCAGGGTTTGCCGAGTACGTTTCGATCGGTTCACCGCGCGGCCCGATCACTGTTTTGTAGATGATTTCGGTGCGGTGCGTGTGCCCGGCCCACGTGTTGATGTGGGGTGCGTCCTGCACGTATTGGGCCATGGTGGATCCGCGACTGTTGGCGCGGGTTCCGTGGATGTTGCGGGTGGTGTCGTCGTCCCAGTGGGCGGCGGCAGGGTAGGCGTCCATGTAGTCGATGTTGAGCTCGCCCATCCGGAGGAGGTTGGGGAGTGACATGACGGGCCACGAGTCGGGCATGTTCGCTTGCTTCAGCCCGAATGCCGCCAGCGCGTTCTGTTCGATGAACGACTGCATGCGCTTGTCATGGTTGCCCTCAACGAGAACGATCTGACTGTTCGGGCATGCGGCACGCAGCAGCGACAGCATCAGGTGCCCGTCGTTCAACGCCATCTGAGTGGTGCGAGCGAACCCGGCCTCCTGCACGTACTTGCCCTGTGCGGCGAGGTCGAGGAAGTCGCCCAGGATGATGATGCTGTCGGGTTGTTCGGCACGGCATACGGCGATGAACACGTTGATCGCGGTCCAGTCGTGGAACGCTTCAATGGTGTTGCCGCCTGCACGGAACCCGATCTGAGTGTCAGCGCACTTCAACGAGAGTTTCAGGCCGTCTCGTGCGGGTTTCGGTGGCACCCACCCGGTGACGAACTGCACCCGTTCGGCGGGCTGGATCACGGGCCACTCAGGTGCGCCATCGTCCTTGCCTGCAACCTTCGGCCGCACGTTGTTGAGCTTGTTCCAGAAACCGCCACTCGGGTTCGTGGTGACACCCCAAGTGAACGTCACCTCGTCCGGGTTCTGGCCTTTGGACTCGATGAACCGGCAGAAGTCGGAATAGCCCCAAGCTTGTTCCGAGTTCAGAACGTAGTCGGCGCTACCGTCCGGGCGGTGCGTCTCCGACTCCCCCGCAATCACAGGTCCGGTGGTGGGGTTCTCGCGGCGTTCCCCGAGCTTTGCCCGGTCGCGCTTCACAGCATGCCGGGAGATCCCGTAGCGTGCCCCGATACTCGACGGCCATTCGTCGGTTCGGAGCACAGCAACATACTCGGGGTCGTTGAGACGCGACACTGTGCCTCCTGTGGTTCTGGACCCGCACTCGACCGCGTGTGTGCGCTCGTAGCGTGATGTTGGATTCGGCGGTGGGGGTTCCAAGAATGTGTGTCTGCCGCGTGCCATCGCACCGCAGACTCTCGACCGGCTGTCACCCCGAGGGCGTTTTCAGGTTGTCGAGCAACCCGGGCTAAGGGGTTGGGTTGGATGCCGCGGGGACGGCACCTCATGCGTGATGCGACCGTGCACAGTCGCTTGCCAAGATCACCCGTGGCGTTCATGCTCCCGTCACGCGCGGGAAGTCGTTCGGGCTAGACTGGCGCCCCAGCACGGAAGGAGGCGACGATGGTCAACCCGCAAGAGGAACAGATGCTCGAGCAGATGTTCGAGGATGAGTTCGGTCACTTGGGAGAGGGCGCTATGCGTGAACTCCGTGGCGAGAAGGACTGACCGCATGTTGTTCTGGGTGGGGTTCGGGCCTCTACCGCTCCCCACCCAAACAAAAAAGCCCCGATCGTGAGGACCGGAGCTGCCAGCGGAGCATAGAACTCCACCATCTATATTCATATTCTCACTTTTCTCACCTCACCGCAAGCCCTGACCATTCGTTTCTTGCTCAGCCGCCAGCAGATCAGGGACAGATAGCCACTTCTGACGCTTCGGACGCACAACCTTCACGCGCCCTTCCTTGATCCACCGGTAGATCGTTGCCTGCGACCTGCCGACTCTCGCGCCCGCGTCTTCGAGCTTGACGAAGTGATCCGTCAGCTGGGTTTCTCTCAACTGGCCTCCCGCTGCTCAAGCTCGATGAGCGTCACCGAGCGTTCGAACTCGTCATGGTTGAGGACGTACCCGCAGTAGCAGTCCACCCGGATCTCGTCACCCTCCCAACGTGGGGGCCTGTAGGTGAGGGTGAGTTGTTCGCACCCTCCGCAGCGCATGGCGTCGACCCTGTGCGGGCGGTCCTCCATCGGCCAGCGTGCGACCGCTGTGGACATTTCCCTGCCGAGTGATGCGAGCAGGAATTGGCCGAGCATGTCGTTCGCTGCGTCCTCTAGCTCCGTCCACCGGTTGAGTTCCCCGAGAAGCCGGTTGATTTCGATGTACGCGAGCTTGGTGGGCGGGATCCCGATGCCAGCACCCCCGGATGCGTCCACGCGCACGTCCTCAACCTCGAACCGCACGTAGCCGGCGATCCGCAACCAGGGCAGGAACTTGAGCGCGTAGTCAGCCGCCCACCGTGCCCGGTTCCACTCCTTCATCGACAGGTAGCCGATGTCCTCGTGTTCCAGCCGCTCAGTTGACTCCATCAGCCCTCCTTGTTCTTTGCTTCCGTTGCGTCGAGGTCGCCAGCGAGTCTCTTCACCCATTTCACGAGCGCCCACGGGTTCGGCTCTCTTCCTCGCCACTTGGCTGTTTCGAAATCCTCGACGGCGCGTCTCGCTTGGTCCGTGCGGTCGCTCATGTTTTCCTCTCTTTCAACGACGAAACCCCGACCAGCGGCCAGGGTTTGGATAGATAAACGCCGTCCAACCAAATAAGGTGGGCGGCATGGCATACGACATGGCTCGGCTCAAAGGCGCTTCGTCACAGATCATCTTCGACATCGCCGACCGCTACGGACACGAGCCCGCTGCTGGAATCGAAGCCCGCCTCCGATCCGCGATCGTTGCCGCTGGGCAGGAGCCCTCAGAGCACGTCGCCACGATCGCCCGCCGGATCGCGGACGGTGACAGAGGCGAGGAACTCTTCCGCTAGGCCTCCGCGGCGACTCGTACTGCATCAAGATCACACATCAGGGACCACCTCCCACGGGCCGGGATTGGCGGTCAGCCCGGGAGTTCGTCGGAGCAGTCGAACGTTATCTGGTGATTCATGCCGCAGATACTCGTCTTTGAATAAGATCGCAGCCTTGAGATCATGAGTAGCCGCAGGTCGAGCGCCGTTCAACGAGACGCCGTACTCCCACTTCTCTATCTCAATGCCGGCTCGCATATCTGCGAGGGCAGCGAGAATCCGGTCAGCGACCTCGAACACGTCTTGCGGTTGGCCTTCCCGCCCCTTGTCGTGGATCAGATCAAGGGGAATCAGGTTTGCAATCGCCTCCCGCATGGTTTCACGATCTAGTTCGCCGAACATGTGCCCGCCTTCCTCTGTCACCAATCTCCCTTCAGCGTACTTTGCCGCGCCTTCGCCGTCCCCGGTTTCGCTGCCGGTCAGTGACTCTTCGAGAGCATCAGCGCCTTTCTCGATCAAGTCGGCACCCCTGTGGTGGACGTGGATACTCGCTCGCAGCGCAGTCGCGTAGTCACGAAGCTCCTCGATCAGTTCGCGCTTCTCTGCGTCAGTCATCGGGCTCTCCCTCGTCATATTCGAACCATGCATTGACCCAGAAGCCGGGTCCGTAAGCGACGTTGAGTTCTCCGCCGATCCAGAACTCAAGCGCACCGCCGTTTGTTCGCATCTCATCAGCACCGACCTCGTGTTCCGTGAGGCCGTCCTTCACGTTTGGCGGCCGTTGAACAGTGAATCGCTTGCTCATCCTTCTCCCCTTTCTTCGTCATGCCCTACCACCAGAGACGGGGACAGGGCGCGGATCGTTGGGCACGGCCACTTCTTTCCCTCTCCACAGCACCAACAGTCAAACTGGCGTGATGGGTTCAGGTCTGTTCCGAAGTAGCGCGCAGGGACACTTCGGTGCAGCGCCTTCACTCGTTCGATGGACGCTTCAAGCTCCCGCACGCGGGCGATCATAGCCGGGACCACAGCATCAAGCGCAACGCCAGCATGCTTCCGGTAGTAGTCGTGGTCCTCATGGTCCGCACTCTTGCCATGAATTGAACGGGCGAGCGCAAACGTTGCATCGGACGTCATCCGGTCAAGATCCAGGTCAGACATCACGCATCCTCTCGTCGGTACGGGTTCATGGGTGCCTTGATGGGATCGACCCCCGGGATCCCCACCACCGTGCGCTTGTAGTACTGCTCGGTATCACGGCAGGCCTCGTCCCATGCTTTCTCGGCGGATGCACGCTCCACCTCAGCCAACCAACGGTCGAACTCCGAGTACCGGCACATGTTCAGCGTTGCTGCCGCACTCCGAACCTCCTCCGTCGTTGGCGTGTATTCACTCATGGTGTTGTCCTTTCAAGGTTCAGGTCGCCAGCAGTGACACCGAAACGGGTCAGGGTGGAGAGTTGGGTAGGGGTCAACGGGGTTTGCTCCATCAGTTGCTCCCCGATCCAGAACGTGTACGCGGGCGGGATCGCTTCTTTCAGGTCGCCCCACTCCATCCAGTCGATACCCATCGCCCGCTGCGCCTGCTCGAGCGAGGTGGCCTTCGCGCCCCGTCGTGTGCCGTCCGGACGGAAGTACTCACGAGTGTCCGGATGATCGCCGTACACCCCGACCGGTGTCCCCTGCGCCTTGTGCTGGCAGTTGGGCCGCTTCCTGAGTGGGAAGTTAGTTTCGAACATCCGATGCCGGCGAACCCCGAGCTCGCGGCCCTCCCAGAAGAACGACGACCCGCACAGCATCACCGGGTCGATCAACGGCGCAGCGGGCACGTTCTCCATGACGTACGGAAGCCCGATTTGCTCGAGCAGCGGACGTGCCGGGGTGATCAGGTCAGGGTGCTTGTCCGCATCCGCGGTCGAGGTCGCCCACCTTTGGCACGGCCAAGACATGTGGATCGCATCGATCGGGATCCCGTCGAAACGTCCCTCGTCGTGCAGCACATGTTCGAGCGCTTCAATCCCATCCATCTGGTAGAAGTCACCGCACGGGTAGTCGAACGCGTCACGATCAACACCGATCATCGTCCAACCCGCACGCCTATAGCCCTCTCCTGCGCCACCGCGCCGGCAGCATATATCGAGCATCACTGGCATGATTCGTCCCCTTCCTGCACGGGTCGAGTGATTGGCCAACCGTTCTCAATCGCTTCGTTGAGGCTCCTTCTGTCTTCGGCCTCGCGGATTGCAGCGCCCATTTCGCTCGCGTCGCTGGCTTTGACTCCCGGTTTCACGCCTGTCTCCTTTCGTGGTTGAGGGGGTGACACACAGCCACCCCCTCGGGTACAAAAATCACAGCCATCCGTCTGGCTGGTAGTTCATCCACACGATTTCGCGTCGTGCAGATACTTGGGTTTTCGCGCTGATCTCCACCCGCTGCCAATCTGAGAGCTCCTCCTCGTACAGAGGGTGCGAATACCCAGACAGGGCAACTCTCGCTTTCGTTTCGCGGAGAAGATCGAGCATCTCTTGATGCATCTCGAGGCTCTTCATCTCGACCCCGTACCTTTGCCCACTCCCCCTCGTCTCGCCAATGTAGGGCGGGTCAACATAAAGCAAGTTCGCGCTGTGCTTGCCGTAACTGTCGATGATCTCCGCAGCTGGCCGGTGCTCAATCTGCACCGTTCGCAAGCGCTCCGCGGCAGGGTGCATCCGGTCCCGGTAAGCACTCATGTACTTCTCGAATGCCGTGGGTGCGGCACCGTCCTGATAGTGACGCCACCCGGTGGAGGCCCATATCGCTGACCTTCCTTGTGTCATCAGCACCCACACACGACGCGCCCGCTCGATGTCGGATACGTCTTCTGCCAGATCTGCTAGCGAGAACTCTTCGCGGGCGTGCGGCGTGAGATCGCACGCCCGCTGCAGAGCTTCTGGATAATCTCGGAGCACCCGCCAGAAGGCAACGATGTGCCCATTGAGATCGTTCACCACCTCAAGTCGACTTGGGCACTTCGCGAAGAGGACACTCAGCCCGCCAGCGAACGGTTCGATGTACCCCGAATGCTCGGGAAACAGCGCGGTGATCTTCGAAGCGATCTTCTGTTTGCCGCCAAAGTATGGGATCGGCGGCGCAATCTGGGTCATCCTGGCCCCCTCTCGGGCATGAAAAAGCGCCCCATCTCTAGGGCGCTACCTATCGATTGTTGGGGGTCAGAAGGGCTGCTCGTCGTCAAACCCTCCGCCGCCCTGTGGCGCGTTCCACTCGTTCTGCGCCTGTCCGGTCGCACCAGCACCCGAAACACCGCCAGAACCCCCACTGCGGGCTTGTCCGCGCGTGACCTGTGCCGTCGCGAACCGGAGCGACGGGCCAACCTCTTCAACCTCGAGGTTCAACGCCGTGCGCTGCTGCCCGTCCTTCTCGTACGTCTGCTGCGTGAGCCGACCCTGCACGATGACACGCATGCCCTTCGTCAGCGTCGCGGCAATGTTGTCGGCGTACTCGCCGTAAGCGCGGCACCCCAGCCAGAGCGCCTCACCATCCGACCAATCCCCCGACTGACGGTCACGCACCCGCGGCGTCGACGCGATACGGAACGTCACCCACGACTTCCCCGCCTGCGAAACACGCGGCTCCGGATCAGCCACCAAATTGCCTACAACCGTGATGAGCGGTTCACCTGCCATTAGTTCTCTCCTTCTTTCAGCCATTGCTTCGCTTCTTCATGGGGGCAAAGCTCCCCCGGCTTTAGGCTCAGGTATCCGTGGGCCTGACACCCGCCGTGATGATCGAACCAACAATCATCCGGGTCCACGAGATCGGCAACCATCTGCCGGAGCTTCTTTTCATCCATCGCCGCCCTCCTTGATTCGTTCTGCCAATTCGTTGATACGGTCCGGGCGGAAGCCCGACCAGTGTTCGTCGTCCGTCACAACCACCGGGGCCTGCATGTAACCCAGGCCCTTCACGAGCTCCAACGCGTCCACCTCTTCAGACAGGTCACGCACCACATGCGCGATTCCACGCTCCTTGAACGCCCGCGCTGTCGCCGTGCACTGCACACACGACGGCTTACTAAACAACGTCACCGTCACCCGGCCACCATCCCTCTCTTGTTTGCTTTCATCCCCGCACGCCGCCTCACATCAGCGACGTACCCGCGGGTGCGGTCCAACTTGACCGCGATACTTCCGTCGTCCCAGCCCTGCTCCACGAGGTCAGTGACCCGTGCTCGAGTGAGTGCCGTCTGATCGGGCACCACGTTCGGGCGGGGGCCAGCCCCTCACGGATCACATCAGCCACCGGGATGCCCCGAGCCTCCGCGATCTTCCAGAGATCCCAGACCAACGGCCCGGGCAGAGACACCTGCACGGTCGCGGTCACGGTCGCCTCCCCACGTTCAGAGCGAGCGTGGAGACGTTCGGTCCCTCAACCGCGTACTGTGCCGCCGTCTCACGATCCACGGCACGCGCCGTATCCAACCGCGCCTGCACCTCCGGGGTCAGCGGAGTAGCTCGAGGCCACGAACCCTCCACCAGTCCGCGCGCCTTAGCAGCCCGCACATCATCCATCACCTGCTTCGGCAATCGACGCAACCGAGCCTTCGCCCCATCAATCAGATGCTTCACCGTGAAGTACTCCCCCGACGTCGCAAAGTGATCAATGATCACCTCCCGCGCCAACCCCACCTCAAGGTCCGGGATCTGCGAATCGATCGCGACCTTCCAACCGACCGCCGCTTCCTTCGTCACGTTCCGGTTGTCGTACGCCGAAGCGAGCGCCAACAACTCGGCAACCTCACTCGCCTGCATCCCCGCCCTCCAATCGTCTAAGTTCCTCGGCAACGCTCAAACCCTGCTGCACCCGTGACCCACCACCGCGAGGTTGCGGCAGTTCATCGGTCCACCGTTTCCGGTGCAACCATGAAGCGAGCGACGGAATGAACTGCTTCTCCGTCGTCGCCGAATACGCGCGCCCGAACACTGCGACCGCATCGGCAAGGTCCGGGACCGTGCGGGAGTGCTTCGCGTACTCCTTCTCGGCGCGGTCCTTCTCGGTCTTCTTCGGCCACGTCTCCCAGACCTGTTCGAAGTCCGGTCCGATCACTGCGAGCTCGCGTGAGCCTGTTCCCTTGTTCCCTTGTTCCTCTGTTCCCTTGTTCCTCTGTTCCCTTGTTCCAGGCGCGAGGATCTCGCGAGAGTCTCGCGAGGGTGTCGCGGAATCGTCAAAGATCGTTGAAATCTCGCCATTCTCGAACGGGAAACGCGGCTTGTTGGGCTTATCGATCCGCTGATGCTTCGACCAGTTCACAACCCGCAAAAACGACCGCCCAGACACCTCATATCTAGCGATGGAACCCGCTTCAGATAGTTTCAGCAATCCTCGCGAGACTCTCGCGAATGTCTCGCTAGGATCTCGCTCTATGTCGTCCGCGAACAGATCCGCCGCGACCTGAGACACCCGGTCCTCGCCGACCCCGTTGTCATCCACATAGGACCAAAGCCCGATGAACAACAACCGGTCCTCGATGTCCATGCGCGCCACGTCCTGCGACCGCCAGAACTCCGGCTTAATCGATCGGATCCTCATCGTTTCCCTCCTTCCTAGTAGGGCTGTGGTTGCCGGTCATGCCGCAAACCAGTGTCATCAAGCCAGTGCTCGCGGCCGAGTAGATCCGTGAACGGGATCGCCGATTCCGGGCGCGGGTTGTGCCGCGAAATGGATGTGCCGACCTCGCCACCGATGCCGGTGTGTGCCTCACCGTGGCAGCCCTCGAAGTTTCCGTTGCCGCAAAGGTGCAGCAGGTTCGCGAGGTTGTGCTTCCCGCCCCGCGACAGGTAACGGCGGTGATGGATCTCCGTCGCCGGGACCACCAAACACCGCTCACACATGCCACCAGAACGTTCAGCGACGATCCCCGGATGAGGCGCAGGCATCCGTCCAGTGCGCCGGTTACTCACTCTGATACCAGCCGTGGTAGTTCTCCGACCATCCGCGCAGATTCCAGCACGACTTGCACAGCCGGACCCCCGGAACCTCGGCTATGAACGTCGCCGCTTTCGCCACAAACACAAGCGTTGACCCCGACCAGCACGTCAGGCAGTCGTCACACTGCACCATCCAGTCAGGCCCGGGCTGCTTGATGCCGTGCACCTTTCCCGGGAGGTCAGGCAGCAGCCGCCCGGGATGGCTTTCAGTGAGCGCGCTGGACGCCATGCGCGCCAACCCATCACCCGAAATCGGCCCAACCTCTCGTGCTTTCAGCGGGACACCCATCACGCCACCTCCATTGGTTGTGTCCTGCACCGACAGGGACGAGTTAGGCCGGGGACGATGTTGATCCATCCCCGGCCACTGCAACCGCTGCACGACAGCAACGGGTCAAACACGACGGTCATTGAAGCTCCGCCTTCCGCGAGTCCTTCAGGTTCGCGAGCTCGGCGATCGCCCCAAGGCCGGCCCGTTGCACCATCCCCCACGCCTTCTGCAGTTCCTCGAGCGTGGTTGCTTCGGTCAGCCATGCGGTCGCGTCCTGTGGGGTCGCGATCGGCTGCACCGTGAATGGTGCACGCTTCCCGCGAGTCACCGTCAGATGAACAGTCACGGGCTCCGTGAGGTGCGACATGTGTGAGATGCGGATGCCGCCCACGGTCTGCCCGCCGAACTTCACCGTGGGGTCGCCGTAGAGCCGGAGAATGCGTCCCGGGTAGTTTGAGGCTTCACCGCCCCAAGCCGCGACCAGCACGCGCCGCATCGACTTCGACGGCTTGAACGGGCGGCCGGGGAACTCGACCAGGTGGATCTCCACCGGCTGCTCCGCGCTGCCCTTCTTCACCTCCGAAACAGTCACCGTCTTCGGTGCGGACTGGTAGTCATCGAAGTTCTGTTGGTCAGACTTCGGTTCAGTCGTTGTTGCGATATCCATTAGACCTGGATCTCCTCGCTCTCGTATTTGTCGTTGAAGTCGTACATCAGCCGCATGGACGGTTTGATCTTCGTGATGCCGTTCCGCAGGTAGCCGGGCCACTCCCCTGTTTCCATGCAGCGCGCGTAATCATCGACGGCCTGCAGCGCTTCGGTTTCCCCGAACCGGGCGAAGTCCTCGTGCTCATCAAACCGGATCACGTTCACCTCATAAGGTGGCTCCTTCTCCACGACGACGAAAACCATGTCTCGCTTCTCGCCCGTGATGCGTTCGAGAATGTCCATGTAGTGGCCGTACTGGATGTGGTAGCCGTAAGCTTCGACCGATCGCCGGAACCCGTTTCCCGATGCATCAACCGTGGTCTTCAGATCAACAACGAACCCGCCATCGGTCGGCATGTAGTCGATGCGCCCGCGCCGCTTCACCCCGCGCAGTTGATCGAAGATCGACACCTCCGAGTGGCCGTCACGCTCAAACAGCGCCCGCGACTCCGGCTCCTGCAGCACAGCCTCAGCCATGCCGTCAGCCTGCGCCGACTGTGCCGGCGTCAGGATGATCGCACCGTTAGCGCGTTGCTCCCGCTCCCATTCGACCGTCGCAGCCTTCGTAGATACGTTCCCCGAGGGCGTCAGGTGCTCTTCCGGGTACTCAATAAACCCGGCACCAACACCCAGCACCTTCGTGTGCACGGCCGTGCCAAGATCGAACGCCGGCCGGAACACCCGGTGCCCGTCGAGCACCTGATACTTGAACTTCTTCGGCGACTCGAGCAACAGCTTCGCGCCAGTCGATGAGAGCTCATCCTTCGGCGCGTGATACTCCGTCTCGGGGAGCCCGTATACGACACCCTCACGCTTCATTGCCAAGTTTCCGCTCCTCTCGTGCCATGTCGACGTTCGCGTCGAACCACATGGACTCGTACCAGGCGTGCCGGTCGTCGTACACGTCCCGGTCGCCGTCACCTTCAGCATCCTCAAACACGGTGTCGCGAGTCATGCGGGCACCTCGATCTCGTCCAGCGCATCAGCGAGACGGCGCGTCAGGCAGGGCCATTCGTCTCCGCACCATGCGCAGAACGTTTGCCCATCGCATCCCGGACGCCCGCAGCCACATCGCCGAGGCTCGCCCTCACTATGCTTCGCGGCCTCCGCGATGAGCTCGCGCTTCTTGGTGTCGCGGCTCATTTGTCCAGCCCCAACGCCTGCCGGATGGGACCGTCCGCGAGATGATCCCAAGCCTCATTCGCGAAGTCTGAAGCCGACCCGCCAGTCTGCTTTTCGGGATCATGATGATAGAGAGCAATGATGTTCGCGATACGTTGTTGCTCCACCATGGCGAGAGTCGCGTGAACATGAGCTTCAGCGACAAACTGCACCCGGTCGAAGTCGGAATAGCGACTGTCAAGCGGCTCCAGCAGGGTGCGCGCTTGCTCAGCGTGGTCAATTCGTTTGCTCATCGCCTGCCACCTTCTCTTCGATTTCTTCTGCGATCGCCCGTAGTACCGCCACCAGCGCGCGCGGGTTGCCACGTGTCTTGACCGAGTAGTTGCCAGCCGAGTCGATAAGGACTCCCGCGTACTCGTCCAGCAAGTACGCACCGCCCCGCATCACCCAGACAGGCGATTCCATGACGACAGCTGGTGTGACATCCGAGTCAAGAACCGCCTGACCCATCTCCTGCTGTTCGCTCATGCTGCCCATACCTCCTGTTGATCGAACGGCAACACGTACCGGCAATCCCGGCACAACCGTTTCGCCCGAAACGAGAACCGCTTATTCGTGGGTTCCGTGTTGAACGGTTTCCCGCAGTACTGACACACCACCTCGCGAGTGTTCTTGGCCATCATTTCCACCACCTTTCGTGCGGCGATACCGGGTAGTCCGGTTCACCAACCGGCGTGCTGGGGACGCGCGCCCACCCGCAGTTGCACTCCGGGTTATGACCAAACGGGTTCCGCGAATGCACACACCGTGTGACATGAGAAGGGGCCGGTGCACCGTAGTACCCAGCCCCCACATGGTTCACCTCAGAACGAACCTCACGAGTCATCAGACACCACCTCCGGCCAAATACGGCGAGCCCTCGTGATGCCTTTGTCCGTTAGGTCGAGGCCGTAGTCGCGCGTGCTGTCGTAGAACTGTTCCGGATCGACCGTGTAGGCGTACTCACCATCGAGGTTCTCAACCACCCACACCTCGCCGGGCTTCGCGTCATGCCACGGCTTCGGCTCAGGGTGGGCCTCGAAGTAGCCAGTAGCGGCGTCGTAGAAATGACGGGCCGCATCCGCTCGGCAGTCACCTGCCAGCTTTTGGCTCACTCCTTGCAGCCGCCCGGGGCCAAGCAGAGTTTTCGTCGCGGAGGATTCCCGAAGAACATCAACAAGCACATTCCCGACCGGGTAAACGACATAGTCCGGGTTCTCAGGCCACCGCCAGCGTCCGAGTTCCGTGTCCCGCTCATGCAGGAAGAACTCACGCAAGGCAGCCACCTCGCTATCTGACATCGAGATGTTGCGTCGCCCCTTATCGTCATAGACACCTCTTCCGCAGCGCGAGATCTCAACCCCGTTGCTTGCTACGAACTTCTCGCTCATGTCTCTTCTCCTGCCTCCATCACGAGCACCCGAGACAATGCCCGAGTCCACGCATCAAGTTCCTTTTGCTCGCATTCCTCTGATCGGGTTTCCATCCACCCGTTCTCTGCGCTCCCCGCAGAGCACCCGCAGCTACTCACGTTCGCCCCCTAGCAGCACTGCCAGGTCGGCCAACGTCATCACCACGTACGACTCACCCATCTGGGCCAGCCCCTTGCCGCGTCGCTTCGCGACCACAACACCAACCGCGGCGTCATCGTTGCCGCGCTCGATCTCCGCCTCACGCACCCACTCAGATGGGAGCAGACGCCCGCCGTAGTCCTTGCACTCCACGACCACACGTTTCCCGTCGATCGTGCGCACACTGCCCACATCGCCACGGTCCTTGCTGCCGTTCTTCGCGCGCCGCTCAATACGGTCATCGTCCAAAGCATCAGCAAGAAACCCGGCCACATGCGACTCGAACAACGAACCCGCCTGCTTCGCGCTCGATCTACTTCTGCTCATTGCGCACCGCCCGCCAGTACATGACCCAGATCGCTACACCAGCAGCGACATAGAACAGGACACTCAACCCGTTCACGGCCACCTCCCTAGAAAGAACTGCGCGACCCCCATCGCGAAGATGAGAGCCGCCGCCGACAGGACAAGCAGATAGAACGGACGCCAACCCCTATTCACGAGACGCCACCGCACGCTCAATCACGCCCTCGTACGTCTCCCCCACGAACTCCCGCAACAGAACACCCAACTCCCCATTCACCAGCAAGGCCGCGAGTTGCAACGACGCCCACTGCTCAACCTCACTGTCATCCGGATACACCGTCACCTGACGAGCCATCACTTCCACCTCTCCACCAACGAATACAAACCAGCCACCAGCACCCAAAACGGGACCACAGCAGCAACAAGAACCGCTTCCATCACGCCTCCAAAACTTGAGGGGTGGATGCGATGACGGGTCGTTCCATCCCGCCACCACCCATCTAGGTACGACCGCTACGCAGCCCCTCCCATCGGACAACCACCCATGCCCTGCAACCACCCCAGTGGATGCGAAATAGACGCAATCGAGCGTCCGTGCCCGTGGGAGGTTCTACGCCTCCACAACCAATCCCAGGCTCACGGGCTAACCATTCAGAAGATCGAGGCGTTCGCAGCGCTCCGGTAATCGCGGGCCGACTGCTCGTACCCGCTCACCGTGCGCTTGTTCATCAGCCACATCGCCGCCGTCACTGCCGCAACGATGAGATTGATTGGAGGATTGCCAAACACGATCTGGCCGACTGCGGCCCCGACATTCGCCACAGTCATGACCAAGTAAAACCAGCCAAAGCCCCGATTCATGCGCGCCATCTTCGCCGCCTCAGCAGCCTTCTTCTCGTAGATCTCCTTCACTTCGCCTCCCTCGTTGAAAGCGGACTATCCGCCGTGACGGTCGAGGATTCGAACCCCGCAACGCACCGGGTAACCCAGTCATGCGCCAGCACCATGCACCGCCTGTTACCTGTCAGCCCTGAATGTCACTTGCGCGGTAGACATACCCATAACCTGCCGGTTCGGGTTCCTGCCCTGACTCCATGTATCCCGCTTCGTCTAGTGCGGCGAGCGCAGCCTTCGCGATGGCATGGGCATCGTTGGCGAGAATCACTTGCATCGGCTCGATGAGACGCAGGCCCCAGATCGCACGTGCAATCGTGTCTTCCGCACTCAGGCGCGAGTTCGTGCTCATGCTGCTCCCCGCGAGATCAAATGACCCACTGTCGGCCCGTCGGAGGAATTGCTATTTCCCCGGGCTGCGACGAGTCGGTCAACCTCGGCTTGCATGCGTTCAATCTGCGAGTCGAGGTTCGAAGCGCGCTGCGCCTCCCACTCGGCCCACCGATTAGCATCACGATCTCGCCGTTCAATCTCAGCGAGCGCCGCCACCGAGTAAGGCGGGTCCGGGTCTACGCCAGGCGCGGTAACCCAACCTCCAGAAACCCACCGAGCTCGGCGGTCATCTACAGGCGGAGGGCATTCGGCGAACCCGCCATCCGCGTTGCGGAGCGTCCAAGAACGCCACCCGAGAGTGTGCGCATGCTTCCACGCATCCGTAATCACTGCGCCAGAGAACTCAAACCGCCGCGGGAACCGGCCATGAGGGTATTCGCCAATGGAATCCCCCTGTCGCAGCAACAGCATCTCCCCCGTCTGATCGCATTCGATCGCAACCGCTTTCTTGCTTCCCATCTCAGAACCGCCTTTCCTGTGTGTCGTGTAGTGGCGGTGACGGGATTCGAACCCGCAACGCGCGCCCGGTCTTTCGCCTAGGTCACGCGCCACCAATGCACCGCCTGGCGCGGCAGAGTCACCTCACCTCCGCACCATGAATTGCCTGCGGGACATACCGCAGGACTTTCCCACCACCACAACCCCCGAAGCGCACCCACCACGATGCGGACCAACGTCAACTAAGACGGGAACTGGCGATCTGTTAAACGCTTCGGCGCTACGTAACTGGCGACCCGGGTGGGGATCAGAATCCGCGCGACCCCTATCAGTAGGGGCAAAGCTATGTGTCGTGAACCGGCCAGTTATGAGGCCGACCGGCCCGTTTTTAGGTGCACTTGTTAGACCCCCACCACCAATGGGGTCGAACCTTGCGGTTCAGATCAGGCGGCAGCTTCCCAAACCTGCGCCGCACGCCCGTACTTCGTCAGCCGCGTCCGCTCAGTACGAACCACCAGACCATCCGCCTCCAGCTCCGTCACCGCCGCCCGAATCCGCGAAGGCGACCACCCGGGAAGCAGATACTCAAGCTCCCCTTGAGTGCGATTCCGGCCACCAGTCATGCACGCCATGACAGCCGCCTGAGACGCACACAACCGTGCCGAACGGCCGGCGTCCACCGACGTCACCGGATCCGTAGACCGCGACCGCGCCGCCACACCATCCAAAACCATGCTGCTCATCAGATTCCCTCCGTCTCGTTCAGTCCGAGCGACTTTGCCCGGTACTCCGCCACTTCGGACGGAATGAATGCGTTTAGTCGGCCTTGCTTTCGCGGCTTTGGAAACCCCTCGACGTTGCCGAGCGAGTTGTACACGGTCTGCACCGCCAGACCCAGAAACTCCGCCACTTGCCTCGTTGTCCAGGTGGGCTCGTAGCTCGTACCCGCGAAGCCGGTGCTCATGCCGCTACCGCCGCAGCTGGCCGCGTGAAGATGCTCGGGGTGAACTTCCACGGGGGAACACCCAAGGCTTCCGCGATAAGAAGCAGTTCGCTGAACTTGAACTCCGCCTTCTCCGCGAGCTTGCGGTTCAGGGTGGGGTACGGGATGCCGGTTTCATCCGAGATAGACCGCTTGGTGCGTCCGGAATCTTCGATTGCTTCCTGGACCGCTGCTGCGCTGCTGCCGGTTCGTTGATTGCTCATGTGAACAAGTCTGATACCTATTCGAGCAATCCGCAAGCCAGTTCGTTTACCAATACGGACACTTGCGTTGTCCAAAATGAGCAGTATGATGCTTATATGAACAATCGCCAGCGCTCAGAGACGTTTGCCCGTTACCTTGGACTCGAGCTGAAGGGCAAGATCATCCGCCAAGGCCATACCGCAAAATCCGTCGCGGACGCCATCGGACGGAGCCCGGCGGCGTTCAACCGCTGGCTGAATGGCAAGGTTGAGATTCCGTTGAGCGTTTTTGTCGAAGCGTGCGAAGCCATCGACCTCGAGCCCCAAGGCCTCGTCGAAGACGCATACAGCCGCCTATGCTTCGAGTTCGGCGAGCGCGACGGTTTCTCTTACCCCGCAGAACCCGAATCAAATGTGATTGTCGGTGGCTTCGGGCAGAATGCCGAGCTCCACGAGGATCGCCTAAAACGAGTCGCAGACAGTGTTGATGAGAACGACGAATCAGGCGAAGACCAAGACGGGATCTAGGGAGGAAACGTGGAAGCCCTTTACGACTACGCAATGGAGCTAGGCGTGCAGGTAGAGTTCACCGATCTTCGGCACCTGCGACGCAACGGCGACTACTGCCACGAGCTCAAGCTAATCCGACTGCAGGACGGCATGACCCCACGCAAGACACGCCACACCTTTGGGCACGAGCTTGGGCACGCAACGATGGGAGATGAGCCGTCGATGCTTCCCCACATTCACCAGCGGCAGGAGGACCGCGCCGACGAATGGGCGGCGCACTTCCTGATCGACCCGGACGCGTTTCGGGAGTCTGAGCAGCGCCATAACGGGAAGGTTGATGCCATGGCGGTCGACCTCTACGTGCTCGACAAGACGATCCACGCGTTCAAGCGCACCCTGAACCGAGTGGGCGACAGCCTCTACGTCGGCGCAAAGATGGGCGTCGGGCAGTGGGCGCGGCGTTTCGAGGTGGCGTAGTGGCGCGCGCACCCCTCGTGCTCGAGACACACGGCAAGATCACCCGCAAGAAGGTCAACGGCACGCCCACAGCATTCACCCGCTACCGGGATGCGGACGGCATCACCCGGAAAGTGCAACGCATCGGGCGAACACTCTCCGAAGCTGAACAGAACCTGCAGCATGCACTCAAGACCCGCCACATTGAGGACGAACACGCAGCGCTCTCCCCCGACTCCACGGTCGACCAGCTGATCGCCGAGTGGCTGGACGAAGCACGATCCGCGGGAAGGTATGCGGCCGCGACTCTGCGGACCTACTCTCAGCGAGCAGCGTCAACGATCACACCTGGCATCGGGTCGGTGCGGATTCGTGAAGCGACGGTTTCGAAGATGGATCGGTTCGTGAAGCTCACGACGAAGAACCATGGCCCCGGAACCGCACGGACAGTGCGCACCATTCTGGTGAACGCGTTCGAACTTGCTCTGCGCCACGGCCTCGTGGACTTCAATCGCGCGAAGAACACCGCGCCCGTGCCTGCGACGAAGAGCACGCCTGCAGCACCAAGCCTGGCAATGATCCGGGATCTACTGCCGTTCCTTAAGGCCCACGACGCGGCCCTGATCGAGCGCGGAAGGCCGGCGTATCTGCATGACCTCATCGGGCTTTACCTCGCGACAGGTGCGCGCACGGCGGAACTCCTGGCGCTTGAATGGCCGAGCGTGGAAATCGGAACCGATGTGACGAAGGTCAGCATCGAGGCAACCCTGATCGTGAATGAAGCGGGCAAGCTCGAAAGACAGAAGTTCACGAAGAGCGACGCTGGGATGCGGAGGCTCACACTGCCCCCAGCGGCCGCTCTCACGCTGCAGGAACGACGTGCCGCCTCCTACTGCCCGATCGTCTTTCCGTCCTCCACAGGGACGCACAGGTGGCCGCACAACCTGCGTCGAGAGTGGCGCGAGGCAGTTAAGGGAACCCAGTTCGAGGGGCTTACCCCGAAGTCGTTCCGCAAGGCTGTCGCGACGTTGCTGCGTGACGACATGGGCATCGAGGCTGCACGCGATCAGCTGGGCCACTCCGATGAGAGGGTGACGAAGGCGCACTATGCGCAGCGGCTGGCGGATGCTCCGGACGCTACTTTGGCGCTCGAGAAGTTCTTTCAAAGCGCCGAGTAAACGCCGACTTGGCCACCGTTTCGGATCTCACGCCGATCAGGAAACGTTATCTGATCTGGACTTTTAAGTCCCCCACTGGGACTCGAACCCAGACTGAACCGATTTTAAGTCGGGTGCCTCTGCCAATTGGGCTATGGGGGGCCTTCCGATTCTGTCAGACCTCGGCGGTCGATCCGCGCAGGTCAGCCGCCCGGGCGCCCTGCGACCCGCGCCACCCGCGCCACTCCGCGCCCGAGCAGACAGAGTAAACCCCGCCGTTGGGCAGAACGGCGGGGTTTACGGTTCGTGGGAGCGCCTGAAGTGCTCAGGGTGCTCGGCGACGGGCTCGGTCTGCAGCACCGAGCCCGTACGCTCAGGCGCCGAGCCTGGTGCGGAGGTTCGCGAGCTGCTCACGGAGCGCTGCAGGCAGGCGGTCGCCGAACTGCGCGAAGAACTCCTCCGTCAGATCCGCCTCGGCCAGCCACGAGGCGGGCACGATCGAGAAGAGCTCCTCGAGATCCGCCTCGGGCACCTCGATGCCGTCGAGGTTCAGTTCGCCCGGGTTCGGCAGGGTGCCGACGGCGGACTCGCGGCCCTCGACCTCTCCCTCGACCCGGCGGATGATCCAGTCGATGACGCGGGAGTTCTCGCCGAAGCCCGGCCACAGGAACCGGCCGTCGGCTCCCTTGCGGAACCAGTTGACCTGGAAGATCTTCGGCGCCTGCGCACCGAGCTTCTCGCCCATGGCGAGCCAGTGACCCCAGTAGTCGGCCATGTTGTAGCCGCAGAACGGCAGCATCGCGAAGGGATCGCGCCGCAGTTCTCCGACGGTCCCCTCCTGGGCAGCGGTCTTCTCCGAGGAGATGGTGGCCCCGACGAACACGCCGTGATCCCACGACAACGACTGCGCGACGAGCGGCACGTTCGTGGCGCGGCGTCCGCCGAACAGGATCGCATCGAGCGGCACGCCGTTCTGCTCGTACCAGTCCTGCGCGAGGGTGGGGGTCTGCTGGATCGGCACCGTGAAGCGCGAGTTCGGGTGCGCAGCGACGCGCCCGGACTCGGGGGTCCAGTCCTGTCCCTGCCAGTCGATCAGGTGCGCGGGCACCTCGTCGGTCTTGCCCTCCCACCACACATCGCCGTCGTCAGTGAGCGCGACGTTCGTGTAGATCGTGTTGCCCCAGAGGGTCTCCATGGCGACGGGATTCGTCGACTCACCGGTACCCGGCGCGACGCCGAAGAAGCCGGCCTCGGGGTTGATCGCGTAGAGGCGACCGTCGGGGCCGGGGCGGAGCCAGGCGATGTCGTCGCCGATGGTCTCGACCTTCCAGCCCGGGATCGTCGGCTGCAGCATCGCGAGGTTCGTCTTGCCGCAGGCCGACGGGAACGCCGCGGAGAGGTGGTAGGCCTTGCCCGACGCGGTATTCGTGAGCTTGAGGAGCAGCATGTGCTCGGCGAGCCAGCCCTCCTTCTTGCCCATCACACTCGCGATGCGGAGCGCGAAGCACTTCTTCGAGAGCAGTGCGTTGCCGCCGTAGCCGGAGCCGTACGACCAGACCTCGAGCGTGTCGGGGAAGTGCGTGATGTACTTCGTGTCGTTACAGGGCCACGCGACGTCGTCCTGGCCGTACTCGAGCGGTGCGCCGATCGAGTGCACGGTGCGCACCCACTCGCTGCCGGGGGTGATCCCGTCGAGGGCGGTCTGCCCCATGCGGGTCATGATGCGCATGTTGAGCACCGCGTAGGGGGAATCGGTGATCTCGATCCCGAGCTGCGTGATCGCACCGCCGACGGGACCCATCGAGAAGGGCACCACGTACATCGTGCGCCCGCGCATGGCGCCGTCGAACAGCGGCTGGAGCTCCGCCTTCATGGCGTCGGGGGCCATCCAGTTGTTCGTGGGGCCGGCGTCCGCCTCGTCGACGGAGCAGATGAAGGTGCGATCCTCGACCCGGGCGACGTCGCCGGGGTGCGAACGCGCCAGGAAGCTGCCCGGCCGCAGATCCTTGTTGAGCGGGATCAGCGTGCCCGCCTCGACCATCTCGGTGGTGATGCGGTTCCACTCGTCCTGCGATCCATCGCACCACACGACCGCGTCGGGCTTCGTGAGTTCAGCGACCTCGGTCACCCACTGCAGCACCTCGGCGTTGGTGGTGGTGGCTTCGGCGCTCACCAGCTCCGCGATTGACGTCTCGATGTCGACGACCTGGCTGTTGCCCATAGCGTTCGTTCTCCTCGGGTGTGGACCTTGGATGGTAAGAATCCGTCTGATATCCATTCTCTGCACTCCGGTTACCTCGAGTTCACTGTTTGGCCAGTAAACTTTGAGCCTTCTTGACATATAGTCAAGTTATGGCTCCCGACGCGACCCCGGCCCTCACCGAGACGGAACTCGATCGACTGCTGCTCGGCAAACGACTCCGCCACTTCCGTACGCAGGCCGGACTCACGCTCGACCAGCTCGGCGAGCGCGTGGGTGTGGTGGCCAGTCAGCTCTCGCTCGTCGAGAACGGCAAGCGGGAACCGCGGCTCGGCCTGCTGCAGAGCGTCGCGCGTGAACTCGATGTCGATCCCGCGGAGCTCCTGAAGCACGAGGCGCCGGATCACCGCAGCGCCCTCGAAATCGAGCTCGAACGCGCGCAATCCGCGCCCGGGTACACCCGCCTCGGACTCCCCCACGTCCGAACCCCCCGCACGCTGAACGATGACACACTTGAGGCCATTGTTGGCCTGCACCGGGAACTGGCCCGCCGATCCCGCGCCGCCGCGACCACCTCCGAGGAGGCCCGGCGCGCGAACACCGCGATCCGGTTGCAGATGCGCGAGCGCGACAACTACATCCCGGAGATCGAGCTCGTCGCCTCGGATCTCATGCGCCGGATCGGGCACACGAACGGCGCAGTCACCCACCGGCAGGTCGCGATGCTGGCCGAGCTGCTCGGGTTCACCCTGATCTTCGTCGACGATCTGCCGTCGAGCACCCGGAGCATCACCGACCTCGAGAACGGGCGGATCTATTTGCCGCCGGCGTCGATCCCGGGCGGTCACGGCCTGCGCTCTCTGGCGCTGCAGGCCATGGCGCACCGGGTGCTCGGACATGCCGAACCGGCAAGTTATGCGGAATTTCTCGAGCAGCGCCTTCAGATCAACTACTTCGCGGCCGCGTGCCTGCTGCCGGAGGCCCGCGCGGTCGACTTTCTGCAACAGGCGAAGCGCAACCGGAACCTTGCGATCGAGGATCTGCGCGACGCGTTCGGCGTGACCCACGAGGCCGCGGCGCACCGCTTCACGAATCTCGCGACGCGGCACCTGGATCTCAAGGTGCATCACTACCGTGCGGATGGCGCGGGCTCCCTGGTGCGCGGCTACGAGAACGACGGCCTGCCGTTCCCGAGTGATGCTTCGGGATCGATCGAGGGCGAGATGCTGTGCCACAAGTGGGGTGGGCGGGCGGCGTTCAACCGGACGAACCGCACCAGCGAGTTCTACCAGTACACGGACACCCCCGCGGGGACCTACTGGACGAGCGTGCAGACCGGGGATGCGGAGCACGGGCCGTTTGCGATCGCCTGTGGGGTGGCGTTCAACGACACCCGGTGGTTCCGCGGGCGCGACACGACGGTGCGGGCCGTGTCGACGTGCCCCGACGAGTCGTGCTGCCGCACGCCGCGCCCGGAGCTGCTCAGCCGCTGGGCCGGGAATGCGTGGCCGAGCGCGCGCATGCACGCGCACGTGCTGACGCCGCTGCCGACCGGCACCTTCCCCGGGGTCGACGATACGGACATGTTCGAGTTCCTCTCGCGACATGCACCCTCTGCTTAGAGAGAAACGCGCATCAGCGTTTCTCGGCAGAGGGTGCCGGGCCCACCGGCCCGGTCGGCGTAGAGAGAAACGCGCATCAGCGTTTCTCGGCAGCGGGCGCCGGGCCCACTGGCCTCACTCATCCCGAGGTGTGAGCGGAATCTGGGCAGATCTCGCCCGCGAACAACAGCAATCGCTCACACAGCCTGAGGTGTGAGCGGGATCCGGGCAGATCTCGCCCGCGAACAACAGCAATCGCTCACGCTTCCCAGGGCGCAGACCTGTGCAGCCCCGCCCCGCATACGCGTGTGGCCCGCAGCGAATCATCGCTGCGGGCCACACGCTGAGAACTGCTACGCCTTGGGGCGCGACGCGAACTCCTCGAAGATCGCCCGGGGCTGCTGCACGGCCTCGATGTTGACGATGTCACGGCCGAGGAAGAAGTGCCCGACCCAACCGCCGAACACGCGCCACTTGCGCTCCCACGTCGGGATCGCGAGACCGTGGTAGAAGCGGTGCGCGAGCCACGCGAAGTAGCCCTTCATCGCGAACTTGCCGGACTGGAACACACCCGTGTTCACGCCCAGTCCGGCCACCGCGCCGGCGTTCTTGTGGTTGTAGTCCGCCGCGCCCTCGCCGCGCAGATCCGCGACGATGTTCTTCGCGAGCAGACGGCCCTGGCGCACCGCGTGCTGCGCGTTCGGCACGCAGAATCCGCCGGGACCGGGGGTCGGGGAGATATCGGGAACCTGCGACGTGTCGCCCGCGGTCCACGCTCCGACGAGCTCCTCGCCCTCTTCGGTCGTGATGCGGAGGTTCGGGCTGGCAACCACGTGACCGCGAGGCCCGATCGGGAGGTCGGTGCCGCGCAGGAACGGACGGGGCATGACGCCCGCGGTCCACACGATGAGGTCCGACTCGTAGGTCTCACCGGTCGAGAGCTCGATCTTGCCGTCGACCGCGGAGGAGAGCTGCGTGTCGAGGTGGATGTCGACGCCGCGACGGGTCTGGTCTTTGACCACCCAGTTCGCGGTCTCCTGCGACACCTCGGGCATGATCCGGCCCATGGCCTCGACGAGGTGGAACTTCGTCTCGTCGAAGGTGATCTCGGGGTAGCGGCGGAGCAGCGAGGTTGCGAAGGAGCGGAGCTCGGAGATCGTCTCGATGCCGGCGAATCCACCGCCGACGACGGTGATCGTGAGCAGGCGGGCGCGCTCGGCCGAACCGGCGGGCAGCGACGCGGCGCGCTCGAAGTTGCCGACGAGGCGGTCGCGCACCGCGACGGCCTCTTCGATCGTCTTCATGCCGATCGCGTTGTCCGCGATGCCTGCGATCGGGAAGGTGCGCGACACCGACCCGGTGGTGACGACGATGTGATCGTAGGCGAACTCGAAGGGCTCCCCCTCGTTCGGGGTGACCGTCGCGGTCTTCGTCGCGTGCGAGATTCCGGTGACCTTGCCCGAGATGTTCGCCGTGCGGTTCAGGTGGCGACGGCGCGCGACCACCGCGTGGCGCGGCTCGATCGATCCCGAGGCGACCTCGGGGAGGAAGGGCAGGTAGGCCATGTAGGGCAACGGATCGACGATCGTCACCTCTGCTTCGCCGGCGCGAAGAAGCTTCTCGAGCTTCCATGCGGTGTAGAAGCCAGCGTAGCCACCACCAACGATCAGAATCTTCTTCGCCACGAAGCGGTCTCCTTGATGCAAGTCAGGATCGGTTCCATGCCCGTCGCGGGCACAGAAAAAACAGGGCGAGGATCGCCCATGCCTCTATTGTAGACCGGTCTCAGAGCTCCCGACGCGCATTCCACGGCCCAGAGGAAGAAAATCGATGATTCTGTCCGAAACTGGCACAGAACCGGTGCTTTCCTCTGCTTACGCCACCCATCCGCTGCGCTCGAGCGCGAGATCCCCGATGGGGTTCACTCCGGGCCCCGCAGCCAGTGCGTGCCCGATGAGCGCGTGCAGGCACTTCACCCGTGTCGGCATCCCCCCGGCACTCACACCGACGAGCTCGGGCACCTCGCCGACGGTCTCGCGGTCCGCGATGTACTGCTCGTGCGCGCGCTGGTACTGGGCGCGCACCTCTTCGTCCTCGGCGAGCAGTGCGTTGAACTCCGCCATCACCCCGGCGGCCTCCAACCGGGACGCCGCTGCTACCGCCTCCGGGTGCGACAGGTAGTAGAAGGTCGGGAACGGGGACCCGTCCGGGAGCCGCGGAGCGGTGGCGACGACCGTCGGGCTGCCATCGGATGCGCGGGCCGCGATCCCGACCACCCCGCGTGCCTGGCGCTCGAGTTGCTCGCTCACCGCGGCGATGTCGGCGGCAGTGGGCTCGGTGTACGGTGGCCGGCTCATGGGCTGGTCTCCTCTGATTCAGTCGTGGAAGATTCGGTCGCGGCGGGATCGGCGGCCGCGGGATCGGCCGCAGGATCCACGGCCGCGGGATCGGTCGCGGCGAGCTCGTCGGCCGTCGCGTCCGTGGTGCCCGCGCTCAAGAACGACACCACGAGCCCCTGCGCCCAGTTGCCCTGAATGCGCGACAGCTCGGGATCGGTATCCTCGACGGACTCCACGGGCATGATGATGTCGTCGATCACACTCAGCTGGGTCTCGCCGGGAAGGACGTAGAAGAGGCGATCCCGCGCCTGCGCTCGCACGTACACCGGATCCTTCCACTTCGCACGCTCCGCGTCGATCTCATCGACCGCCTCCTGGCTCAGCCGCACGCTCTCGCGCAGCTCGGCGATCTCGCGCTGCTGCTGCACGAACGTGGAGAGGCTCGGGCTCACGATCACGGCGCCCGCGAGCACCAGGATCACGACGAGCACGGTGAATCCGCTGAAGCGCAGGCTCGAGACCCAGGCCCCGAGGTCCTCGGTCCAGCGTGTCACCGTGTCGTCGTTTCCGTGGGGTGCGGGTTAGGCGGAGAACCGCGGGAAGGCGCCGCGGCCGGCGTACTTCGCGGCGCCGCCGAGCTCCTCCTCGATGCGGAGCAGCTGGTTGTACTTCGCCACGCGGTCGGAGCGGGCGGGAGCGCCGGTCTTGATCTGCCCGCAGTCCGTGGCGACGGCGAGGTCGGCGATCGTCACGTCCTCGGTCTCACCCGAGCGGTGCGACATGACGGCCGTGTAGCCGGCGCGCTGCGCGAGCTGCACGGCGTCGAAGGTCTCGGTGAGCGTGCCGATCTGGTTCACCTTGACGAGGAGCGAGTTCGCGACGCCCTTCTCGATGCCGTCGGCGAGGCGCTTCGGATTCGTGACGAAGAGATCGTCGCCGACGAGCTGGACGCGGCTGCCGAGGCGGTCGGTGAGGTGCTTCCAGCCGTCCCAGTCCCCCTCGTCGAGCGGGTCCTCGATCGAGACGAGCGGGTAGCGGTTCAGCAGATCCTCGTAGTAGGCGGTCATCTCCTCGGCCGTGCGCTGCTGACCCTCGAACGTGTAGACGCCGTCGGCGTAGAACTCCGACGAGGCCACGTCGAGCGCCACCGCCACGTCGCGACCCGGCTCGAGACCCGCGCGCGTGATCGCCTCGACGATCAGGTCGAGCGCCTCGGCGTTCGTCGGCAGGTCGGGGGCGAAGCCGCCCTCGTCGCCCAGGCCGGTCGAGAGGCCCTTCTCGTTCAGCAGCGCCTTGAGCGCGTGGTACACCTCGACGCCCCAGCGGAGGCCCTCGGAAAAGGTCTCGGCGCCCAGCGGCACCGCCATGAACTCCTGGATGTCGACGCCGGTGTCGGCGTGCGCGCCACCGTTGATGATGTTCATGAGCGGCACGGGCAGGGTGCTCGCGTTGGGGCCACCGAGGTAGCGGTAGAGCGGGAGCTCGGCGGAGGCGGCCGCGGCGTGCGCGACGGCGAGGCTGATGCCGAGGATCGCGTTGGCGCCCACGCGCTGCTTGTTCTCGGTGCCGTCGACCTCGATGAGCACCTGGTCGATGATCCGCTGGTCGTCGGCTGCGAAGCCCTCGACCGCGGGGGCGAGCACGTCGAAGACGGCGTCGACGGCCTTGGTGACGCCCTTGCCGAGGTAGCGGTCGGCGTCGCCATCGCGCAGTTCGTAGGCTTCGAACGCCCCGGTCGAGGCACCGGACGGCACCGCGGCACGGCCCACCGAATCGTCGGTGAGGCCAACCTCGACCTCAACAGTCGGGTTGCCACGCGAATCGAGAATCTCGCGTGCGATTACCGCGTCGATAAATGCCACCATGCGCTCCTTGGGGTGTCTGCCAGTGTTCGGGATCGTGTGCGGCACGGGAAGACCCGCGCCGCACACCAGTTTAGCCGTCAGCCGCGGGGCGTCGGTCCGAATTCCACAGACTCGGAGCGCGGTCGCGGGCTACTCGGAGTCCGCCATGAACGCTTCGGGGCCCTGCTCCACAGCTGCGGGATCCATGTAGAGGAACTCGAGGATGTTGCCGTCGGGATCCTCCAGGTCGCGGGAGTACATGAAGCCGTAGTCCTGAGCCGCCTTGGGCTCCGATCCGCCCGCGGCCAAACCCGCCTCGAGCACCGCGTCCACGGCCTCGCGCGACTCGCGGGAGAGTGCGATGAGTACCTGGGCCGTGGTCGCGGTGTCCGCGAGCACCTTGTCGGTGAATGTCGCGAAGTACTCGCGCGTGAGCACCATGAAGAAGACCTGCTCGTCCCAGACGACACACGCCGCGTTCTCGTCGGTGAAGAGCGGATTGATCTCGCACCCGAGCGCGGTGTAGAACGCCTTGGCGCGTTCGAGGTCGGCGGTGGCGATGTTGACGAAGATCGAGGTACTCATAGGAACTCCCTAATTTCACACAATGAGGAGTACAGAGTGCCAGTCGGCCCTCTCCCCCGTCAAGCGTTTCTCGCGGGCGGAGTGGGGGGTCGGCGAGCGCCTAGGAGCGCTCGTCGGCGAGCGGGCGGAATTCCAGCGCGTCGACGTCGCGAACGCCGGGGCGCACCGCGGCGAAACTCGCGAAACCTTCCGCGGTGACGCGCGCGAGCAGCGTCTTCATGTTCTTCTGCCGCTTCTCGAGCCGGACCCGGTGACCGCGCTCGACGAGCTCGCGCTTCAGGCTCAACAGGTCGGCGAACTCGGCCTCGGCATCGTGGACGAGCACGACGGCGTCGGGTCCATCCGTCTCCGGGAGCTCGATGAGATCCACCACACGCTCGAAGCCGATCGAGAATCCGACGGCGGGGACGTCCTGCCCCAAGAACCGACCCACCATGCCGTCGTACCGACCCCCACCGCCGACCGAACTGCCCGACCCCGGGTGGGCGACCTCGAAGATCGTGCCGGTGTAGTACCCCATGCCGCGCACGAGGGTCGGGTCGAACTGCACCGCGACCCCGTCGGGCAGCCCGCCCGCGAGCGCCTCGCCCAGGGCTGCGAGATTGGCGATGCCGTCCGCTGCCGCACCATCGGGCAGCACCGCAGTGATGGCGTCGCGGGTGAGCGCGATCCCGTCGCCGGCGAGTGCGGGCTCGATCCCGCCGAGCACGGCGCCGAGCCGCTCGGCCGCCGCGGGGTCGATCCCGCGCAGCTCCTCGACCACTCCCGCGGCGCCGATCTTGTCGAGCTTGTCGATGGTGATGAGGGCGCCGTCGTGGGTCTCGGGGGCGAACCCGCAGTGATCCAGCAGCCCGAAGAGGATGCGCCGGTCGTTGACGCGGATGACGCAGCCCGAGAGGCCGAGCTCGGACAACGCCTGCGACGTGGCGGTGATGAGCTCGATCTCGGCGAGCAGCCCGGCCTCGCCGATGATGTCGATGTCGGCCTGCACGAACTGGCGGTAGCGCCCCTTTTGGGGGCGCTCGGCGCGCCAGACCGGCGCGATCTGGATAGCGCGGAAGACGGCGGGGAGCTCGGCTCGGTGCGAGGCGTAGAATCGCGTGAGCGGCACGGTGAGGTCGAAGCGGAGACCGAGGTCGGCCAGCTGCTCGACGTCGCCGGATGCAGCGGCGGCCTCGAATGCCTCGGGCCGGATCCCCCGCTTCAGGATCGAGAAGGAGAGCTTCTCGTTGTCCCCGCCGAGACCGGCGTGCAGGCGTGCGTAGTCCTCGACCACGGGGGTCTCGATCTCGTCGAAACCGTGCGCGCGGTACACTCCGCGGATCACCCCGAGCGCGTGCTCGCGGCGGGCCTTGTCGGCGGGGAGGAAATCGCGCATGCCGCGCGGAGGATTCACGGGGGTTGCCATGGGATCCATTCTTTCATGCGGACGCGCGGTGGCCGGTTCGCGGGGCGGGGGCTGGGCTGGGCTGGGCTGGGGTGGGGTGGGGTGGGCTGGGGGCACACCAAGCGGATCCTTCAGTTCACGCGGATGGATCCCACGGTTCCTGACCGCGGGACGTGCAGGATCCGCGTGATGTGCCGGCCCCACGCCGATTCCCGACCCAGCCCAAGCGGGTGTGAGCGAATTCGGGGTTCAATCTCGCGCCAGACCCCAAAAATCGCTCACACCGCGACGAGGCAGCCCGGGTGTGAGCGAATTCGGGGCAGGATCCTGGGAGGTGCAACAGAAATCGCTCACACCAGGAAACCCAGGAACCCAGGAACCCAGGAACCCAGGAACCCAAGACCCCAAGACCCCAAGACCCCAAGGTCACAGGATCCCGGGAGTCCCAGAGATCCTGCTAGTTGGTGAGCTTGTTGAGGAGGTCGTCACCGGCGTCGGCCGACGCCGCACCGCGATCCCCCGCCGCGACCGCGGGGGTCGACCGGCTCGCATTCGCCACGGCGCGCTGCGACGCGATCACGGCGTCCTCGATGGTGGCCTCGCCGCGCTCGAGCGCCTGGAGGTTCCGCGCACGGAGCGCCCGCCCGGCACGATCCGCCGTCACGATCGCCGCGCACTGCGCTTTCACGGAATCGATGACGGCCCAAATCGTGTCCTCGGTGATGACCGGAGCCTGGGACGCGTTCGCCACGGCCTCGACGGACTTCGCGGTCTCCGCGAACGCCCCCTGGATGAGCTTGTTCGTGCCCTCCTGGACCGCTGTGCCGAGCTCGGCACCCTCGCGGGCGAACACCGCCTGCTGCCACATCACGAGCGACTGCCGGGCCGACGGCAGACCCATGGTGCGGAAGGTCGCGAGGCGACGGCGCAGCGCGAACGTCGTCACGATGAGGTTGCGGGTGGCCGGCGCGTGCGCGAAGCCCAGGAAGAACTGGGTGCGCCAGTCCGACCACGACTTCTCGGTCTCGGAGAGCACGAACGACAGCTTGCTGTGGATCTCGCGGAGCTCGGACACGGAGATGGTCTCGTCGCGGTAGACGACCGACTCGGCTTTCGCCGCCTCGGCGTCGCGCAGCAGCACATCGACCTCGTCAAAGTCCTCGCGCAGTTCCTGGATCACCTGCTCCAGCGCCGCGAGCACCGCGACGACGTCATCCATGTGCGCGAGGGTCTGCTCATGGAGCAGCTGCCCGCGAGCGATGTTGTCGGCGAGCGCCGACTCCATCTCCTGCAGTTTCACCTCGGCGAGGTCGATCTTGTCGGAGATGGGTCGGGACTCGCGCACCATCGTCGACAGCGTGTACTTCGTCTTCTTGAACCAGCCGACGACGGTGTTCACCGCGTCCTCGAGCTTCTGCGACCGCCACTTCTTCTCGAAGCCGTCCATCGTGCGCAGCATGTCGTTCACCACGGCGTCGGCCTCGGGGATCTTGATGTCGCGCTGCGCCTCGAGCAGCTGCACGGAGGCGCTGTTCATCTTCTCCATGACCGGCCCGCCGAACGACACGATCTGGTTCACGTCGTCGATGAACTTCTTCGCCAGCACGGGCGCGCCGCGCTCGAGATCCTCGAGCTGCTTCGGGGTCAGCAGGCTGCGGAACGTGAACGCCGCATCCTCGGGGCGGGCGGCCGCCGCATCGGTCCCCGGAGCGTCGGCGATCGCGCGCTCCAGGGGCGTCGCCTGCACCTCGGTCGCCTGCGTGTCACCGGGCTCGATCAGCGCGGCGAAGTCGATGGCCACGGTTTGCGGTTCGTCGGACATGCGTTCCTCCTGTGTGGGGCGTGGGACTACTGCTCGCGGTCGGTGTAGACGTCCGACAGCTTGGCTTGATTGACGGTCTGGATGAGGGAGTCGAGTGCCACCTTGAACTCGAGATCCCGCGACTCGTTCACCTGGCGGATGTTCTCGACGGCCTGCTGGTCGACGGAGTCGATCGCGAGGCTGACCTCGGCAAGTCGACCCTCGGGGTTGCTCCAGTACTGCGGGTTCTGCACGATGTCGCCGTAGTAGTCGTCGTTCAGCGCCTTGCGCAGTTTGGAGAGCGTGTCCTTGTACTTCGACTGCAGCAGTCGGAGCTGCTGGTCGGATCCTCGCTTGTGCACCCGCACGAACAGCTCGGAGACGTGGCGGGTCATCCCGGTCACGCGGGGGCCGATCGTGGGGAACGGGGCCGACCATCGATCGAGCTGCTCGATCGAGTCCTGGATGTACGCGCCGTCCTCGCCGTTCAGCGCCGCGGTGAGCTCCTTCTCGAGCCGGGCCGACCGCACCCGCGAGGTGTGCCCGCGCGCGTTCCGGCGCCGCCGGGCGAAGAGGATCACACCGAGGGTCGCACCCGCGACCGCGATGAGCGCGACGGCGCCGAAGATCACGGCCGTGCCGTCGAATCCGACGCCGGGGGCTTGCGCCGGTGAGCCGGGCACGAGCGTCTCGCCGATCGCCGCCACCGCGATCCCGCCATCCGATTCACCCTGTGAGTAGAGCGCCTCCGTGATCGCGGTCGCGTCGCCGTCGGAAGCGACCGAGAACCGATCCTTCGCACGATCCTCGATGATGATCACGGTCTCGGCGCCGGTCGCCGCCTGCACCTGCGTCGCGATGACACTCGACTGCACACTCTCGGCCTGATTCGGCTCCGGGATCACGATCACCCGGACGCCCTCGGGCAGCGCGCTCGCGAGCTCGGGGGCGTTCGAGATCGTGGCGCCGTCGAAGAGGCACACCGACTGCGTGCCGCAGGCCTCGACGATCTCGTTCGCATCGGTGACGGCGTGCACGGGCGCCGCGACCGCCGGCGCCGCGACGCCCACAAGGCACGCCGCAGCGATCCCGGTGGCGGCCGCCGCCGAGCGGATCGTCTCGAGGAATCTCACGTTCGCAGCTTAGAAGTTGTTCATGACGGACTGGAAGGTCTCGGTGATCTTTTCCGGATCGGTGGCGTCGAAGACCTGGCCGCCCGACGCCCGCGCCAGCTTCTCCAGCGACTCGACGTCGGCCGACTGCGAGTACGCGATCGCGAAGATGCGCACCGGCTTATCGTTGCCGCCCTCCTTCTGATCCGCGTTGATCTTCTGGATCAGCGTGTCGAGGCGCGTGAGCGAGTCCGTGTCCTCGCCGTCCGACAGCACGACGATCGCGTTGATCCGTCCCGCCTCGGCGTGGGTCTTCATGTAGTCGTAGGCCGCGGAGATCGCGTCGTACATCGGGGTCCCGGCGCGCTGGCTGTTCGCGAGATCCTCGATGTCGTTCTGCAGGCCCTCCTTGTCGCCGCCGAGCTCCCCGAACGGGCGCACGACGCCGATGCCGTCGACCGTCTGGTCGTCGATGCTCGAGCGCAACCCGGTCGTGAACGCCCAGACGCCGATCTCATCGGTGGGACGGATCTGGCCGAGCGTCGCCGCCGAGCCCTCAATCGCGCCGTCGAGGCGACTGCGCCCGTCGCCGATCCCCTCGTCCATCGACCCGGAGATGTCGATGAGCTGCAGGATCGCCGAGGGCTTCCGGATCGAGGCCCACTGGTCGATCGCCGTCGAGACGACGTCGGGGGCGGGCCGCGGCAGGGTCACGGTCGGCTGCGCGGGATCGATCCCGACGTCCGCGTTGAGATACTCGCTGACGTCCGCCGAGTCGTCGAGCGGGCGGAAGCCGTACTTCGGCAGGATCGCCTGGGCCTCCGGGGTCTGCAGGAACTCGACGAACGCCGTCGCGGCCGTCTGCTGCTCCGGGGTGACCCAGTCCGCATTCAGCACGACCGCGGGGTTGTCGCTCCACATCGACCCCTCGCTCGGGTACACGGCCACGAGCTTCTCGTCGGGGGGCGTGAGCGTCTCCCCCGGCTGCACCGTGTGCGAGTCGGGGTTGCCCAGGTTGTAGTTGAAGAGCGAGGTCTCCTCGAGCGCGATCGCACTGACATAGGAGGATCCGGATCCCGACGCCCGATCGGCGAGGTTCTGCAGCACCTTGCCGGTGGTGTCGCCGTAGTGGATCGCGCCGGACTCGAAGCCCTGCGAGAAGTCTTTCGCGGCCGTGACGTCCGCCGCCGTGAGGTCCGCGGCCTTACCGGAGGCGGCGTAGGACTGCATCAGCAGCATCGACAGGCCGGTGGTCGAGCTGTTCGGGTTGGTCTTCGCGATTTTGAACGTGCCCCACATGGGCTTGCCCTCGGCACCCCAGCCGTCGGGGCTCGCGATGAGGTCGTGGATCTGCTGCAGGCTGATCGGGGTGTCGGGGTATCCGAGTGCCTGCGCCATCGACTCCGGCATGCCGAACACGACCGGCGTCTTCGTGAAGCTCTCGGCGCCCGCGACGACCTTCTCCCCGGCGATCGAGGCGACACGGTCGGTCCAGACCGTGGAGGCGGGCGACCACACCGAGGGTGCGGTGTCGGCCCCGAGCGCCCACTCGGCCGTGGAGTCGGACAGGTATTCAGCGGCCTTGCCCGAGGCGACATTGACCGGAAGCACCGTGGCGCACTCCTCGAGCCCCGAGTAATGCGACGACTCGGTGAACGCCTCGCCCAGCTCCTCCATGAGGTTGACCTTCTCGGAGGAGGTGGCGACCACCACGGGGGTGCAGCCGTCCGAACCGGCCGCTCCGCTCGAACCACCGAGACCGCCGGGGGCGCACCCGACGAGCGTCAGGGATGCCACACCGATCGCGGCCACCGCAACCGTGAGCTTCCGATACCCTGCTGCTTTGGCCACGACGCGACATCCTCTCCGGAGTGATCATCCGGTGCGGACCTGGCCCTGCGTGCTGGCTCCGGCTTCACTGCGCACCGCTTTCCGCTCCCAGCCTATGTCACGCGCGGGCCTCGTTCGCTGTCAACTCGTCGGTGCGGGCGTCACCCGGGCACCACCCTGGGCACCACCCCGGCATCACCCGGCCAGTGCCGATGCGAGGCTACTCGGTATGCAGCACACGGGCGGCCATGCGGTCGACCGCACGGCGCAGCGCGCGATCCGGATCGACCCCCGCGGCGTTGGCCCGGGTGACGAGCGCGAGCATCGCGTCGCCGATCCCGAACTCGGCGAGCCGCTGCTCGTCGGCGCCGATCGCCGTCGACAGCGGATCCTCGGGCGAACTGCCACTGGCACCGGGATCGATGAGGCGCGCGCGCTTCAGGCGCTCCACGACCTTCGCAGCACGCGCGAGCGACGGCATGCCCGCGGGGATCCCCTCGAGCGGGCTGCGGGATCCGCGCTCCTCCCCCGCCGCGTCCTCCTTCAGCCGCTCCCACTCCGCATGCAACTCCTCGACGGTCATGTACCCGCGATCGCCGAAGACGTGCGGGTGCCGGGCTATGAGCTTGTCGTTCAGCGTGTCGGCGACGGCGGCGAGGTCGTATCCCTCGCCGTCCCGCTCGGCGATGGTTGCGTGGAAGAGCACCTGGTAGAGCACGTCCCCGAGCTCGCCCTGCACCTCGTCGGCGGGCAGCTCGCGCTCGATCGCGTCGATGAACTCGGCGGTCTCCTCCACCAGGAACGGGGTGAGCGATGCGTGGGTCTGCTCCTCGTGCCACGCACAGCCGCCGGGCGACACCATACGACGCACCGTCGCGGCCACTCGAGCGAGCGCCCGTGCGGCGTCGGTGAGTGCCATGGCCTCGGTGGTGTCTGCGGCATCGGTGGTGTCTGCGGGGCCCGCGGCGTCGTGCGCAGCCTCCGACTTCGCCGTGCCGGCCGATGGATCCTGGGCTTCCTCGCGCGCGCTGACCATACGACCAGCCTAGTGATCGCGTCTCCGAGCGGTTCCCAGTCGCTCCCGTGCCGAGCCTCGCCTCCGCCTCGCGGCGGTGCACGTTCCCCCGCACGGCGGAGGTGACGGCGGTTCCGATGTGGTGCGATAGAACCCTCGACGCACCGTTCAGCCGAAGGAAAGAGGGCCCGAGATGGATCACCGCACGTCGAAACTGCGAGTCACACTGAAATGGATCTCCGCCGCCGCGATCCTGGGCATCGTCGCCGCCGCAGTCTGGTTCGTGTTCGCCGCCCAGGCCGGATCTGGTGGACAAATGGTCGCGGCGAGCGCAGCGGCAGCCGCACTGGGATCCGGGTGGTCCGGAGCCTATGCAGCAATCACCGCAAAGATCAAGGCCCCCGCCCCGATTTCGCTCGCTCCCGTCGACCGATAGGCTGTTTCCGGGGTTCGGGGGGATCGAGCATTCCCGTGAACACGAGATCGCACACCGAACCAAGGAGTACACACGCATGAAGTCCACACGACGCATCGGCGCAGTTGTTGCCGCTCTCGCCCTCGCTTCGACCCTCGCCGCATGCTCGGGCGGCCAGAGCGTGGCCGACGCCTGCAAGATCGCCGACACGACCGTCAGCGAGGCCAACAGCGAGATGCAGTCGCTGATGAGCGACGCGATGTCGGGCAATGGCGACCTCGCGACCATGTTCGAGCCGGTCAACAAGGCGCTCGACGATGCACAGGCCAAGGTCACCAACCCCGAGGTCTCCGAGGCGCTCGCCTCCGTCGCCGACGAGTTCGCGGGCATGAGCGAGGAGCTCGCCGGCTACAAGCTCCCCGACATGAGCAGCATCGACGCGACCGACCCCGACGCGATGGCCGAGCTCGAGGCGCTCCAGGCGGAGTCCGAGGAGCTCGCGGCGTCGCTCGAGACGCGCGCCTCGGCGCTCATGGAGGCGGGCACCAACCTGCAGGAGGTCTGCGCCGCCGGCTAGGTTCCAGCGCGAGACGAGTGGGGGCGGGTTCCGAGCGGAACCCGCCCCCACTGCGTTGCGGTCGGGGCGCACCACGCACTCAGCCGGTTCCGCAACGCGCCTCGTAGACTCCTGGGACGCCCGTCGAAAGGATCCCCATGCCGGTCATCCGCCGCTCTCCCGCGCTCATCACGCTCACCGCACTCGCCTGCCTTGCACTGCCGCTGGCCGGGTGCAGCGCACTCGGCATCGGATCACCGTCGTCGAGTGATGCGGCGGAACCGAACGGCGCGGGTGACGCGGGTACGACGGCCAACGGCAGCTGCCAGGCCGCGGCCGAGACGATCGACCGGGTCATCGCGGAGGCGCAGCAGAACGCCCCGCAGCTGATCGAAGACCTGCTCGCCGGGAAATCCATCGACCCGGGCGCGCTCATCGAGCCGGTGTTCACCTCGCTCGACGCCGCGGGCTCGGGCGCGACGGATCCCGCGGTCATCGCCGCCATCGACGACGCACGCACGGAGTGGGTCGGACTCGGCGAGGACATCCAGGGGCTCGGCACACCGGACCTCAGCGGCATCGATCTCGGCGACCTCGGCACGCTCGGCGAGCTCGGCAACCTGCAGACGTATGGCGAGGACGTCTCGGCGATCGTGTCGGAGCGGCTGCCGGCCCTGCAGCAGACCGGTACCGCGCTGCAGGAGGCCTGCACCGCCGCGAAGTAGACGCACGGAGCCGACGAGTTTGGGAACGACCGACCCCGCGGCCGGCGCTTATCCCTCCGCGGGCGGATCCTCCTCGAGCAGCGTCGACAGCACCCGCCCGGTCCAGGCCACCACATCTCCTTCGTCGCCCAGGTGGCGTTGCCCGACCCCGGCGAGCGGGCTCTTCGAGGACGCGGTGCCGCCCGGCAACGGAATCTGCAGGTTCTGCGTCGACTCGGTGTAGCGCGCACCGGGGTACATCCGGCTCATGCGCATGCGGCGGGAATCGAGCAGCTTCACCGGTTCGAGGCGGAGCGACGGTCCGGCGGCCACCACCTTCGAAAGCCCCAGCCGCGACGCGCGGCGTCGCAGCGCGGAGATCGCCGCGAGCCGCTGCACCTCGGCCGGCGGCTCGCCGTAGCGGTCGGTGAGCTCGTCGAGCACGAGGGTGACGTGATCCTCCGGCGCCTGCGGGTGCGAGGCCGCCGAGAACTTCTGGTAGGCCTCGAGCCGCAGCCGCTCGCTCTCCACGTATTCCTCGGGGATATGCGCATCGACCGGCAGCTCGAGCACGAGCTCGGTGTTCGACTGCACGTCCTCGCCCTTGAACGTGCTGACGGCCTCGCCGATCATCCGGAGGTAGAGGTCGAACCCGACCCCCGCGATGTGCCCCGACTGCTCGCCGCCGAGCAGGTTGCCGGCACCACGGAGCTCCAGGTCCTTGAGGGCGACCTGCATGCCGGAGCCCAGCTCGTTGTTCGTGGCAAGCGTATCGAGGCGCTCGTGCGCGTGCTCGGTGAGCGGCTTGTCCGGGTCGTAGAGGAAGTAGGCGTACGCCCGCTCTCGGCTGCGACCGACTCGCCCGCGCAGCTGGTGCAGCTGGCTCAGACCGTACTTGTCGGCCGCATCGATGATGATCGTGTTCGCGTTGGCGATGTCGAGACCGGTCTCGATGATCGTCGTCGAGACGAGCACGTCGTATTTCCGCTCCCAGAAGTCCTGTACGACCTGCTCGAGCTGGTGCTCGCTCAGCTTGCCGTGCGCCACGGCGACCCGGGCGTCGGGCACCAGTTCCGAGATCTGCGCGGCGACGCGGGAGATCGAGGACACGCGGTTGTGCACGAAGAACACCTGGCCCTCGCGGAGCATCTCACGGCGGATCGCGGCGCCGATCTGTTTGTCGCTGCGCGGCCCGACGAACGTGAGGATCGGGTGCCGATCCTCAGGGGCCGTCGCGAGGGTCGACATCTCGCGGATGCCGGTGACGGCCATCTCCAGGGTGCGCGGGATCGGCGTCGCGCTCATGGCGAGGATGTCGACGTTCGTCTTGAGCTTCTTCAGCGAGTCCTTGTGCTCCACGCCGAAGCGCTGCTCCTCGTCGATGATAAGGAGTCCGAGGTCTTTGTAGAGCACGTTGCTCGCGAGCAGCCGGTGCGTGCCGATGACCACGTCGACGGTCCCCGCGGCGAGGCCGTCGATGGTCTCCTTCGCCTCCTTGTCGGTCTGGAACCGGCTGAGGGCGCGCAACTGCACCGGGAATCCCGCGAAGCGATCCTGGAACGTCTCGATGTGCTGGTTCACGAGCAGCGTGGTCGGCACGAGCATCGCGACCTGCTTGCCGTCCTGCACCGCCTTGAACGCGGCGCGGACCGCGACCTCGGTCTTGCCGAAACCGACGTCGCCGGCGACGAGGCGATCCATCGGGATCGAGCGCTCCATGTCGCGCTTCACCTCGTCGATCGTGGTGAGCTGATCGAGGGTCTCGGCGTACGGGAACGCCTCCTCCAGCTCGTGCTGCCACGGCGTATCGGGCGAGAACGCGAACCCCTGGGAGGCGACGCGCGCCGAGTAGAGCTTCACCAGCTCGACCGCGATGTCGCGCACCGCCTTGCGGGCCTTCTTCTTCGCGTTGGCCCAGTCGTTGCCGCCCATCTTCGACAGGGCGGGAGCCTCACCGCCGACGTAGCGCGAGAGCTGATCCAGCTGGTCCGTCGGCACGTAGAGCTTGTCCTTGGGCATGCCGCGCTTCGTGGAGGCGTACTCGAGCACGAGGTACTCTCGGAGCGCCTTCGTCGCGTCGCGGCCGATGCCGGTCGGCACCATGCGCTGGGTCAGTTCCACGAACTGGCCGATGCCGTGAGTCTCGTGCACGACGTAGTCGCCCGGAACCAGCTTGAGGGGGTCGACGACGTTCTTCGTGCGCCGCTTCGCGAGCTTCTGGCCGCTCGCGGCCTGGCTCGAGACGGCCCGGCCGAAGAATTCGGCCTCCGTCGCGAGCAGGACCTTCGCCTCGGCGCTCTCGAAGCCCGACCACGCCGTGCCGGTCGTGAGGTAGACGACCCCGCGCTCCAACTCCTCGGGAATCTCGTCGACGATGCGCGCCGCGGCGCCGGCCTCGGCAAGCACGTCGCGGGCGCGCTCCACGAGTCCGACGCCCTGCGCCGTGACGATGGTGCGCCAGCCGTCGGCGAGCCGATCGCTGAGCAGGCGGATGGCGGCGCCGGTCGCCTCGGCGCCCGCGGCACGGGTCACCGGTCCACCATGCACCGCGATCACCGCCGGATCGTCGTCGGTGCTCGGGGCGTCCTCGGCGTCATCCGCCTCGGGCAGCGCCTCGTCGCGCACGAAGTTCGACACGGACCACCACGGGCGGCCGTGAGACGCGGCCCGCAGATCGCCGACGGAGAGCAACCCGCTGTCGTCGACCGGCACGGGGGCGTCGGCCCCCGCGGTGGCCGCGTGCCAGGCCGCCTCGAGGAACTCGCGGTTCGTCTCGGCGAGGCTGACCGCGCGGCTCGCGACCCGCTCGGGTGACGCCACGAGCACGGCCCCGCCCTCGGGCAGGAGTGCGGTGAGCGGCCGGAGCCCGTCGAGCACCTGCGGCAGCAGGCTCTCCATGCCCTCGACCGGAATGCCCTGGCTCATCTTCTCGAGCAGGGTGGCAAGTGCCGGATAGCGCGGCAGCAATTCCGCGGCGCGCAGCCGCACCGGATCGGTCAGCAGCAGCTCCCGAGCGGGCCAGAGCTCGAGCTCCGCGAGCGGATCCCCGGCGCTGCGCTGATCGGAGACCGCGAATCGGCGGATCTGATCCACCTCGTCTCCGAAGAAGTCGACGCGCACCGCGTGCTCGGCCGTCGGCGGGAAGACATCGAGGATGCCCCCGCGCACCGCGAACTCGCCGCGCCGCGTGACCATGTCGACGCGGGTGTAGGCGAGCTCGACGAGGGTGCGCGACACTTCCTCGAGGGGCACGGACGCCTCGCCCGCGCGGAGCAGGATCGAGTGGGCGTCGACCGCGTGCGGCGACACGGGCTGGAGAGCCGCCCGGACCGAGGCCACGAGCACGAGGGGCACCTCGCCCGTGTGGTCTCGGAGCACCCGCAGTGCGGCGGCGCGACGGCCGACCGTCTCCACACTGGGACTGAGCCGCTCGTGCGGCAGCGTCTCCCAGGCCGGGAACTCGGCGGTCACCGCGTCGGGGAGCAACGACGCGAGGGCGCTGCGGAGCGCATCGGCCTCGCGGCTCGTGGCCGCAATGACGAGCAACGGGCCGCGATCCCCGGCGGCGCGCCGCCGAGCCACGAGCCCCGCGATGAGCGGGGCGCGGAGGCCCTCGGTCACGGAGAACTCGGCGTCGCCGCCGCTCGCGTCGAGCGCACGGGCGAACGACGGGGAGGCCTCGAGCAGGCGGTCGATCCCGCGCAGCGTCACTGGGCGGCCCGTCCGTGGAAGCGCTGCTGCGCGGCGAGCAGCCCGTCGGTCGTGAGCATCTCGGCGGCGTCGGCCGCGTCCTCGATCAGCACGGCGAGCGACTCCCGCTCGGAGCTAGCGAAGGGGCGCAGCACGTAGTCGGCCGGGTCCTGCTGCCCGGGCGGACGCCCCACGCCGATGCGCACGCGCTGGAACTCGGGTGATGCCATGGCCTTCGCGATGTCGCGGAGGCCATTGTGCCCGCCGTGGCCGCCGCCCTGCTTCAGCTTGACGGTGTCGAAGGGCAGGTCCAGGTCGTCGTGGAGCACGATGATGCGCTCGACCGGCACGTCGAAGTACCGTGCCAGCGCCGAGACCGGGCCGCCGGAGGTGTTCATGTAGCCGTTCGACTTCGCGAGGATGAGCTTCGGACCGCCCGGAGTGCTCCGCCCCTCCGCGATCCGCGCGTGGGTGCGGTGGGGCGAGAAGCGCGCGCTCATGCGCTCGGCCAGCACGTCGAGCGCCATCTGGCCGACGTTGTGCCGCGTCGCCTCGTACTTCGCGCCCGGGTTGCCCAGGCCGACGATGAGCCAGCTGTCACTCGACACGCGGTCCTCCACCTTCTTGTTGCTCCGCCAGAACACTGCGTCCTCCTTGTGCACCATGATCGCAGGTGCGTCCGACATCGGGGCCGACGCAGACGACCGGGCCCGTCGGATCGGCCACTGGTGCCGACCCGACGGGCCCGGTTGAGCGTATGCGGACTACTCGGCCGCGTCCTCGGTCTCGGCGGCGTCATCCTCGGCTGCGCCGCGCGGGGTGACGACGTGCACCACGAGCTGCTCGGGATCGTCGAGCAGCGTCGCGCCCTTGGGCAGCGCAACCGCGCCGGCGAGCACCTGGGTGCCGTCCTCGAAGCCCTCGACGTTGACCTCGACGAACTCCGGGATGGAGGTCGCGGGGACGCTCAGACGGAGCGTGTTGAGCTCCTGCAGCGCGTTGGTTCCGGAGAACGGCTCGCCGGTGACGTGCACGGCGACCTCGACCTCGACGACCTCGCCCTTCTTGATGACGATGAGGTCGACGTGCTCGATGATCTGGCGCACGGGATCCTTCTGCACGTCCTTGACGAGCACGAGCTCCTTGCGGCCCTCGATGTCGAGCTCGATGACGGCGTTCGCCTGGCGGATGATCAGGCCGAGCGGGTGCGTCTCGAGCGAGACGTGCACGGGATCGGTGCCGTGCCCGTAGACGACGGCCGGGGTGCGGCCGGCAGCGCGGAGCTTGCGTGCCACGCCCTTGCCGAAGGTCTCGCGGCTGGCGGCGACCAGCTTGTGGGTTTCGCTCATGATGATTCTCCTAGACGGGCTTTCGCCCAATGAGGGCGGCAGTGCCGCCAGGATTGGTGTCTCGCACTCGCGTGAATACGCAGCAAGATGGCCCGCAACGGCAGCCCGTCCCGCGTCGATAACGGGCGCGAACGCCCCTCGCCGAAGTACAGCTCACAAGCTTACACCACGGCGCGCCCGGGTTCCCGCACCGCTCAGCCCACCACCCCGGCGTAGTGGGTCGCCGCGTCCGCGACGCGGTGGTTGTACTCCACGGTGTCGTTGTAGGCCGCGACGGCGGCGATCCAGCGCTCGGGATCCGCGAGGTCGCCGCCGATCCCGCACAGGTAGCGCGCGGCCGACAGACTCGCGTCGTCGATGTTCTGCGGATCCGCGATCCCGTCGCCGTCGCCGTCGACGCCCCACAGCACCCAGGTCGACGGGATGAACTGCATCGGCCCCACGGCCCGATCCCACACCGCGTCGCCGTCGAGGGCGCCGCCGTCGGTGTCCGGGATCGCCATCGTGCGCTGCGTGCCGTCGAGCGGGATCCCGAGGATGGGCGGCGTCGCCGTGCCGGATGCATCGAGCGCGCTGCCGTTGATCGTGCCGTGATACGACTCGACGTACCCGATGCCGGCGAGGGTGTTCCAGCCGATCCGGCACTCCGGGAACTCCTCGGCGACGCGGGTCACCGCGTGGGTGTAGGCGGCGAGCGCCCGATCGCCGATGCCGGTGGCCGCCGCGGTCTCCTGCACCCAGACGGGATCCACCCGGAGCCCATCCCCCACGGGCACGGCGGGGTCGGCCTGCTGGGCCGCGCGGGGAGCCGTGCCGCCGGTCCCGTCAGCCTCACCGGCTCCCGCCGTCATAGGCCCGGCCGCGGCGGTGCCGAAGAGGATCGCACCGACCACCAGCGCCACCCCGGCGAGCCCGGTGCCGAGCGCACCGATGAGCAGCCACTTCCCGCCGCTCATCCGCCTCGCTCCCCTGGTCACGGCTCACCACGCTAGCAGCGGAGTGTGGGAAGGTACCGCGAGTCGGCCGCCGCGGCCCGTCCACACGTCACTCATGGCGGAGATGTCACGGATGCAGGAACGATTCGGGCGCATGGATCCTGCATGTGTGACATCTCCGCCGTGAGTGGTGGCGGGTGGCGGGTGGCGGGTGGCGGGTGGCGGGTGGCGGGTGGCGGGCGGCGGGCGGCAGCAAGGCGGGCGGCAGCAAGGCGGGCGGCAGCCCGCATCCTACTCGCGGACGGTCAGCCGCTCCCCCGCGCGGATCGCCACCGGCAACCGGTTCTCGGGCGTCGGCAGCGGGCACACGAACTGGTCGCTGAACGCGCACGGCGGCAGGAAGGCCCGGTTGAAATCGATGACGGTCGCACCGTCGGCGTCGGGCAGTCCCACGGTCAGGAACCGGAAGCCGTAGCTCTCGTCGCCGTTGGTCGTGTCCCCGAACACCACCGAGATGCCGTCCGGGCGCAGGGTGCCGGTGAGGCGGCGCTCCACCCCGTCCCGTGTGAACACGATCGACCCCGAGGTCTCCGTCTCCTTCTGGTAGCCGTCGGCGAGCTCGATGGTGCGTGCGCGCGGATCCGGCTCGAACCGGGCCTCCAGCCGCCACGCGGGATCCGGATCGAACGCCGCGATCCCGCGCAGGCTCGTGCGCCCCTCCGCGGCGGGATCGAAGATCCGCAGCGCGGGGACCCCGTCTCGCTCGAAGCGGCGCAGGATCCGCTCCCCGGCATGCACGTCGCCGGTCGTGGCGTCGAGCACCAGTGGCGCCGTCGCGTCCGCGCCGTCGGCGAACCGGACCTCGCCCGGCGCGAAGCCCGTCGCGACGAGCCGCTCCCCCTCGGCGGCCCACTGACCCGGCAGACCGGGCACCGACTGCGGGGTGTCGTCTGCGAACCAGAAGGTCAGGGTGAGCGACGCGGGCCCGTGCGGCGCACCGGCCGCAGCGAGACGGCGATCCTGCCAGCCCTGCCAGTCGCGCGCGAACGCCTCATCTGCCGCCACCGCAGCTCCGGCCCCGGAACCGACTCCGGCCGCGACCTCAGCACCGACGCTCACGAGCCCACCACCGCCTCCTCCGCGGCCAGCAGCTCGGCGCGTCCGGTCGCCCAGCCCGCGCGCACCAGCGGCACGACCTCGTCGAGCAGGATCTTCGCCTTGGCGATGGTCTCGTCGATCGTGTGCAGCGCGGGGTGGATTCCGAGCACGAGCTCATCGGTCAGCAGCACCGTCGGGTCGGCGAGCAGGTCGGCGGCGAGCGCCGCCGGATCGCCCCAGATGAAGTTGTCGGAGAGCAGCTGGTCGGCGGGCGAGTCCTCGGGGTTCACGCGGCCGAGGATCCCGGCGTACTCGTTCCAGCGCGCGGCCGTGACCGACGCCTCGGCGAGCGCCGCCTCGGTCGTCACGCCCGGGTAGGCGCTCCGCGAGGTCACCACGTACGGGGTGCGGGTGTCGCCCCACGTCTCGCGGAACACACGACGGTAGTCGAGCACCGTGCGGAGCTGCCGGCGCTGGAAGGTCTGGCGCTCGCCGGGCTCCCGCTCGGGCCCGTTGCCGAAGCGTTCGAGGATGAAGCCGTCGCCCCGCTGCGCGGCGAAGCGGATCGTCGCGTCGTTCGAGCTGCCGTGGAAGAGGCGGCCCTGCAGGGAGGTGTTCGCGGGGTAGATCGACTGCGTGCCCCCCTCGACCTGGTGGCCCTCGAGCGCCCAGTGCAGGGTGTCGATCTTCGCCTCGAAGTTCTTGTCGCGGTCCGGGGTGTACGCCTCGAATACCTGGTACGAGTCGCTCGGCACGCCCTTGCCGAGCCCGACGAGCAGCCGGTGCCCGGAGAGATGGTCGATCACGGAGAGCTCCTCCGCGGCGCGCACGGAGTCGTCGAAGATGATCGGGAGCACGGCGGTGCCGAGCCCGATCCGGTCGGTGGAGGCGGCGAGCGCGCCGAGCACCCCGTATGGGCTCGGCGCGGCGGCCCACCCGCTGCCGAAGTGGCGCGTCGCGATCCACGCGCTGTCGTACCCCTGCTCCTCGAGGGCCTGCACGAGACGGATGTTCTCGCGATAGATCGTGGCGGTGTCCTCGCTCTGGTCGAAGTGGGTGATGAAGCCGATGCGCAGTCGCTCACCGATGTCGGTGCTGCCGAGCGGGCTCCGGGTGCCGAGTACCGGGTGGAGGGGCTGAGTGGTCATGGGAATCTCCTGGAATCTGCGGCGATGCTCCGCCGCGAAAAGTGGTGGGTTATTGCGTGGCGCTCGTCGCGGGTTCGCGCCAGGGCTGACTGACGTCGGGATCCCGCACGCCGTCCTCGTACGGGGTGAGCTGGGCGGGGACGGGGCGATCCGGGATCCCGCGATCCACCCACGGCACGCTCGTCTGCGGCGCGTCGGCCTGGAGCTCGGCGAGCTGCGGTGCGAAGAGCTCGATCGACTCGAGCACGTGCTGGTGCTGCACGTGCGGACCGTGGAACTGGATCGCCGTCTCCTCGGTGCCGCCGAACTGGTCCGTCCACTCCCAGATCTTGTCGGCGACCTCGCTCGCCGTGCCGACGGCGAACGACAGCTTCTCCGCGATGTCGTCGAAGGCCGCGCTGTCGGGTCCACCGGTCCACCGGGTCCGCAGGTACACCGCGGCGTACTCGCGCAGGAACTCGACAGCGCGCTCGCGCGCGATCTCCCGGGTCGGGCCGACGAGACCGGAGCGGAGGTGGATCACCTCGCCCCCGGGCACGGCCGCGCGGTACTCGTCGTTGATCTTCAGGCGCTGCGCGAGCGGCAGCGGGCGCGGGATCATGAGGCGGAAGCCGTGCTCCGTGGCGAGCGGGATCGCGTTGCGACCGGCGGCCGTCCAGATCAGGTCCTTCGCGGGCCGCCCAGGCGGCGGCGAGATCTGCACGTTCGAGAACCGGTAGAACTCGCCGGTGTAGTCCACGACCCCGGTATCGAATGCCTGCGCGAGGATCTCGTGCACCTCGCGAGCGCGCTGCGCCGCGTCGTCGGGGGTGAACCCCCACACCGCCGCCAGTTCGGGGGTCGTCATGCCGGTCCCGACGCCGAGGTCGAGGCGCCCGCCGGACAGGGCGTCGACCAGGGCGACCTGCTCGGCGAGCCGGATCGGGTGGTAGTACGGGGCGCAGGCGATGGCGGTGCCGAGCCGGATGCGCTGGGTGGTGCCGCTCAACCGCGCGAACAGCGTGAGCGGATCCGGCACCTCTCCGCGCGCGGAGAAGTGGTGCTCGGTGACCCAGGCGCCGTGGTAGCCGAGCTGGTCGCCCAGTACGATCTGCTCCTCGATCTCACGGTAGAGCTGTGCGGGCGACTGCCCCGGGGAGGTGTCGCCGTAGTAGAAGAGGTCGATGCGTGGCATGGCCCCGGTCCTTTCATGTGGGGTGCGGGCGGGCGGGCTGAGCGTGTGCGCTCGCCCGCCCGACCGCGCTGAGGGTCGCTACGGGTGGGTGCGGACTACTGCTGCAGCCAGACGTCGTAGAACGAGTCCGTGTAGCCCACGGCGTCGAACTTCCAGCCGTGCACCTCGTCGGTCGTGCCGACGATCTTCTTGGGCACGTAGACCGGGACCGCGAAGCCCTCGTCGATGATCCGGTTCTGCGCGACCTTCGCGGCCTCGATGCGCTCGGCCGGGTCGAGGGAGCTGCTGATCGTCGCGTACGCCTCGTCGATCGTGGGGTCGCTGAGCAGCCCGTAGTTGATGCCGGAGCCGCCGTTCGAGCTCGGGATCGCGATCGTCGTGAACGGGAACACCGAGGTGCCGACATCCGCGAAGCCGCGGGACGAGTCCGCGAGGTGGTGCTCGCCCTTCGCGAGCTCCACACCATAGGCCGCCGTGTCGAACGGGGTGCGAATGACCTCGAAGCCCACGTCCTTCAGCGAGGAGGCGATCGCCTCGCCCAGCTGCTGGCGCTGGTCGGTCTGCTGGTAGAGGCTGTCGACGTACCAGTTGAGCGTGAGCCGCTCGCCGTCCTTGACGCGGTACCCCTCGTCGTCGACCTCGGTATAGCCGGCCTCTTCGAGCAGCTCCACGGCCGCGTCGGCGTCGTAGCCCCAGCTGTCGACGAGCGTCTCGTCGAAGGCGCCCTCCGGCGGGGTGCCGGGCAGAGTGGTGCTCCAGGCCTTGTCGTAGACCCCGGCGTAGACGCCGTCGAGCAGGCCGTCGATGTCAATCGCCTCGCGGAAGGCGAGCCGCACGTTCTTGTCGTCGAACGGTGCGAGGTTCGGGTTCAGCGCCACGTAGTACGGGGTGCCCGTGTTGTCCTTCTCGAGTACCTGGAGCCCGGCGCCCTCGACCTCGGGGATGTTGAGCGGCGGCACCTGGTCGATCGCGTCGGCCTGCCCCGACGTGATGGCGCCGATGCGCGCCTGCGTCTCCGGCACGAACTGGATGGTGACCTCGTCGAGGTAGGCGGCGCCCTGGTGGTCCCAGGTCTCCGGGGCCCAGTTGTAGTCCTCGTTGCGCTCGAGCACGAGCTTCGCGCCCTTCGAGTACTCCTTGACCTTGAATGCACCGGTGCCGATCGAGAGCTCCGGGGAGGCCGCGAGCTCGGCCGGGGTGTGCTCTGTCAGCACCTTGCCCGAGTAGATCGGCCAGTGCGGCGTCGAGAACGCGTGGATCAGCCCGGCGTTCTGGCGGCCGAGCTTCACCGCGAGGGTGTACTCGTCGACGACCTCGGTCTCGACGATGCCGTTCGACACGGTCGCGAGATCCGGCTCGTTGATCGGGCGATCGATGTTCTGCTTCAGCACCTCGGCATTGAACGGCGTCCCATCGTGGAACGTGACGTCGTCTCGCAGCGTGAAGGTGTAGGTCAGCCCGTCTTCGCTGATCTCCCAGTCCGTGGCGAGGCCCGGCTTGTAGGTGCCGTCCTCGTCCTGAGCGATGAGCGTGTCGAAGATCGAGCTGTTGATCGAGTTCGCGTTCAGGCTCGGGATCCGCTGGCCGTCCCACACGGGCGGCTCGGTGTTGGCGAAGTAGGTGAGGGTGCCGCCCTCGACCGGGGTGGCGTCTGCGGCGACCTCGTTGGCGGCCGAGTCGCCGCCGCTCGACGTGCAGCCCGCGAGCCCGAGGAGGGCCGCGATGGCGAGGGACGGGAGGATGAGTTTCTTTCGATTCATGATCGGGAGATGCTTTCGGTTGATGTGGATACGACGGGTGGTGCGTCTGCGGGGCCGGGTGCGGCGTCGCGCGCGGCGCGCGGCAGCCCGGGATGCTGCGGCCCGGTGGGGACGTGCAGCGTCGGAATCGCGTCGATGAGTTCGCGCGTGTACTGGTGCCTCGGGTCGGTGAACACGGCCTCGGTGTGACCCGCCTCGACCACCCGGCCGCTGCGCATCACGAGGACCTCGTGCGCGATGTGCCGGATGACTCCGAGATCGTGCGAGATGAAGAGGAGCGAAACGCCGAGCCGTTCCTGCAGGTCGGCGAGCAGGTCGAGCACCTGCGCCTGGATCGACACGTCGAGGGCCGAGACGGCCTCGTCGCACACGATCACCTCGGGATCGGTGGCGAGCGCGCGCGAGATGGCGACGCGCTGCCGCTGACCACCGGAGAGCTCCAGCGGGTTGCGGCCGAGGTGCGCGCTGCCGAGTTCGACCTGCTCGAGCAGGGCCACCGAGCGGTCGCGCTGCTCGCTCCTCGGCACTCCGATCGCGTCGAGCGCCTCGGAGAGGATCGCCTGCACCGACGCGCGGGGGTCGAACGACCCGAGCGGATCCTGCGAGATCGACTGGATCCGGCGGCGGCGAGCGCGGCGATCCCGCTCCCGAGCCGACGACCAGGGCTGCCCGTCGAGCAGCACCTCACCGGACTCGGGAGTCGTGAAGCCGAGCACCACGTGGGCCGCGGTGGATTTGCCGGACCCCGATTCCCCGACGATGCCGAGCGTGCGGCCGCGCTGCAGGGCGAACGACACCCGGTCGAGCGCGGTCGTCTCCCCGCCGCCCGGGCGCGGGTAGTGCTTCACGAGGTCGAGCGCCTGGAGCACCGGGGTGTCGCGGTCGACCTCGGAGGCTGCTGCGGGTGCCGCCGCCTCCGTGAGTCGCGGGGCGGTCGACGCCGGGGCTGTCGACGCCGGGGCGGCCGAGGCGGGAGTCGCCGAGAGTCGCTGGCCGCGCGAGCGCTGCGACGGGATCGCCGCCAGCAGCTGCTTCGTGTACTCCGAGGTCGGAGCGCCGAGCACCCGATCCGGCGCGCCCTGCTCCACGACCTCGCCCCGGTGCAGCACGAGGATCTCGTCGGCGAGCTGCGACACGACCGCGAGGTCGTGACTCACGAGGATCAGGCCCGTGCCCTGCTGCCGGAGGCGATCCAGCAGCGCGAGCACCTGCGCCTGGACGGTGACGTCGAGGGCCGTCGTGGGCTCGTCGGCGATGAGCACCCCGGGCGACGCGGCGACGGCGCTCGCGATGAGCGCGCGCTGCCGGAGCCCGCCGGAGAGTTCGTGGGGGTACTGCCGCGCCCGGACCGAGGCGTCGGGCACTCCGGCGCTCTCGAGCAGCTCGATCGCGCGCTCTGCACGGCCCGCGCGACCCAGTCGACGGTGCGCGCGGAGCGGTTCGGCGACCTGCGCACCGACCCGGGCGAGCGGATCGAGGGAGACGAGCGCGTCCTGCAGCACCAGCCCCACCTCGCTGCCGCGCAGCTCGCGCCACTCGCGCTCGGTCAGGTTCAGGAGATCGTGATCGCCCAGGCGAAGCGTGGTCGCGGAGACCGTCGAGCCGCGCCCGACGAGGCCGAGCAGACTGCGCGCGGTGACCGACTTGCCCGATCCCGACTCCCCCACCAGCGCGACGCACTGGCCCGGGGTGAGCTGGAAGCTGAGGCCGCGGACGGCCGTGAGGTCGCCGAAGGTCACCGACAGATCCTCGACGTGCACGAGCGGTGTGACCGTCATAGTGAACTCCGTTTCGTGATGAAGCGCTGCTGGAACCAGCGGCCGACGACCGTGATCGAGACGACCGTGACCGTGATGAGGAGTCCCGGCCAGATCGCGATCCACGGCGCGATGCTGAGGTACTGCCGGGCCTCGGAGAGCATGAGGCCCCACTCCGGGGTCGGCGGAACCGCGCCCAGCCCAAGGAAGCTCAAGGAGGCGCCGAAGATGATGCTGACGCCGACGCCGAGCACGGCGTGCACGAGCACGGGGCCGAGGCTGTTGGGCACCACGTGCCGGATGATCAGGCGGGCCGGGTGCAGGCCGAGGCCGATCCCGGAGCGCACGAAGCCGGACTCCCGGATCCGCAGCACCTCACCACGCACGAGGCGCGCGGAGCCCGGGATCCGCCCGAGCCCGACGGCCCAGATGAGGCTCCACTCGCCAGGACCGAGCACCGTGATGGTGACGAGGGCGACGAGCACGTCGGGGAACGCGAGCAGTACGTCCAGGAAGCGGGTGATGACCCGGTCCCAGGTGCCGCGGGCGTACCCCGCGAGCACCCCGAGCGCGATGCCGCCGACGAGGCCGATGAGGGTCGCGCCGACGCCGAGCAGGATCGAGTAGCGGGCACCGTACACGAGCCGGGTGAACTGATCGCGACCGAGCTGATCCGTGCCGAGCCAGTGCTCCGCGCTGGGCTCAGCGAAGGCGTCCGCGGGGTTACTGGCGTAGGGGTCCTGGCCCGAGAACACACTCGGCGCGAGGGCCGCGACCACGAGCAGCAGGAAGACGACCAGGGCGAGCAGCACCCCGAGCGGGGGCAGCTCGAACCGTCGCACGGCGGCACGGGCCGCGGGCGCGGCACTGCGGTTGGCCTGCAGCGTCATCGCGACTCCTTCAGTCTCGGGTCGATCAGCGGGAGCACGAGATCGACGATGGTGTTGATGACGATGAAGACGAGCGCGGCGAAGATCACGAAGCCGAGCACGACGGGCACGTCGCGATCCTGCAGTGCCATCACGATGACACGGCCGATGCCCGGGCGGGCGAACAGCGTCTCGATGACCACGGTGCCCGTCAACAGGGAGCCGAAGATGATGCTGCTGAGGGTCAGCGCCGGCACACTCGCGTGCCGCAGCAGGTGCCCCGAGCGGAGCCGGGACTCGCTGACCCCGCGGGCCCGGATCGTGGTGACGAACGGCTCGTGGAGCTGGTGCTCGATCCGCTCGCGGAGGATCTGGGTGATGACCCCGACGAGCGGCACCGCGAGGGTGATGACCGGCAGGATCAGACCGGCGGGCGAGTCGCCGCTGAAGGCGGGCACCCAGCGCAGACCGAAGGAGAAGATCGTCATGAGCACGATGCCGAGCCAGAACGACGGCACCGAGACCGCGACGATCTCGAGGCCCTGCGCCACGATCCGCACCCCCGGGCGCTGCCCGCTGGTGAGCAGCGCGAGTGCGATCGAGGCGGCGACGGCGACGAGCATCGCCGCGACGGTCAGCTCGACCGTGGCGCCGAGTTCGCTGAAGAGCACCTGCGTCACCGGGGAGCCGCGGTGGTAGCTCGTGCCGAGATCCCCCTGCACGACCCCGAAGAGGTAATTGAAGTACTGCACGATGGTCGGCTGGTCGAGACCGTAGTGCGCGGCGATCTCGGCGCGCATCTCGGGCGTCGCGTCCTGCACACCGGAGAGCAGCACGTCGAGCGGGTTGCCGGGAATGAGCTGGAGCGCGAGGAACGCGATCGTCGCCGCGAGCCACACGACCAGCACCAGGTCGAAGATGCTGCGCACGAGCACACGCGCCCAGCGGGGCGCGGATCCCGCGCGGGGCGTGCGGAGCGCAGCACCGGAGCGCGGCTCCGGGACGTCCGCGCCGCTCGTCTCGTCGAGGGTCGGGAGGCTCACTCCTCCCACCTCCGCACGCCGCCGTTGCGGTCGAACTCGTCGCGGACCGCGGCCCGGAGCTCGGCATCGGCCAGGTAGTCGGCGGCGAGGCCGGCGAGGGCGATCGCTGCGTCGACGAGGGCGTCGATTGCGGGCGGCTCGATCGTGCTCGCGGCGAAGGCCGCGTTGTGCGGCAGCACGTCGGGGGCGCCGCCGAGTCCGAGAGCTGGGTGGACCGCGGGGATCGCCCAGCTCACGTTGCCCATGTCGGTCGAGGGGCCGCCCTGCGTGGGGCGCGCCGGAGCGAGCGGCACGGTGCGGCCGCGGGTCTCGAGGTGCCGGGCCCAGTGCGTGTTCATCAGCACGTTCGGCTTGAGCGGGAGGTACGGCGGCTCGAAGTCGGCATCGATCTCGGCGGTCGTGCCGGTGGCGAGGGCGGCGGCCTCGAGAATGTCGAGCACGCGCTCGGTCAGCACCTTGAGCGTCTCGATCTCGGAGGAGCGCACGAGGAACTCCGCCTCGGTGAGCTCCGGCACGACGTTGGGCGCGACGCCGCCGTTCGTGATGATGCCGTGGATGCGGTCGATCGGGAGAATGTGCTGGCGCAGCTGCGCGATCGACTGGTAGGCCGTGACCACCGCGTCGAGGGCGTTGAGGCCGAGGTAGGGGCTCGCGGCGGCGTGACCGGCGCGGCCGCGGTAGCGGACCCGGATCCGGCGCACCCCGCTGGTGCCGGAACCGGTGATCGGCGAGACCTGGTTGCCCACCGAGGGGTGCACCATGCCGGCCGCGTCGACGCCGTCGAACCCGCCGGCGCGGAGCACGTGCTCCTTGCCGCCACCGCCCTCCTCCGCCGGGGTGCCGATGATGCTCAGGCGGCCACCGAGCGCCTCGACCTCGGGGGCGAGCGCGAGGAAGGCGCCGGTCGCGAGAGCAGCGATGATGTTGTGGCCGCAGGCGTGCCCGATCTCGGGCAGCGCGTCGTACTCGGCGACGATCGCGAAGTGGGGGGCTGCGCTTCCGGTTGTCTCGGAGGTGTGTGCTGCGGTTGCCGCGCCCACCGAGGCGGCGAAGGCCGTTTCGAGGCCGAAGGTGCCGATCTCGGGGGTGATCCCGTGCCGGGAGAGCACCTCGGCGATGCGCGCCACACTGCGGTGCTCGTCGAAGCCGAGCTCCGGATCCTCGAACAGTGCGATGGCGAGCGCGCGGAGTTCGTCGCGCAGTCCTTCGACGCGCTCGGCGATGCGGGCGTGGACCTCGGGCGCGGCGCCCGGGAACGCGGCGACGGGTGCGACGTCGGACGCGGGTGTGGACGGTGTGGCCGACGCGTAGGCGGTGTAGACCTCAAGCGGGTCGGTGCCGGTGCGGGTCATGGGTGCTCCTGTGGGGGGGTGGGGTGTGGGCAGGTGCTGCGCTGGTGTGAGCGGGTGCTGGTGCTGGTGTGAGCGATTTCTGGTGCCGGTGTCGGTGTGAGCGATTCCTGGTGCCGTCAGTCGTGCTCGGGGTACCGGGGATCGAACGGTGTGTCGCCGATCGTGGCTGTGACCGCAGCGTCGATCTCGGCGACCACCGCGGGATCGAGCTTCGCGTCGGCGGCGCGCTGATTCTCCGCCAGGTGCGCGCTCGACCGGGATCCGACGACCGCCAGTGCGTGAGGCTGCGTGGTGAAGATCCAGGCCAGGCTGAGCTGGTGCGCGGAGAGTTCGAGGGGCGCACCGATGCGCTCGAGCTCGGCGAAGAGCTGGGACTTGTGCTCGGGGCGCAGGCCGCGGCCGATCAGCGGCCAGTACGCGATGAACGGGATCCCCCGCTCACCCAGACGCGCGATGAGGCGGTCGTTCTGGCGTGCAGCGAGGTTGTAGAGGCTCTGCACCGCGGCGAGGCGAGGCTCCAGCGCGAGGATAGCGTCGAGCTGCTCGGTGCTCGGCTCACTCACGCCGATGGCACCGACATCGCCGCGATCCCGCGCGTCCTGCAGCACGCCGATCTGATCTTCGAGCGGGAAGTTCGGGTCGATCCGGTGCAGGTAGAGCAGCTCGATGCGCTCGCGCCGCAGCCGCTGGAGGCTGAGCTGGATCTGCTGGCGCAGGTAGTCGGGATGGCCGAGGATGCCCCACTGGTTCGCGGCCGGGCGGAGCATGCCGATCTTCGTGGCTACGAGCACATCGTCACGGGCGCCGAGGGCATCGCCGATGAGCTGCTCGCTCACACCCGGGCCGAGGGCGTCAGCGGTGTCCACGTAGCCGAAGCCGGCATTCACGGCGTCGAGGAGCAGGCGCTTCGACTGCTCCGGATCCACCGGCACGCCCCAGCCGTCACCCGCGGTGAGCCGAGCCGCGCCGAAGCCGACGCGGGAGACCGTGCGGCCGGCGAGTTCGAGCGTGCCGGGGTGCGGCGCGGCGCCTGGGGTGCCGGAGGCCTGCGTGGTCGCGGCGGTCTGCGTGAGGGTGTCTGCGCTCATGTCTGCTGTCCTTGCTCTGCGGGGGCGCGGTGCGAACACGCACCGACCCTGATCCAGAACCTCAGCGTATGGGAGTCATAACTCCAGCCTCTTGTTTGTTACGCCGTGAGCGTCACTTTTCTCCGGCTCGGCGTCACGCAGCGACACAGTTCGTCACACGTCCCGTCCCCCTCGGCGCGTGTGCAATGGGAGCGCGCGGCGATCCCGCGCCGCTTGCCTCACGTTCCACGGATATCGCTCACGCGGGGTTCGGGAATGGGGGTGGCGGGCACCGCAGCCGCCCCGGGCGAAGCAGCCCCACTCGGGGCACAGAGCCCCCGGGCACACGAAAACGGGGCGGCGCACCCGAAGGTGCACCGCCCCGTCGCGCGGAAGCCTTGCGCGCTACGCCGCGCCCTCGAACATCGAGGTCACGGAACCGTCCTCGAACACCTCGTGGATCGCCTTCGCCAGCAGCGGCGCGATCGGCAGCACGGTCAGCTTGTCGAACTGCTTCTCGGGACCCACCGGCAGCGTGTCGGTGACGACCACCTGGTCGATGAAGTCCTTCGACAGGTGCTCGGTCGCCTGGCCGGAGAAGATCGCGTGGGTGCACGCGATGGTCACACCCCGTGCCCCCGCAGCCTTCAGCGCCTCGGCCGCCTTCGCGATCGTGCCGCCCGTGTCGATCATGTCGTCGACGACCACGCACCAGCGATCCTTCACGTCACCGACGATCTCGTGCACCGAGACCTGGTTCGGCACGAGCGGATCGCGACGCTTGTGAATGATCGCGAGCGGCGCGCCGAGCTTGTCGCTCCAGACGTCGGCGACGCGCACGCGGCCCATGTCCGGCGACACGACGGTGAGGTCGTCGCGGTCGATCGTCTTGCGGAAGTGGTCGAGCAGCACCGGCATGGCGAAGAGGTGATCCACCGGACCGTCGAAGAAGCCCTGGATCTGCGACGCGTGCAAGTCCACCGACATGATGCGGTGCGCACCGGCCGCCTTGAACAGGTCCGCGACGAGCCGCGCCGAGATCGGCTCGCGACCGCGGCCCTTCTTGTCCTGGCGCGAGTAGGGGTAGAAGGGCGCCACCACGGTGATGCGCTTCGCCGAGGCGCGCTTCAGGGCGTCGACCATGATGAGCTGCTCCATGAGCCACTCGTTGATCGGGTTCGTGTGCGACTGGATCACAAACGCATCGGACCCGCGCACGCTCTCGTCGAAGCGCGCGTAGAGCTCCCCGTTCGCGAAGGTCCGCGAATCGGTCGGCACGAGCTCGGCGCCGAGTTCCGCGGCCACCTGCTCCGCAAGTTCGGGATAGGCCCGGCCCGTAATCAAGACGAGCTTCTTCTGCCCCGCCATCTCGATATTGCTCATCGCTGCGTGTTCCTCATCTCAGCCGTTCTCGCCGTCGTTCGCCGTGTTCGTGGTGTTCTGTGCCCGTTCCGCCGCGGCCGCCGTGGGGGTTCCCGGCCGGTTCGCCGCGACCCACCCCTCGATGTTCCGCTGCGGTGCAACGCTCATCGACAGCGACCCTGCCGGCACGTTCTTGCGCACCACGGTTCCCGCCGCGGTGTACGTGCCGTCTTCAATGGTAACCGGAGCGATGAGCACATTCTTCGATCCGACCCGCACCCCGTCGCCGATGACGGTCTGGTGCTTCTCGACGCCGTCGTAGTTCGCGACGATCGTGCCGGCGCCGATGTTCGAGCCCGTGCCGATCACGGTGTCGCCCACGTAGCTGAGGTGGGGCACCTTGCTGCCGTCGCCGATCTTCGTGTTCTTCGTCTCGACGAAGGCGCCGAGCTTGCCGCCGTCGCCGAGTTCGGTGCCGGGACGGATGTACGTGAACGGCCCGATCTCCGCGCCCGCGCCGAACACGGCGAGCGTCGCCTCGCTCCGGCGCACGCGCACGCGCTCCCCCACTTCGCAGTCGACGAGGGTGGTGTCGGGGCCGATGATCGCGCCGGTGGCGATCGACGTCGCGCCGTGCAGAGTGGTGCCGGGCAGGATCTCCACGTCGGGTTCGATGGAGACGTCCGCATCGATCCAGGTGGTTGCGGGATCCTGGATCGTCACCCCCGCGCGCTGGTGGTCGCGGACGATACGCGCGTTCAGCTCACGACCCGCCTCGGCGAGCTGCACGCGATCATTGACCCCCGCGATGAGCCACGGATCATTCGTCGCCACGGCCTCGACGGCGCCGCCGCCCGCGAGGATCCGCGCGGCCGCGTCCGTGAGGTACTTCTCACCCTGCGCATTGTTGGTGTCGATCTCGGAGAGCGCCTGCTCGATGGCGCGGCGTGCGAAGACGTAGATGCCGCCGTTGATCTCGGTGATCCGGCGCTGCGCGTCGGTGGCGTCCTTCTCCTCGACGATGCCGGTGACGGCGCCGTCGGGATCGCGCAGGATGCGGCCGAGACCCGTCGGGTTGTCGAAGATCGCCGACAGCATCGTCATGGCGCGACCGCCCTCGAGATGCCCGCGCACGAGGCGTTCGATCGTGACGGCGTCGATCAGCGGCACATCGCCGGACAGCACGACGACCGTGCCGTCGAAGTCACCGGGCAGCGCTGCGACCGCCTGCTCGACCGCGCGGCCGGTGCCGGGCACCTCGTCCTGCCCGACGATGATCGTGTCGGGGGCGTGATCGATGATCGCTTCAGAGACGCGCTCGCGCTCGTGACGCACCACGGCAATCACCTGTTGCGGCGACACCCCCGCCGCGGTGTCGAGCACGTGGGCGATCAGGGACCTGCCGCCGATCCGGTGCAGCACCTTCGGCAGCGACGACTTCATGCGGGTGCCTTGGCCCGCCGCGAGGATGACGACCGCGAGTGAACGTTCTGTCATGTGCTGTTCTCCTTCTTGCATTCGGTCGGCCCACCTCGCTCCCAACACACTGAGAGGCTGCGCCTCCTCATTTCTCGGCGCCGTGGACGCCGTTTTCGGAGCGGTTTAACGGAGCATGGCTCCGCGAAGACCGCTCCGCCCCCAGGACTCGAACCTGGACCTCACAGCTCCAAAGGCTGTCGTGCTGCCATTACACCAAGGCGGATCGTGCCGATTTCGCACGCCTTACAGTCTGCCAGATCGACCGGGCTCGCGCGGACGCCCGCGGCTCCCCGATAATGGGGGGATGAAGCACGAGGACGAGGTCGACCGGATCATCGCGGACTGGAGCAACGCCCGCCCGGATCTCGACCTCGCTCCGCTCGCGGTGTTCTCGCGCCTCTCCCGGATCGGCAAGCACCTGGATCGCGCCCGCGCCCACGCCTTCGAGCGATCGGGCCTCAGCTCGTGGGAGTTCGACGTGCTCGCCGTGCTGCGTCGCAGCGGCGCCCCGTACCGGCAGAGTCCGAAGACGCTCGTGCAGCAGACCATGGTCTCGAGCGGCACGATGACGAACCGGATCGACCGCATGGCCGAGCGCGAACTCGTGCGGCGCCTGACGGACCCGAACGACGGTCGCGGGGTGCTCGTCGAGATGACCCCGCTCGGTCAGACGCTCGTCGACGCCGCCATGACCCGGCTGAGCGACGCCGAGGAGCGCCTCCTCGGCGGCTTGCCCCGATCCGAGCGGGATCGCCTCGCGGCACTGCTGCGTCGACTCGCCATCAGCGTCGACCGCTTCGAGCAGCCGATCACCGAGCCGATCATCCTGCCCGACCTGAGCTGACCCGAGCTGACCCGGCCTGACCGGACCAGAAGAGGTGAGGGGCGGCCGGCCCGAGCGCGCCGGCGAGACTACGCCGCGGGGCGATCCTCCGGCAGCGCGGGTGTGGATGCCGACGGCACCCGCAGCGTGCCCGAGCCGCCGCGCTCGAACGCGTCCGCGAACGCGAGCAGCGCGGGATCGCTGTAGGCCGCGCCGGCGAACGTCAGCCCGATCGGCATGCCGATGTCCGACATCAGCCCCATGGACACCGTCACGGTCGGGATCCCGAGGTGGCGGAGCGCGTAGTTGCCGTTCGAGAAGAAGACGCCGTTCGCCCAGGCGCGATCCGCGGCTGCGAGGTCGACGTCGGCATTCGCGGCCCCGACGTCGGCGTTCGCCGGGAACACCACCGCGTCGAAGCCCTGCTCCGCCAGCCAGGCTTCGAAGAGCTCCTCACGAAGCCGCACCAGGGCGCGCAGTCCGTCGGCGAAGTCCGCGCGCTCCCGCGGGTCCGAGATCCCGGCCTGCGCCGCCGCCACCGTCGCGCGGTAGCGATTCTCGTAGTCGTCGATCTCCTCGTAGCGGTCGGGCAGCGCACCGGGCGGCTGCGGGAAGATCTGATCGGGGTCGACCACGCCGAGATTCGGGATCGCGGGGTCGCCGTTCGCGCGGAGGAAGTCGTCCCAGCCGAACCCGAGGAAGTGCGTGAACTCGGTGTCCATCCAACCTTCGGGCAGCACACCCAGCGCGCCCACGTTCTCCTGGCCCGGGCGAGTGCCCTCGTAGCGCTCGATCAGCGGGAAGTCGGTGACGACGACCTCGGCGCCCAGCGCCTCGAGTCGCTCGGTCGCGAGCGCGAACTGCTCCAGCACCGAGGGGCGGACGTCGATCGGGAAGTTCGGTTCCTGGCCGAGGTACATCGCCGGCACGGCGAACCGCTTACCGCGGAGCGCTTCGGGGTCCCGGATGTCGAGGTACGACGCGGGCCGGTGCGCGCTCGGCGCCGGGAGCGCGACGACCTGCTGGTTGCGCCAGAAGTCGCCCCGAGTGATGGGATCGTCCTGCACGAGCACGTCGAGGAGCCGCAGCATGTCGGGCATCGAGCGGGTGTGCGGCACGACGACGTCCCGTGCCGGGAACAGCGGCCAGTTGCCGCGGATGCTGAGGATGCCCCAGCTCGGCGTGTACGCGCAGAGGCCGTTGTTCGAGGCGGGGCTACGGCCCGAGGACACCGTCTCCTCCCCCATCCCGAAGACCGCGAGGTTCGCCGCGGTGGAGACACCGGAGCCGTTCGAGGACCCGGAGGCGTAGGCGGCGGCGAGGAAGTCTCGGTTATACGGGCTCTCGGCGCGGCCGTAGACGCCGCGCTGCATGCCGCCGTCGGCCATCGGGGGCATGTTCGTCTTGCCGATCAGCACCGCCCCCGCCTCGCGGAGCATCGCGACCGAGAACGCGTCCCACTGCGCGATCAGGTGCTGGAACGCCGGAGAGCCTGAGGCGACCGTGAGCCCCGCGACCATGTACGAGTCCTTCACCGTGAACGGCACACCCTCGAGCGGCCGCGCGGTGCCGTCGCGCCAGCGACGGTCCGACTCGGCGGCCTGGGCGAGCGCCTCCGGGTTCGGCACGGGCACCGCGTGCAGCCCCTGCTCGCCGACATCGTAGGCGGCGATGCGCGCGAGATAGCGCTCGGTGAGCCAGGTGCTCGTGATCTCACCGCGCCGGAACGCGTCGAGCACCGCATCGATGCTCGTCTCGATCAGTTCGAACTCCGCCGCGCGATCCACCATGTCGTCCTCGATTCCGTGCCCAAAACGTCGTATCCTGAAAATAGTTTCAGTTCTCGGAGCCCCGGCTGTCAAGTGCGGGTTCCGGATCGACGCGCGAGAGGAGCACCGACGTGGCGGAGGACACGAAGGACCGGATCCTGCAGGCGTGCGCACGCACCATTGCGCGCGCGGGCCTGCATCGGTTCCGTATGCAGGACGTCGCGCGCGAAGCAGGCGTCTCCATCGGGCTGCTCTCCTACCATTTCGGCGATCGGGAGGGCCTCCTCCAGGCGGCCCTCGACCACGTGAACGCCAGCACCGCCGCACGCGCCGACCTGGCCGCCCAGCCGGGCTCGGAAGATCAATCGACGACGGCCGCCGAGCGTCTGAGCCTGCTGCTGTGCTCAGAGTTCGGCGACGAGACCGGGATCCGCGAGGGCTCGATCGCCTGGAACGAGCTGCGCGCGGTCGCCGTGTTCGAGCCCCCGAGCGCCGCGGCGCTCGCGCGGTCGACGGCGGATTGGCAGGCCTCGGTGCACAGCCTCATCGCGGAGGCGGATCCGACCCTCGGCGCGCAACGGGCCACGCACCTCGCGCTGATTCTGACCTCGCTGGTCGAGGGGCTCTCCGGCCGCTGGCTGACCGGCCAGCTCACGGCCGCCGACGCGCAGGCCGCAGTCCGGGACGCCCTGGTCGGGCTCGGGATCGCCGCGCCGCACCGGCCCGGAACCCGCACGTCGGGTCGCTGATCCGTTCAGCCCCGCGCCAGGCCGCGCTCCGCGACGATGCCGCGCAGGATCTCGCCGAGCCACGCCGCCGCGGGCGGGACCGTGCCCTTGCGGGTCGCGAACGAGACGTGCCGCTCTCCCAGGTCCTGCACCGCCGGGCGCAGCACCACGTCGTAGTCGGTGTCGACCGCCGCGGCGGTGCTCAGCGCGCATCCGAGCCCCTCCGCCACGAGGCCGTGGATCATGTAGAGGTCGTCGGTCCGCATGAGCTCCCGAACGGAGTACCCGAGGCTGTGGCAGACCCGCCGCAGCACCCGGTCGGAGGCCTCGCCGTCGCTGCGGCTGCAGACCCAGGCCACATCCGAGAGCGCCGCGAAGTCGACCGTCTCCTGGGCGGCCCACGGGCTGTCCCGCGACACCATCACCCGGTACGGTTCCGCGATGAGCGTCTCGAGCGCGAGATCCGGCGCGACGAAGACGGGTTCCTCGGACACGTCGTAGATGAGCCCCGCGTGCACCTCTCCGCTCCGGATCATGCGGACCACGTCCGTCGGTTCCGCTTCGATCACCTCGACCCGCACCGAGGTGCGCTGCTGGAGCTGCGCGATCGCCGCGGGGAGGAGCCGTGATCCGATCGACGCGAACGTCCCGACTCTGAGCGTCACCACCCCGGCATCGCGCTGATCGGCGACCGCCTGCTCGGCCCGCGCGATGCGGGTCAGCACGGGTGCGATCTCATCGGCGAATGATTCCCCGAGCGGCGTCAGCCGGGTGCCGCTCCGACTCGGCTCGACGAGCCGAACCCGCAGGTGCGCTTCGAGTCCGCGCAGGTGGTGCGTCACCGTGGGCACCCCGTAGTGGAGCGCGTCCGCGGCACGGGTCAGGCTGCCGGTCTCCCGCACGGCGAGCAGCACGCGGAACTGCTGCAGGGTCATCATGCGCCGAGTCTATGTCATAGTGCCTATGTTAGATGAACCGAATTCCTGATATAGCGACGGTGATGGGCGCTCCCTACGCTGGTCACCATGCCTGTGCCCCACACCCCCGTCGACCCCGCGCAGCTCGAGGCCCCGTACGCCGATGCACTCAGGTCGCTCTCGACCCACGACTGGCAGCGGATCCATGTGCCCGCCCACCAGGCGCACGCGGAGAACGCGCCCGGCGTCGCGAGCCTCGTGGGCGCCGACGCCCTGCGGATGGACTTCCCGATGCTCTTCAGCGGCGTGGACCAGCAAACCTGGCGGCTCGTGACACCCGGCCGAGTCACCCCGATCATGCGCGCCCAGCAGCTCGCCGCGGACGCGTGGGGCGCGAGCCGCACCTGGTTCCTCACGAACGGCGCATCCGGCGGCAACCACATCGCCACGACGGTCGCGCGCGGCCTCGGCGCCGAGCTCGTTGTGCAGCGCAGCGTGCACTCGAGTGTGATCGACGGCATCACCCACGTCGGGATCACACCGCACTTCGTCACCGGCGCCGTGGACACTGGGCTCGGATCCGCGCACGGGGTCACGGCCGCCCAGATCGAGGCGGCGCTCACCGAGCACCCCGCCAGCGCCGCCGTGTACATCGTCACGCCGAGCTACTTCGGCGCGGTCGCCGACGTCGCCGCGATCGCGGACGTCGCGCATCGCCACGGGGTGCCGCTCATCGTCGACGAGGCCTGGGGATCCCACTTCGGCATGCACCCGGCGCTGCCGACGAACGCCGCCCGGCTCGGCGCCGACCTCGTCGTCTCCAGCACGCACAAGGCTGCGGGATCCCTCACGCAGTCGGCGATGCTCCACCTCGGCCACGGCCCGTTCGCCGAGGATCTCGAGTCCCTCGTCGACCGGGTCATGCGCTCGTACCAGTCGACGAGCAGCAGCTCGCTCCTCCTCGCCTCGCTCGACGAGGCGCGGCGCCACCTCGCCACTCGACCCGACGCGATCGAGCGCGCGCTCGCCTCCGCCGAGGACGTCCGCGCCCGGGTGCGCGGCGATCGCCGATTCCGCGACGCGACGCCCGATATCCTGGCGAGTCCCGACGCCATCGCCAACGACCCCTTCAAAATCGCCATCGACACCCGCGGAGCCGGGATCACGGGCAGCGACGCCCACTACGAGCTGCTGCGCGACCACCGGATCTACTGCGAGCTCTCGACGCCGTCGGCCCTGCTGCTGCTCGTCGGCGCGACGTCGCCGCTCGATGTCGACCGGTTCTGGAACGCGCTCCAGGCGCTTCCGGAGGCCGAGATCGAGCCGGAGCGGCCCATCGCGCTCCCCGGCAACTGCAAGCGCGCCATGGGGCTCGGCGAGGCGTTCTTCAGCGGCGTCGAGACCGTCTCCGCCACGGAGGCCGTCGGCCGGGTCTCGGCCGACTCGCTCGCCGCGTACCCGCCGGGTGTGCCGAACGTGCTGCCGGGTGAGATCCTGAATGCCGAGGTCGTCTCCTTCCTGCGCGCCACCGCCGCAGCCCCGTCCGGGTACGTCCGAGGCGCGAGCGATCCCGCACTCGACACCTTCCGCGTCGTCGCCTGAACCCGCCCGATCCATCGCATCCGAACACTCGGCCGGACCCGGCCGCCACACGAGGGAGTGTCATGTCCACCACCGAGACCACCGCGCCGCACGGCGAGATGCAGCGCGGTCTCAAGAACCGGCATCTGCAGCTGATCGCCATCGGGGGTGCGATCGGCACCGGGTTGTTTCTCGGCTCCGGCAAACTCATCAGCGTCTCCGGCCCGTCGATCATCTTCGTCTACATGGTGATCGGATTCTTCGTCTTCTTCATCATGCGCGCGCTCGGTGAGCTGCTGCTCTCGAACCTGCACTACAAGACCTTCGGCGACATCGCGAAGGACATGCTCGGCCCGTGGGCCGGCTTCTTCGTGTCCTGGAACTACTGGTTCTCGTGGGTCATCGCCTGCGTCGCCGACATCGTGGCCATCACGGCGTACGTGCAGTGGTTCAACCCGGCGATCCCGAGCTGGCTGCCCGCCCTCATCACCGCGGTCGTGCTGACCGTGCTGAACCTGCAGCCGGTCAAGATCTTCGGGGAGACCGAATTCTGGTTCGCGATCATCAAGATCGTCGCGATCCTCGGGCTCATCGCGGTCGGCCTGATCCTCATCGTGACGCGATTCCAGAGCCCGGACGGCGACGTGGCCTCGATCGCGAACCTCTGGGAGCACGGCGGCATGTTCCCGATGGGGGCGAGCGGGTTCGTACTCGGCTTCCAGATGGGCATCTTCTCCTTCATCGGCGTCGAGCTCGTCGGCACCGCGGCCGCCGAGACCGAGAACCCGCGGAAGACGCTCCCGAAGGCGATCAACTCGATCGTCATCCGCATCCTCATCTTCTACGTGGGTGCCCTCGTGGTCATCATGAGCGTCACCCCGTGGCAGAAGATCGCACCGGATCAGAGCCCCTTCGTCTCCACCCTCGCGGTCGCGGGCTTCGGACTCGCGGCGTTCGCGATCCAGCTCGTGGTGCTCACCTCCGCCGCGTCGAGCGCGAACTCCGGCCTGTACTCGGGCACGCGCATGCTCTTCGGGCTGTCGAAGGACGGCCACGCGCCGCGTGCGTTCGCGTGGACGAACAACCGGGGCGTGCCGAGCAAGGCCGTGTTCTTCACTTGCGTGTTCCTGTTCTCCGCGATCCCGCTGCTCTTCGCGGGCGACGGGGTGATCGCGGCGTTCACCTTCGTGTCGTCGATGTGCGCCACGCTCATCCTCTTCACCTGGGGGTCGATCGTCGTGAGCTACATCGTCTACCGCCGACGCCACCCGGAGCGCCACGCGGCCTCGCAGTTCAAGATGCCGCTCGCGACCATCGCCCCGTGGCTCGTGCTCGGATTCTTCGTGTTCATCGCCGGCACGCTGCTCTACGGCGACGACACCCGCGCCCCGTTCCTCGCGGCTCCCGTCTGGTTCCTGATCCTGACCGCACTGTGGCAGCTGCGGAAGCGCCGGCTGCTCCGCGACGGACGCCCGCTGACCGCGGCGGTGCCGACGATCCCGCACCCGCTCGACGAGGACTGAGCTTCCGGGTGCGGCCGACGTTTGCGTTGCCGCACCCGGTTCGCTACGGTTCACAGGTCGGATGACATCGGAGGGGACGAGATCATGACACAGCACACGCCTGCCGGCGCGGGAACGAGCGCGCCCGGCGAGGAGCTCCAGCGCGGGCTCTCGAACCGGCACCTGCAGCTGATCGCGATCGGCGGGGCCATCGGCACCGGCCTCTTCCTCGGCTCCGGCAAGGTCATCTCCCTCACCGGCCCCTCGGTGCTCTTCATCTACGCGGTCATTGGCTGCATGATGTTCTTCCTGATGCGTGCGCTCGGCGAGCTGCTGCTGTCGAACCTCAACTACAAGACCTTCGGCGACATCGCGAAGGACCTCATCGGCCCGTGGGCCGGCTACTTCGTGTCGTGGACGTACTGGATCACCTGGGTCGTGATCTGCGTCGCCGACATCATCGCGATCACGAGCTACGTCGCCTACATCAACGCATCGATCCCCGCGTGGGTACCCGCGCTCATCACGGCCGCCGTGCTCACGATCCTGAACCTGCAGCCGGTGCGCTTCTTCGGCGAGTTCGAGTTCTGGTTCTCGATCATCAAGATCGTGGCGATTCTCGCGCTCATCGTGACCGGCATCGTCCTGCTCATGATCGGGTTCGAGAACCCCGACACGGGCACCCGCTCCTCGCTCGCGCACCTCTGGGATCACGGCGGCATGTTCCCGTTCGGCCTCGGCGGTTTTGTGCTCGGCTTCCAGCTCGGGATCTTCTCGTTCATCGGCGTCGAGCTCGTCGGCACGGCCGCGGCCGAAACCAAGGATCCGCACAAGAATCTGCCGCGGGCCATCAACTCGATCGTCGTGCGGGTGCTCATCTTCTACATCGGTGCGCTCACCGTGATCATGGCGATCACCCCGTGGGACAAGCTCGATCCGGATCAGAGCCCGTTCGTGACCACCTTCGCCTACGCCGGCTTCGGGGCCGCGGCATTCGCGATCAACATCGTGGTGCTCACCTCTGCGGCTTCCAGCGCGAACTCCGGGTTCTACTCGGGCACGCGCATGATGCACGCGCTCGCTCACGATGGGCACGCGCCCGGCGGATTCGCGCTGACCGACAGCCGCGGCGTGCCTCGCCGGGCCGTGTTCTTCTCCGCGGTGTTCGTCTTCTCGTCGGTGCCGATCCTGCTGCTCGGCGAGAGCGTGATCGAGGCCTTCACGTTCGTGACATCGGTCGCGTCGACCTTCATCCTGTTCATCTGGAGCATGATCGCGATCAGCTTCATCCAGTACCTGCGCAAGCACCCGGAGCGGCACGCGGGATCGAAATTCAAGACCCCGCTCCCCCGGATCGTGCCGTGGGCGGTGCTCGTGTTCTTCGCGTTCATCCTCGTGACGCTCGCCCTCGCCGACGACACTCGGATGCCGCTCGTCTTCACGCCGATCTGGTTCGTGGCGCTCGCCATCATGTGGCAGGTCACGAAGCGCCGGCTGACGCGGGAGGGCAAGCCCCTCACCGCCGCCGTCGCGATCCCGGGCACCGGCGAGGACGCCTAGGCGCCGTCGCTGCGCGTGGCGGCCCACCAGCCGCCACGCGCAGCGCGACGCGAGACCGCGCCCTAGGCGAACGCCGAGAGCCCGGTGATCTCGCGCCCGATGATCAGCGCCTGCACGGTCTCCGTGCCCTCGTAGGTGTGCAGCGCCTCGATGTCGGCGAAGTGGCGGGCCACCCGATTCTCGAGCAGGATCCCGTTGCCGCCGAGCAGATCGCGGGCGTTCGCCGCCATCGACCGCGCCGTGCGGGTCGCCGTGAACTTGCCGAGCGACGCCCCCGGCCCCGAGAGATCCCCCCGCTCCTCCGCGCGGGTGAGCTGCATGAGCAGCGTCTGCAGCGACGTGAGCTGGCTCAGCATCTCAGCGAGCCGCGCCTGGACGATCTGCGACGCGGCGAGGGGCCGCCCGAACTGGATCCGCTGCGCGGCGTAGTGCACCGAGGTCTCGTACACGGCGAGCGCGTGGCCGAGCGCCGACCAGGCCACCCCGAGCCGGGTCGCCTGGAGCACCCGTGCCGTGTCCGCGAACGAGTTCGCCCCCGGCATCTTCGCGTCGGCGGGCAGCCGCACCCCGTCGAACGCGATGTGCGCCTGCCAGATCGCACGCAGCGAGACCTTGCCCTCGATGGTCGTCGCGCGATAGCCCTCGCTGTCCTGCGGTACGAGGAACCCCTGGACCTTGCCGTCGTCGCCGCGCGCCCACACCACGGAGATCTGCCCGACGCTGCCCGAGCCGATCCACTTCTTGTGCCCGGTCAGCACGTAGCCCTCCGGCACCGTCTCGGCGCGGGTCTCGAGGCTCACGGAGTCGGAGCCGTGCGTCGGCTCGGTCAGGGCGAACGCGCCGAGTTCGGTGCCGCGGGCGAGCGGACCGAGCCAGCGCTCCCGCTGCGCGTCCGAACCGCAGAGCGCGATCGAGCGGAGTGCGAGTCCGCCCTGCACTCCGGCGATCGTGGCCACCGACCCGTCGCCGCGAGCAAGCTCCATCATGGTGAGGCTCGCCGCCAGGAGGCTCTGGTGCGGGAACCCCGGGACGTCGATGCCGTCGCGGAGGAGGTCGAGGTCGCCGAGGCGGCGCGCGAGATCCAGCGGGTACTCCGCGCGATCCCAGATGTCGGCGATCACCGGCCGGACCTCGTCCTGCACGAACGCCCGCGCGCGATCGCGGTACGCCGTATCCTCGGCGGAGATGTCGCGGAACACCCCGGCGACATCGGGGTCGAGCGGCTCCCACAGCCGGTACTCCGGCTCCTCGGTGCCCTGCGCTGTCGGCCGCGGCGAGTCCTTCGACATGGGTGATCCTCTCTCGAGTGGAAGCGTGCTCCCTCGAGCATGACTGAGACGCAGTCTCACGTCAAGTCACCGAAGCGCTCCGAATCTCTCAAGATCGCAGTACCCGACAGCCGCTGCGCCAATGAAACCCGGTGCCATTCTCCGAGATATGCTAGCTTCGGCGTATGCCCTCGACATCCGCTCGCGCCCGCCCGGCGCCCGAGAACTCGATCGCCGCGATCCGTCGCCTCTCGGAGCAGGGCTACGATGCCACCACCGCAGGCGACCTCGCGGACGCAATCGGCATGAGCCGCAGCACCTTCTTCCGCCGGTACGGCAGCAAGGACGACGTGGTGTTCGCCGACCACGATCACGCCCTCGCTCAGCTCGAAGCATTCCTCGGAGGCACGGCGCTCCCGGCACCCGACGCCCTGGTCGAGGGCACCTGCGACGTGCTGCGCCTCCTCACCCGTGATCCCGAGGCGGCGCGTTTGCGCTTCGAGCTCATGCGGCACACCCCGGCGCTGCGCGATCGCGAGCTGGTCATCACGCACCGCTACGAGCGAGTGTTCGCCCGGTACCTCCGCGCGGTGCTGCCCGAGGGATCGGTCTCGGCCTCGTGGCTTCCACCGGCGCTCTCCGCGGGGCTCGTCGCCGTGCACAACGCCACCCTGCGCGACTGGCTGAAGGGTGGCACCGCCGACGCCGTGCACACGCTCGGCCGGGATCTGCGCCAGCTCGTGGCCCTCTACCGCGCGTGGCTCACACCCGACGCCGATCCCGCGGCGCACCGCGTGGTCGTCGCCGTCTACGACGCGGCCGCGTCGCCCGAGTCGGTGCTCGAGTCGATCGCGGCCACGCTCCCCTAGTTCGGCCTAGTGCCCGCGGCCGATCCACTCCTGCAGGTGCGGCGCCTCGGCACCGATCGTCGTGGTGTCGCCGTGCCCGGTGTAGACCACGGTCTCCTCCGGCAGCGCGAGCAGGCGGTCCCGGATCGACGTGATGATCGTCGGGAAGTCGCTGTACGAGCGGCCGGTCGCCCCGGGTCCCCCCTGGAACAGGGTGTCGCCCGAGAACACCGCGTCGAGCCGAGGGGCCACGAACGAGGTGGACCCGGGCGAGTGCCCCGGGGTGTGCAGCGCCTGCAGGTCCACGTCGGCGACGGTGATCCGAGTACCGTCCGCGAGCTCGACGTCGGGGGCGGCGTCGTGCACGCTGTCCCAGAGCATGCGATCGGCGGGATGCAGGTGGATCGGCGCCCTGAGCAGCTCGGCCGTCTCGCGCGCGGCGCGGACGTGATCGTCATGCCCGTGCGTGAGCAGGATCGCCCGAACAATGCGGTCCCCCACCGCGGCGGCGATGGCGGCGGGATCGTGCGCGGGGTCGATCACCACGACCTCGGTGTCGTCCCCCACGATCCACACGTTGTTGTCGACGTCCCACGTGCCGCCGTCGAGCGAGAAGGTGCCGCTCGTGACGAGGCGTTCGATGCGCGCTGCCGGCTCGACCCCGCTCACAGCACGACCACCGATCGGAGCACGGTGCCCTCGCCCATGCGGGCGAACGCGGCCTCCACGTCGCCGAGGCCGATGCGCTCGGTGACGAACCCGTCGAGGTCGAGGCGGCCGAGCTTGTACTGGTCGATCAGCATGGAGAAGTCGCGGCTGGGCAGGCAGTCGCCGTACCAGGAGGACTTCAGCGATCCTCCGCGCCCGAAGACGTCGAGGAGCGGCAGCTGGAGCTGCATGTCGGGCGTCGGCACTCCGACGAGCACCACACGACCCGCGAGATCACGCGCGTAGAAGGCCTGCGTGTAGGTCTCGGGCCGGCCGACCGCGTCGATGACGACGTCGGCGCCGTGGCCACCGGTCAGCTCGCGGATCGCCTCGACCGCGTCCTGCTGCCGCGAGTTCACGGTGTGGGTCGCGCCGAAGCGCTTCGCCTGCTCGAGCTTCGCGTCGTCGATATCCACGGCGATGATCGTGGTCGCCCCCGCGAGCTGCGCGCCCGCGATCGCGGCCGTGCCGACGCCGCCGCACCCGATGACCGCCACCGACTCGCCGCGCTGCACCTCGCCCGTGTTGATCGCCGCGCCGATCCCGGCCATCACCCCGCAGCCGAGCAGCCCCACGGCCGCCGCGTCCGACTCCTCGTCGATCTTCGTGCACTGGCCGGCAGCGACGAGCGTCTTCTCGATGAAGGCACCGATCCCGAGCGCCGGCGACAGCACGGTGCCGTCCTCCAGGGTCATCTTCTGCGTCGCGTTGTGCGTCGCGAAGCAGTACTGGGGCTGGCCCTTCGCGCACGCGCGGCAGGTGCCGCAGACGGCGCGCCAGTTGAGGATGACGCGATCCCCCACCGCGACCTCGGTCACGCCCTCGCCGACCGCGGCGACGCGGCCCGTCGCCTCGTGGCCGAGGAGGAAGGGGAAGTCGTCGTTGATGCCGCCCTGCTGGTAGTGCAGGTCGGTGTGGCAGACGCCGCTCGTGAGCACGTCGACGACGGCCTCGCCCGGGCCCGGATCCGGCACGATCACCGTTTCGATGGTCGCGGGGGCGTTCTTCTCGCGAACGACAACACCCTGAACTCGGTACACCATGTGGATTCCTTTCGTGACGCGGCTGCGCAGCGGGAGTGCCGCCGCGCAGGAGGATCTGTCTCCAGGCTATCGATGATCGATGGCCATCGGGAGGCGTGTCAGCCGACCCGCGCTGGATCGTGGGCTGGGGATCCCTGCTCGTCCACGGCGCCCAGCACACCCTCGAGCCACTCGACCGCGGCATCGGAGGCGTCCGTCGAGCCGCCGGCGTCGTGACGGCCGTACTCCCCGACCCGCTGAGCGCCGCGCTCGGCGAGCGCCGCGTCGAGCAGCTCGCTGCCGCGGGAGTAGGTGTGGGCGTAGCTGCGATCGCCCATGCCGAAGACGGCATATGCAAGGCCGGCGAGGTCCAGTTCGCTCTTGAGAAGCGCCGCGTGCAGCGCTCGCGCGCCCGTCGGCAGCTCTCCGTCGCCGTACGTCGAGCAGAGCACGAGGTGCAGGCGGTCGGGATCGAGGTCGTGCGGTTCCGTCTCGGACGCGTCGAGCACCCGGACGTCGGCACCCGGAGCGAACTGGCGCCGCAGGTCCTCGGACGCGAGCTCGGCGCCGCCCGACTCGGTGGCGAAGAGGATCGTGACCGGCCGTTCCCAGGCGTGCGCGCTGCCACGGTGCGCGGGTGCGGGCGGCAGCTCCAGGTCCGTGCGGCCTGCCGCCGCGACCTGCTCCGCGCGGCTCGGCAGTTTGGCGCGCACGCGGCCCGGGGCGGCTCCGAGGCGTTCGAGCACGTCGATGCGCCGCCAGCCGGTGAAGTCGACGGCGTGCGCGGGCGGCGTGAACCCGCCGGGGTCGGCCGTGCCCCGCAGCGTCGGCGCCAGTTCCTCGGCGATGAGGCGCGCCAGCTGCCTGGCGTCGTCGCGCTGATCCGGGATCGTTCCCCGCGGTCCGCGGCGCAGCCATCCCGCGGTGTAGCGCCGGTCGCCGGCGCGGCCGTCGGGGTGCGCGCCCGCCGCGACCGGGATCGCCGCCACCTGCGCAGCCGTGGCCGCGAAGCCGGTCGCCGTGATCACCGCGTCGACCCCGAGGGTCCGCTCCCCGTCGGCGGTCGCGATCCGCACCCCGGTGACGCTATCGCCGCCGAGCACCTCGACCGGTCGGGCCCCGAACCACCACTCCACCCGCAGCGTCGGCGATGCCGGATCGGGCTGCTCGGCAAGATCCCGGATCGCGTCGAGCCGGGCGTGCTTGCCGACCGGGGCGGCGCCGAAATCGACGCCGTGCACCGTGTGGGCGACGCCCGGCAATGACGCGAGCTCCCGCACCATGACCGGGTCGAACTTCGCCTCGTCGGGAGCGCTCCGCCCGATGAGGTGGAGTTCGCGGAGCCCCTGCGCCAACCGCTCGTGCGCGGCGTCATCGATGTCGCTGCCCGTGAAGTCTCGTCTCGCCGTCAGGCGCGCGAGGTCCATCGCCACGTTGCCGTGGCCGATGATCGCGGCGGAGCGGCCGAGCGGCTCGGCGGGCGGGGCATCGGGGTGTCCGTTCAGCCGGCGCGTCAGCTCTCCGGCGCAGCGCACGCCCGGCGTGTCGATGCCGGGGATCTCGGGCACCCGGTCACCCGCGAGCCCGGTTGCCACCACCACCGCGTCACTGCACGCGGCGAGCTGCTCCAGAGTGGCGTCTCCTGAGCCGTCGGCGGCGACCCGCACATTGCCGTGGAAGCGCACGTCGGGGTCGTCGAACACGCGCTCGAATTGCCGCGCGACCGACTTGGTGCCCTGGTGATCGGCGGCGACGCCGTAGCGCACGAGACCAAACGGAACCGGCTGCTCGTCGATGAGGTCGATCCGGGCGTTCGGCAGCGCCCGCCGCACCGCCTGGGCGGTGAAGCATCCCGAAGGCCCCGCGCCCACGATCGTGATGCGCGCTGCGCGCTCCGGTGCGGCCTCGACCGCGGCGGCCGCCCGCGGTGCCGAGCCGGCCGTGACCGCGTCCCAGGTGACCGGGAGCTTCGTCATGCCGCGGAACACCCACCCCGCGATCTCCGCGGGATCCTGCTCCCGCAACGCGAGCCCGGAGAAGCGCCCGAAGAGCTCGGGGAGCCCGACCGCGGCGACCTCGGCCTTCGCCACCCAGGCGCCGAGGCAGACGTGCACTCCCTTGCCGAAGGCCAGGTGCGGGGCGACCTCGCGGTGGATGTCGAAGCGGTCCGGGTCCGGCCAGATACGCTCGTCGCGGTTGGCCGAGAGGATGCAGATCCCGAGACGCGCACCGGCAGGGAGGTGCACACCCGCGAGCTCGGTGTCCCGCGTCACCTGGCGCGAGTAGAGCCCGATCGGGGCGACCCACCGGATCGTCTCCTCGAACACGGCGGGCCACAGACCCGCGTCCGCGAGCACGGCGTCCCGCTGCTCCGGGTGGCTCAGCAGCGCCCAGGCCGCCACCCCGATGGCATCGCGGGGCTCGTTGAGGCCGCCCCCGATCGACATCTTCATGTTCGCGCGGATCCGTTCGAGCGGCATCGTCTCACCCGGGGCGCGGAGGAGCTGCGCGATGAGTGTCGGGTTGTCGTCGAGGTGCGCGGCGTGCCAGGCCAGCATCTCGTCGAGCGCGATGTCGACCTCGTCGAACGACGCCTTGCCGAGCGCCCACACCTCGGGGTCGTCCGCGTAGTTGCCGGTCGCGTCGATCATGGTCTGCGACCAGCGCTGCAGGTCCGACTGATCGGCGTTGTGCAGACCGAGCAGTTGCCGCAGGTTCTCGGCGGCGTAGGGAGCGGCGAAGTCCCAGATGAGATCGGCCCCGGGTCCCTTCTCGGCGAGCTCCGAGAGGTACCGGTCGGCGTTGCGCTCGAAGACCCCGGTCCACGTGCGCTTCACGATGCCGGGGCGCAGCGCGGGCTGCCAGGCGCGACGCTCGACGTAGTGCTCGGGATCGTCCCGCCGCAGCATCGAGTGTCCCATCGCCCGAATCTGGAGGGACCCCTCCTCGTTCGCGGAGTAGATCTCCTGGTCGAGCTCGGTCTCGTGCACGGCGGCGTAGCTCGTGATGAGGTAGCGCCCGACGGCCGGCACCCAGTGCACGCCGCCCTCGGCGCGAAGACGCTCGTAGATCGGGAACGGATCGCGATGCAGTTCGGCGATGGTCACCCAGTCGGCGACGGGTGCGGGTCGTGCGGCCATGATGTCTCCTCATCCTCGAGTGCACAGCGCTCCCTTCCGAGTATGATCGTCCCAACACATCGGCAAAAGCGGGGATTGTCGATCAAAGAGAACGGAAGATCCGAGTATGTCTCACACGCGCGCACCCGATTACACGTTGCGTCAGCTGTCGTATCTCGTCGCGGCGGCCGACGCGGGGAGCATCGCGGCGGCCGCCGCAGCGCTGCACGTGTCGCCGTCCGCGCTGTCGGAGGCGCTCTCCGAGCTGGATCGCGCCCTCGGCACCCCCCTGACCGTGCGCCGACGCGCGCACGGCCTCACCCTCACGAGCAGCGGCAAGGCGATCCTCGCGCAGGCGCGGCGTCTTCTGGAGTCGGCCACCGCGCTCGCTGCGGGCGTGCAGGCGCCCGCGGGTGAGCTCGCGGGGCCGATCACCATCGCCTGCTACCCCACACTCGCGCCCGTGATCCTGCCCCCGCTGCTCGCGGAGTTCGGCGGCGCGCACCCGCTCGTGCAACTGGAGATCTCCGAGGTGACGCACGATCAGCTGCGCGGGAGGATCGAGTCCGGCGAGGTGGATCTCGCGTTCGTCTACAGCACGCTGGTACCGGGCGCACCGCTGCGTCGGCGGCTCTACGAGGTGCCCGCGCACGTGCTCCTGCCCGCCGACCACCGGCTCGCTGCGCACGGGACCATCGAGCTGCAGGAACTCGTCGACGACGACCTGATCCTCTTCGACGCCCCGCCGTCGAGCGAGCACACCCTGTCCATGTTCGCCGACCGGGGCCTGACCCCGAGGATCCGGCACCGTACCGCGAACTTCGAGGCGGTGCGCACGCTCGTGGGGCGCGGGCTCGGGTACGGCGTGCTCGTGCAGCGGGTCGCGAATGATCGGAGTTACGAGGGCACTCCGGTCGTGACGCGCGAGATCTCGCCGCCGGTCGCGCCCGTGGGCATCGACGTCGTCTGGTCGTCGTCGTCCGAGACGCCGGATCGGGTCTCCGCGCTCATCGAGTTCGCCGGATCGATCGCCTGGCCGGGAGCCGCGTGAGCGCGCTGCACTGGGGCATCAAGGCGTCGTTCCTCGGGTACATCCGCGCGATGGCCGACGGCTCGGTGACCGCGGAGGCGGGTGCGGAGCTGCAGGAGTCTGGCGCGGTGTTCCCGCTCGCTGCGGCGCCGAGCGGCGATGCGGGTGCGGGAACCAGTGCAGGAGCGGGTGTTCCCGCGGCGAGCGCGCACACGACCGGGAGCCGGCGCTTCCGCGGCACCGTGCGATTTCTCGGTCACGGCGGGGTGCTCGACCTCCGGATCGCCGACCCCGCGGTCGAACCGCGCGCCGGAGGGTGGGTGCTCTCGATCCGGGACCCCTACGACCCGGACGCACGTGTCGACCTCGCCACGATCGCGGCGTTCCATCCATCGGGCCAGCAGTGCATCGGATCCGGCCTCGCGCTCACGGCGGACGGCGCGGACCTCTTCTTCGGCCCCTACGTGGAGGGCACCCCGCTCGACGACTTCGAGATCGTCGACACACCGCCCACCCCCGCGCACCCCACTCACAAGTGAACGCAAGTGCACCGTGCGGACGATCACACGGTGCACTTGCGTTCACTCGATGGGAGGGGGGCTGTGGCCGGCGCGCCCCAAGCGAGGGCCTAGCGGTCCGCGAACGAGGCCACGCAGGCGCTCGTCGCGTCGTCGTAGGCGACGTCGTCGTACTGCTCGAGTCCGGCGATGTACTCGTCGAGCACCCCTTCCGCGTCCTGCAGCCCCTGCTCGGTCGCGAGGTCGATCCACATCTGCTGCCCCGATTCGCCGAGCGCGTCCTTCCACGCCTGCGTCGCGTCGTCCGACCACGCGGAGAGCGAGTCCACCGACGGCGAGTCGAGCATCTGCTGGCACTGGCCCGCGGCCACCTCGTTGAACGCCTCGATCCCGGCACCGGTGTTGAGCTCCTCCGCCACCTGATCGAACTGCTCGCGCAGGTCATCCGGCAACCCGTTGTACGCCTCGGCGTTCACCCACATGCCGAAGGTCGAGTACTGTCCGATCCCGGGGTCGGTCCAGGCGGGCAGCAGCTCCATGAGCTTGTAGTTCACCGGGAAGTCGATGGCTCCCCCGACGTTCGACACCACCCCGCGCTCCACCGCCTCGTAGGTCTCGGGTGCGGTGATCGCCACGATGTTCGCCCCGGCATCGCCGATCGCCTGCTGGATGATCGGCCCCGACACCCGCACCTGAGCCCCGGAGAACTGCTCCGTGCTCTCGATGGGGTCGTGGCCGCCCAGGAGGAATCGACCGACCGGCCACGTCGCGACGTGGTGCAGCCCGTTGCGCTCCATGATCTCCACGGCCGGCTCGTAGTCGTTGTGGAGATCGTAGATCGACTGCATCGCCGCCTGCGCGTTCTGACTCAGGAACGGGATGCTGACCATGCTGGTCGAGGGGAAGTACTGCGGGGTGTAGTCCGGGACCGTGACCCCGATCTGCGCGCGTCCGTCGCGCACGCAGTCGGCGACCTCCGCCGCCTTGCACAGCGCCTCGGTTGCGGTGCGCTCGAAGGTGATCCGTCCCTCGGTCACCTCTTCGACCCGATCCATGAACCACTCCTGCACGGCGGCGTTCGGGGTGTCGGCCTGGGCACCCGTTGCGAGGGTGAACGTCACCGTCTCCCCCGAACCGCCGCCGGAGCCGTCGCCCGAGCCGCCGCCGGCGTTGGTGATGCCGGAGCATCCCGCGAGGGCGAGGCCCGCGACCGCCATCATCGCGGCCGCGGCGCTCAGGCGGCCGATCCGCCGGGTGTGTGTGGGTGATGAGAACATCGTTGTCCTTTCGTGGTGTCCCGCCGCCGGGGATCCGGGGCCGCCAGGCGCCGATCGGAACGGCGGGGTGATTTCATTCTTGGGTGGTGCGGGTCGCCCGAGGTTGCTGAACGGCGCACGCTGGTGCGGCGTTCGCGCACGAGCGCGGACGCCGCCGGTCAGCCCGCGCTCTGGGCGACGAGCGAGGGCAGGAAGAGCGTGATCGCCGGAACGAAGAACAGCACCGCCGAGACGGCGAGGTCCATCAGCATGAGCGGCAGCACCCCCTTGAAGACCGTCTCCGTGGGCACCCCCGTTGTTCCGGATACGACGAAACACGTCATGCCGACCGGTGGAGTCACCATGCCGATGGCCGTGAGCTTCACGATCATCAGCCCCAGCCAGATGCCGTCGAAGCCGAGTTCCATCGCAATCGGGTAGATGATGGGGATCGTGATGATCAGCACGGAGATCTCGTCGAGGGCCGTGCCGAGCGGCAGGAGCAGTAGGAGGAGCAGCCCGATGGTGAGCAACGGCGGGATGTCGAGCCCGGCGACCCAGGTGGTCACGGTGTCGGGCACGTGCGCCGCGATCAGGAACGTCGAGAACACACTCGACCCGACGAGGATCATGAACACCATCGAGGTGGTCTGCGCGGTGTCGAGCAGGGCGCCCTTCACGTTGAACCACATCGTGTTCCAGCCGTCGCGCCGGAACTCCCAGAGCAGGATCAGCAGCGCGACGAACGCCGCGATCGCGGCCGACTCGGTCGAGGTGAAGACCCCCGAGAACATCCCGCCGAGGATGATCAGGAAGATGATCCCGAGACGGAACAGCCCGCGCCAGGGCAGATTCCGCACCGTGCGCCCGTAGGCCTGCTTCACCGCGGTGGTGTTCGGGGTGTTCGGGAGCACCGTGGCGGGTGCGGCGCCGAAGGATCCCGATCCCGACCCGGACCCCGATCCCGCCGACCCCGCCCCTGACGTCGCGCCGGTTGCCGCGGCCTCGCGCGACCCTGCCCGCACCGCGGCGTCCGCGTGCGCCACCGAGACGACCTCGGGCAGCGTCGTCTCCGGCCGCACGATCTGCCGGTGCCCCACGACGAGGATGTAGACGATGTAGCCGAGCGCCGATAGGATCCCCGGGATGATGCCCGCGGCCAGGATCTGCGCGACCGATTCGCCCGTCATGATCGCGTAGAGCACGAGGAACGTGCTCGGCGGGATCACGACCCCGAGCGTGCCAGCGATCGCGACGATGCCGGTGGCCAGCGCGGCCGGGTAGCCGTACGCGCGCATCTGCCCGACGGACAGTTTCGACATCGTCGCGGCCGTGCCGATGCTCGATCCGGAGACCGCGGAGAAGCCCGCGCACGCCATCACGGTGGCGACGCCGAGCCCGCCCGGGAACCGACTCACGACGTGGTTGGCGATAGCGAAGACGTGCTCCGCGATGCGCGCCCGCATGGCGAGCATGCCCATGAGGATGAACATCGGGATGATGGTGAGCGAGAAACTCGCTGTGGCGGTGAACGGCACCGAGCCGAGCACGTTGGTGGCGTAGTTGGTGCCCTGCAGGATCCCGAGACCCAGAGCCCCCGAGAGCGCGAGCGAGAGCGCCACTGGCATCCGGAGCATCAGCAGCACGATCAGCAGCACCACGATCGTCAGCACGATCATCGAGATCAGCATGGGGTGCGTCCTTTCACAATGGTGTGCGGGGAATTACACATCTGCGATGACCTCCGTGTCTTCGCCGTAGGCGGTTCGGCCGCCGAGCACGCGGACCAGGTTCACGATCGCGACGACCGTCCAGAGGAGCAGGCCGACCGCGATGATCCAGCGCAGCGGCCAGACCGACCACTGCACGAGCCCGAACCGTGTCTCGTTGAGGGTCGTCGACTGGATCGCGCGCAGCACGGAGGCGACCGTCATCCAGGCGAGCATGCCGGCGTTCAGCAGCCAGATCAGCGAGGAGACGATCCGCGCCATCCGCGGGCGGAGCCGGTCGGTGACGATGGTGACGGCCACGTGGCCGCCCTGCATCGAGGTCCAGGCGAGGCCGAGGAACACCGAGGTGACGAGCGCGGTCTCAGCGACCTCGATCATGCCGGGCACACTGGACCGCGAGATCCAGCGGACGAGCACGTCGACGACCGTGGCGAGCATCAGCACGACGAGCGCACTCGCGGCGAGCACACCGAGTCCGGCGCTCAGGCGCTGCAGCGCCCGGTCGATGCCGGTCGCGGCGGCCGCGGTGCCAGGTGCCCCGGCGGCGAGCGCCGTGGAGTCGGGAACAGGTGACGTGGACATGTCAGCGATCCCGCCAGAACTCGAAGGCATGGGTGTGGTCGACGTTGCCGAGCGCCTCGAGCGCGTCGCCCATCGCCCCCGTCACCGCATCGCAGACGGGCGCGCTCCGGTTCGCGGCCTGCTGCACGCGCTGCGCGATCCGCACGTCCTTCGTGAAGAGCGGGAGTGCGAACCCGCTCCCGTAGGCTCCACCGACAACGTGATCCGGCAGCACGTGCGTCGTGACGAAGCTCTGCCCGGTCGACGCGTTGAAGATCTCGGTCATGACGGCGGGATCGAGCCCGAAGTCCTGTCCCGCGATGAGGGCCTCCGAGGCGGCGGTGAACGCGGCCGCGGCGACGAAGTTGTTCAGCGCCTTCATGGTGTCACCGGTACCGAGCCCGCCCGTGCGGAAGATGCGCGAGCTCATCGTGTCGATCACCGGGATCGCGCGCTCGGCGGCCGCGTCGTCGTCGGCGCCGAGCATGATGGCGAGGGTGCCGGTCATCGCCCGCTCCCGCGCTCCCGAGACCGGCGCATCGACGAGCGCATAGCCCGCCTCGGCGAGGAGCCGACCGGTCTCGACGGTCTCGAGGGGATCGGACGAGCTCATGTCGACGAACACGGTGCCGGGTGCCGCGGGGATCCGGGGTCGGCCGGTGTCGTCGAGCAGGGCGCCGCGGACGATCGCGCTCGTCGGAAGCATCGTGACGATGACGTCCCGGTCGGCAAGACCCGCGATATCGGCGACGGCCGAGACCCCGAGTCGCGCAGCGAGCTCCGCCGCGCGGGCGGTGTCGACATCGAAGAGTGCGAGGTCGAACGTCCCGGAGGCCGCGATGTTCGACGCCATCGGCTCGCCCATGACGCCGAGCCCGATGAATCCGACTCGTGTGAGCGGTGTGTGCATGGTGGGTGTTCCTTTCCCCTCAGAGATTCAGTGGTCGCGCGAGGCTTCGCCGTCGAGGTCGAACGACCGGTCCTGCTCGACGAGCACCTCCTCCAGCGCCCGCAGTCCCTCCACCGCCGCGGGGATGCCGCAGTAGAGGATCGAGTGGACCACGACCTCGCGGAGTTCGAGCACGCTGACCCCGTTGGCGAGCGCCCCCCGGGCGTGCACCCGGAGCTCGTGCGACTTGCCCTGCGCGATCAGCATGGCGAACGTGATCCGACTCCGCTCAGCATAGGAGAGCCCGTCGCGCTGCCAGATGTCGCCGAAGCAGACGCGGGTCACGAAGTCCTGCAGCTTGTCGTTCAGGTCCGTCGTGTGCTCGACCTGATCCTCCGCCCCCGCGGATCCGAACATCACACGGCGCTGCCCCAGGCCGAGGTCGTACGCATTGTCGAGAATCACATTCCACTCCTTTGGGGTCCGGGTGCACGGGATCCCCGATCCCGGCATGCCACTCAGTGTTGTGGATGCCGGTGGGGTGCAGCTTGTCTGCTGCCGCACACAAACCGGCCATCGGCGCACGGGCCTCAGAGCAGACGTCTCACGGCCTGACCAACCCGCGGACGATGCTCTACGCTGGGGGCGAGCGAGAACATTCACGTCGTGCAAGGAGGCGGACGAGATGTCTGAAGTGTCCCGGTTGTCCATGGAGACGCATGAGTCAGTGGGGTTCACCGAGTGGGTGCAACTGGTCGGGAACCGGTTCGTCCCGCTGTCGATCTCCTCGGGATCACCCGAGGACTTCTCGGGAACGCTGCGCACGCGCGTGGTCGGCGGGACCTGCCTCACCGACATCTCCGCGTCGTCCCACAGCGTGCACCGGCTGGCGCACGCGATTCGGCGCGATCACAGCGACCACCTGAAACTGAGCCTCCAGCTCGAGGGCACGGGCCTCGTGATGCAGGACGGGCGCAGCGCGCACCTGGCCCCGGGCGACGCGGCGATCTACGACACGTCCCGGCCGTACACGCTCGAGTACGCGAGCAACATGCGCTCGCTCGTCATGCTGTTCCCGCACGCCATGCTCGGTCTGTCAGCGAACATGGTGCACACCGTGACGGCGGTCCGCCTCGCGGGTGACACCGGCATCGGGCGAGTGATCTGCCCGTTCATGCAGCACCTGGCCGAGAACATGGAGCAGCTCGACGGGGTGAACGGCTCGCGGATCATGCACAGCGCGTTCGAGCTCATCACCGCACTGCTCTCCTCCGAGATCCAATCGGCCACCGAGACCGATCCCGCCGCACTCACCTTCGAGTCGGTGCGCCACTTCATCGATTCGCACCTCGGCGACCCGGAGCTCAACACCGACGCGATCGCCCGCGCCCACTACGTCTCGACCCGCCACCTGCAGTACCTCTTCCAGGAGGAGGGGCTCACCGTGTCGAGTTACGTTCGGGGACGCCGATTGGAGCGGGCGCGGATCGACCTTGAGGATCCGGCGCTCCAGGCGCAGTCGGTGCTGCAGATCGCGCAGGCCTCCGGGTTCATCGATCTCAGCCATTTCAGCCGGCTCTTCAAGTCGACGTACGGCCGCAGCCCGCGGGAGTACCGCCTCTCGACGCTCCGCACCGCCGCGTGACGCGCCGGGCGATCTCAGGCATCGCGCTCGATAGACTGCTGCCATGCCGACGTCGCCCTCGTTCCACGCCGGCGTGACCCCGGACCGGGTCGTCGACGCCGCGAGCGACCTGACGCGCGAATCCGGGCTGTTCTCGTGGTCGATCCGGGATCTCGCGAAGCGGCTCGGCGTCACCCCGTCGGTGATCTACCACCACGTCGGCGGCAAGGATCTGCTCTGCCGGCGGGTCGTCGAGCGCGCGATGGCGGAGTTGCCGGTGCCCGACCCCGCGCTGCCGTGGCAGGACTGGTTCCGCGAGCTGCTGTTCTCGGCGGTGCCGGTCGCCCACCGCTACCCGGGCGTCGCCCGGTGGCTCGTGATGCACGGGCCGACCATCCCCGCGGCGCTCCCGATGATCGAGGCCGGCATCGAGTCCCTGCGCCGCGCCGGGTTCGGCGACGCGATCGGCTCCGCCTACGGGGTGCTGCTGAACAACGCCATGCTCACCCTGTCCGTGCACGACGAGCGGCAGCAGTTGGAGGAGGACGGGCCGCGGGATCACGTCGCGATGCTGCAGGAGTTCGCGCACCTCGCGGCGCCCGGGCCCGGCCTCGAGACGCTGACCCGCACGCTCCTCGCCCCCTACGCTCGCGGCGGCGAGGACGCGAAATCTGCGCGGGCCGCGTACTACCGGTTCAACGTGGAGACGACGATTGCGGGACTCGAGTCATGGCTCGAAACCGCGGATGCACCCACACGAACACCGCGACGACCAGCATGATCCCGGCCCCGATCGCGATCGGAAGCGCGGGGGCGAGGCCGTAGAGCGCCGTGCCGGCGGTCGGTGCGATCACGAACGTGAGCCCGTTCGTGGCGCCGATCAGCCCGGCCAGGCCGCCCTGCTCGTCGCGGTGCATGAGCAGGGAGGGGCCCGCGGTGTAGCCCGGCATGGCGAGGCCGAGCCCCGCGCCGATGAGCAGGATCGCGAGGAACAGCGGCACCGCACCGAGATCCGGGATCAGCGCGACGAAACCGATGAGCGCGATCCCGGAGCCGACCCGGAGCAGCGTCGGCGGCGTCCACCGCGAGCGGGGAACGATCACCGCCTGCGAAACGACCATGCCGAGCCCGGCCGCGAGCAGCGCTCCCCCGGTCACGAGTCCCGTGGTGCGGGCGTCAAGACCGAGGCGATCTTGCACGATGAACCCCGTGATCACCTGGATGAACCCGAGCGCCGTGAACATGCCGAAGCCGGCGAGCAGGAACGGCCAGACCCGGGTGTCGAATGGGCGCACCCGGGCGGGGCGCTCGATGAGCTCGGCCCGTGACTCACGGCGCAGGACGCACACGACGGCGACCAGACCGAGGGCGAGCAGGATCGGCACCACGATCAGCGGCGATAGCAGCCCGAGCACCGAGAGCGCTCCGCCCAGCACGGCGCCCGCGACCATCGCGATGCCCTGCACGGCGCCGATCCCGGCCATGCCCTTGACCCGGGTCGCCTCGTCGGTCGTGACATCGGCGATGTAGGCCTGGGCCGTCGGCGCGACCGCGGCGACGGCCGATCCGAAGCCGACGCCGCGCAGCAGCACGAACAGCGCGAACAGCGCGGGGCCGGCGAGCGCCCCCGAGATCCCGAGCGACGCGACCCAGGCGAAGCCCGCCATCGTGAGCGTTGCGAGTGCGAGCACACTCACCAGCACGGGCTTGCGGCCCCACGACTGCGACCTGCGACCCCAGAACTGGCTCGTCACGACGATCATGAGCGCCGCGACGCTGATCGTCACGCCGATCTGCCACTCCGCGAGGCCGACCTCGCGCGAGAGGGGCGCGATGATCGGGTTCAGGGTCATCTGGCCGAGATAGACGAGGAAGACGGTGCCGAGCAGGAGCGGAATCTGGGGCCGGCGCGCAGCGTCGTCCGAGGGTGTCGTCATGGGGTCCTCTCGACTGCGGGTGCCCGGGTATCGTGCACTCCGAGCATTAGAACAGTGTTCTAATGCAAGCCTAGTGATCCCGGCGCCGGCCCCGCAAGGGTCTGGCAGCGTGCGTCTCTCGGCTTCAGGGTGCGTGTGCGTTCACGCGCGGAGGGGGCGGGAGGGGGGCGAAGTCCCGCAGTGGGACTCCCGTCCTACCCGAGCTGCTCGGAGAGCTCCAGCCAGCGCTCTTCGAGCGCGTCCACCTCGGCCTCGTGGGCGCGCAATTCCTCGCCGATCCCCGCGAGACCCTCGTAGTCGCTCTGATCGTGATCCGCCATCCGCTGATGCAGCGCCGTGATCTCGGTGTCGAGCTTCGCGAGCCGGCGCTCGGCCGCCTGGCGCTCCTTCTCGACGGAGCGACGCTCGGCACCGCTGAGCGCGGATCCCGAACCCGACCCCGATCCCGAGCCGGCTCCGGATCCGGCATCACCACCAGCCCCACCACCCGGCACCGACACGGCCCCGCGGGGCCCGGTCGCCGCGCGATCCCGATCCTCCGCTGCCCGCAGCTTCAGGTACTCGTCGACCCCGCCGGGCAGGTGCCGCAGATGCCGCTGCAGGATCGCGTACTGCTGGTCCGTGACGCGCTCCAGGAAGTACCGGTCGTGCGACACCACGATGAGGGTGCCCGGCCACGAATCGAGAAGATCCTCCATCGCGGCGAGCATGTCGGTGTCGAGGTCGTTGGTCGGCTCATCCAGGATCAGCACGTTCGGCTGGTTCAGCAGGATGAGCAGCAGCTGCAGACGACGCTTCTGGCCACCCGAGAGATCCTTCACCGGCGTCGACAGCTGCGCGCTCGTGAACCCCATGCGCTCGAGCAGCTGCCCCGGCGTGAGCTCCTGGGCCTTCGATCCGGTGCCCACCGTGAAGCTCGTGCGCAGCCGCGAGATCACCACGCGCACTGGGTCGTTGAGGTGCTCCTCGAGCTCGTCGAGGCGCTGCGTCAGCGTGGCGATCTGCACCGTCTTGCCGCGCTTCACCCGCCCCGACGTCGGCTCGACCGCCCCGGAGATGAGCCCGAGCAACGTCGACTTCCCGGCGCCGTTCACGCCGAGGATCCCGGTGCGCTCCCCTGGTGCGAGCAGCCACTCGACGTCCTCGAGCACCACGCGATCGCCGTACGCCACTCCGGCCTCGACGATGTTGACGACCTCCTTGCCGAGTCGCGCGACGGCCATCGACTGGAGCGACACACGATCCCGGATCTCGGGGACGTCGGCGATCAGCTCGTTCGCCGCGTCGATGCGGAACTTCGGCTTGGACGTGCGCGCGGGGGCCCCGCGACGCAGCCACGCGAGCTCCTTGCGGGCGAGGTTCTGCCGCTTCTGCTCGATGGTCGCGGCCTGGCGATCCCGCTCCACGCGCTGCAGGATGTACGCGGCGTACCCGCCCTCGAACGGCTCGACGATGCGGTCGTGCACCTCCCAGGTGGTGGTGCACACCTCATCGAGGAACCAGCGATCGTGGGTCACGACGAGCAGGGCGCCCTGCCCCTGCGGCCAGCGCCGCTTCAGGTGGTTCGCGAGCCAGGCGATGGCCTCGACGTCGAGGTGGTTGGTCGGCTCATCGAGGAAGAGGATCTCGTCGTCACCCGCCAGCACTCGCGCGAGCGCGACGCGGCGCTGCTGCCCACCGGAGAGCGCATCCACCGGCGCGTCCCACGCGAGGTCGCCCACGAGCCCCTCGATCACGTCGCGGGTGCGGGGATCCCCTGCCCACTCGTACTCGGGGCGCTCGCCGACCACCGCGTGCCCGACGGTCTCACCCGCGGGGAACACGTCGGCCTGATCCAGCACCCCGATCGTGGTGCCACCGCGCATCGTGACCTGACCCCCGTCGGGCTCCCGCCGACCGGCGAGCATCATGAGCAGGCTGGACTTGCCGTCGCCGTTGCGGCCGACGATGCCGATGCGGTCGCCCTCGCCGACGCCGAGCGTGACGGCATCGAATACGACCTTGGTCGGAACCTCGAGGTGGAGGGCCTCAGCCCCGAGAAGATGCGCCATGAGGGTCCGAGAGCTCGTTTCTGCCTGATGGTCAGGCGGTGCGTGGGATCGCAGCGGTGCGCTGCAGCTGGGTCGGGGGCGGATCGCGGCCGGCGAACCGAGGAGACGTCGAGGGGATGACCACGGGCCGTGCCCCGGATCCCCCGCCGACCTCCAGCGTAGTCGATCGTTCGCACGGCCCCTGAGGGCGCCCGAAATATGCCACAGTAGATCCAGCACGCCGTTCGAACTCGGGGGACATGAATGAGCACTGCAGACCAGGACGCTTCCGGCGCCGACACATCCGGCCCTGACACGTCGGGCACCGACTCGTCTGGCACCGACACGACCGGCACCGGCGCCGATCGTCCGAGTGAGCCCAGTCGGCGCGGATTCCTCCGCGGCGGCGGGATCCTCGCCGCGGGGCTCGCGGTCGGCGGCGGGATCGGCGCCGCCGCGGTCGCGGCGACCCACCGGCCCGAGGTCGGCACCCCGTACATCCCCGAGGAATTCGCGATCCCGAAGCCGCGCTCGGAGCCCGGGTTCGACCACCTCGTGGTGGTGATGGGCGAGAACCGCTCCTTCGACAACCTGCTCGGGTACGTCTACACCCCCGACGCACCCCCGGCCGCCGGCACCTTCGAGGGGCTCGCGTTCGGCGACTACGCGAACACCGCGTCCGACGGCACGGTGGTGCCCGCGCAGCCCTATCGCGGCACGACCGACCACATCATGGGCCGGCCCGATCCCGATCCCGGCGAAGAGTACCCGCACGTGAACACGCAGCTCTTCGGCCGCATGGACGATCACAACCGGGGCAAGGAGGTCGCCGACATGACGGCGCCCTACAACGCGCCGGAACCCGGCGCCAAGGCCGAGATGGGCGGCTTTGTGCTCGACTACGAGGTCGACTTCGAGCATCAGCGCGGGAAGAAGCCGACGGCGCGCGAGCGCGATCAGATCATGGGCTCCTTCACCCCCGGGATGCTCCCGGTGATCTCGACCCTCGCGCGCGAGTTCGGCGTCTACGACCACTGGTTCTGCGCGGTCCCGAGCCAGACCTTCTGCAACCGCAGCTTCTTCCACGCCTCGACGTCGCACGGCTTCGTCACGAACCAGCAGGGCGGCGGCTACCGGAAGTGGCTCGATGCGGCCCCGACCCCGACGGTCTTCAACCGCCTCGAGGAGGCGGGCCGGAGCTGGCGCATCTACTTCGACGAGATGCAGCTCGTCTCCTTCACCGGGTTCATCCACGCCCCGGTGCTCCGGAAGTACTGGAAGACCGAGCGCTTCGCGACGATGGCGCAGTTCCACACGGACGTCGAGAACGGCACGCTGCCCGACTACGCCTTCGTCGAGCCGCGCATGATCTTCAACCACAACGACTTCCACCCGCCGGTCGGCGTCGTCCGCGAGGGCGAGATCGACGGCGAGGAGGTGTTCAACGGCGCGGTCTCCGACGTGCGCGCGGGCGACGCGCTGATCCACGAGATCTACTCGGCGATCCGCACCTCGACCTCCGAGCACGGCTCCAATTACCTCAACACGGCGCTGCTCATCACGTTCGACGAGCACGGCGGCACCTACGACCACGTGCCCCCGCCCGCCGCGACGCCGCCCGACGACAGCGGTGCCGGCGAGATGGGCTTCACGTTCGACCGCCTCGGATGCCGGGTGCCCGCGGTCCTCGTGTCGGCGCACGTCGAGCGGGGCACGGTGTTCACCCACCGCATGCACCACGGCTCGCTCGCCTCGACCCTCTCTGAGCGGTTCGGGATCGAGTCGCTCACGCGCCGCGACCACGGCGCTCCGACGCTGTTCGACTCGTTCAACCGGAAGGTGCCGCGCCACATCGCCGACTGGCCGCAGACCTCCCCCGCCTACGTGCCGCCGAACCCGGAGGCGGGACCGCACCCGGCCGACGCGTTCCCGGACCGCCCCCTGAGCCCGCCGGCGCGCGGCCTGATCGGGCTCCTCATCGAGCTGTACGGCACCGCGGCGGAGAAGGCGGACCCACCGAAGACGTTCGCGGCGGCCTACAAGGTGCTCACGACCTACGGAGACGGCCTGTTCGGGAAGTAGCCGCGGCGCGCCCCCACTCGCTAGGCTGAGGCGAGGCTGCGAGGGGGACATCCGTGCGACATCACACTCGGGCGCGCTGGGGCGCCCCGCTCTCGATCGTCGTGGGCCTGGCGGCGCTCGCGGTCGGCGTGCTGCTCATCGTCGCCGCGCTGCCCGTGCAGACCATCGCGGTCATCACCGGCGTCGGGATCGCGCTGCTCGGGATCGCCGCGCTCGTGGTGCCGGTCGATGTCGAGGCTCCGGCGGACTCGGGACCGGACTCGGGACCCGGATCGGCTTCGGCGTCGGGATCCGGTGACCCCGGAGCCGCCGAAGCACCGCGCGCGACCCGTCGCACCCTGCTCCGCGGCGCGGTCGCGGCCGCGAGCGTGGCGATCGGTGCGGTCATCGCCCTCTGGCCCGACGCCGGGGCTCCCTGGCTCGCGTTCCTCGTCGGTGCGGGACTGATCGTCCACGGCGTCACCTCCGCGGTCCGTGCGATCCGCGGGTCGGCGGATCAGCGGGTCGCCGCCCTCATCGGCGCCGCCGCGACGATCATCGTCGGCGTCGTCACCTTCTCGTGGCCGGTGCTCACGCTCGTGGTGTTCCGCCTGAGCGTCGGAGCCTGGTTCGTCTTCTTCGGGCTGCAGCTGCTGGTCACGACGCTCGTGCGGTGGCGCCGTCACCGCGCCGCGCTCCGCCACGGCGACGGCACCGCATCGACCGGGGCACCCACGGACCGCGCATCCGCGGACCACACGCCCGCGGACCGTGCACCGCACCGCGGCCGTCTCGCCCGCTGGGCGCGCACGGCCGGTGCCGCCGTCTCGCTGGTGCTCGCCGTGCTGCTCGCCTACGGCAGCGGCTCGATCCTCGGCGGCGTCCCGCTGCCGGCCCCCGGCGCGTTCTACACGGCGCCCGCCGAGGTGCCCGACTCCCCCGGGCAGCTGATCCGCAGCGAGCCCCTCACCACCGGGGTGCCGGCCGGCGCCCGCGCCTGGAAGATCCTCTACACGACCACGCACCCCGACGGCAGCCCCGCGATCTCGAGCGGCACGGTCATCGCGCCGAGCGAGGGGGCCGCGGGATCCGCTCCCCTGCCGCTCCTCACGGTCGCCCACGGCACCACGGGTGTCGAACCGAAGTGCGCCCCGTCGATGAGTGCGACTCCCTTCGCCGACGGCGCGGGAACGGCCCTCGCCGACATGGTGACGAAACACGGCTGGGTCGCGGTCATCTCGGACTACATCGGACTCGGCACGGCCGGCCCCCACCCCTACCTGATCGGCGACGCCGAGGCGCGCAACGTGCTCGACGCCTCACGCGCGGTGCAGCGGTTCGACGAGATCTCCACCACCACCGACACCGTCGTGTGGGGCCACTCGCAGGGCGGCCAGGGTGCGCTCTGGACCGGGCAGGTCGCCGAGTCGTACGCCCCTGAGCTGTCCGTCCTGGGGATCGCTGCGTTCGCTCCGGCCGCCGACCTCTACGGGCTGGCCGAGGCCGACAAAAACGACGCCCCGGGCAAGACCGTCTCCGCGTACATCGCATCGACCTGGAACGACATCTTCCCGGAGCTCGAGCTGGAGTCTCAGTTGACCCCGGGCTCCGCGGGCGGCGTCGAGCGGATCGAGCAGCTCTGCTTCAACGGCAAGGACGCACTCTCGGCGATCCTGACCGGCACGCAGATCCCGAACCAGGTCTTCCCCGACGAGGTGCTCGACGGCCCGTTCGGCACGACGCTCAAGGCGCAGACCCCGACGGGCCCATTCCCCGCGCCCGTGATGGTCGCGCAGGGGCTCGCCGATCCGCTCGTGAAGCCGCAGCTCCAGCACGACTGGGTGGAGGCGCGCTGCGAGGCCGGCGTGCCGATCGACTACCGGACCTTCCCCGGTCTCAGCCACAACACGCTCGTCGACGCCGATTCGCCGCTCACGCCCGAGATCGTGTCGTGGACGCTCGACCGGTGGAACGGCTCTGCGCCGACCCCGAACTGCACCGACCTGCCGAAGTAGCGGAGCCGATCAGGCGCTGCAGCAGCTCCCCCCGCAGCAGGAGCCGCCCTGCGAGTCGTTCAGCAGGTTCAGGATCTCCTGGCTCTCCGCGCTCGCGAAGGCCGCCGCAGAGCCGAGGCCGGCGGCGGGGTCGGTGACGAACCCGGTCGCAGGGGCCGTGGTCTCGGCTGCGGCGGGAGTGGTGTCGGTGCGCTCGCTCATGGGGTGCCTTTCGATGTCAGTGACGTGAGGTGAGGTGAGGTTACTGGGGCGGTACGGCGTCGCCGCGGGAGTACGCGAGGACCTGCTCGAAAGCACCGGCGAACGCGTCCGAGGACTGCGCCCCGGAGACGCCGTACTTCTCGTCGATGAGGAAGAACGGGACCCCGGTCACGCCCAGCATGCGGGCACGGGTGATGTCCCGGTCGACGGCCTCGCCGTACCCCTCGTCGTCGAGCGAGCGGCGCACCTCGTCGGGATCGAGCCCGACCTCGGCACCGAGCTCGGCGAGCGTGTCGGGATCCGACATGTCGCGACCCTCCTCGAAGTACGCGCGGAACAGGCGCTGAAGCAGCTCCTGCTGCAGCCCGCGCTCCTTCGCGAGGTGGATCACCCGGTGCGCCCGCGCGGTGTTCGCGTGCCGCACCCGGTCGAAGTGGAAGGTGAGCCCCTCGGCCGCCGCCATCTCCGTCATCTGGCCGAGCATCTGCGCGACCTGATCGCGCGGCATGCCCTTGTGCGTCACCAGGAAGTCGACCTCGCTGCCCTGGAAATCGAGCGGGGTGTCCGGGGCGAGCTCGTAGCTGTGGCTCTCGACCTCGAACTGCACCTCGGGGTGCTGCGCTTGGAACGTCTGCACGCCGGCCTCGAAGCGACGCTTGCCGATGTAGCACCACGGGCAGGCGATGTCGGACCAGATGTCAACGCGGATGGTGTCACTCACGGTGGTTGCAACCGAGCAGTGGTCGCCGGTATTCCCGTCGCGGCGGGATCGACGCGCGGGATCGGTCAGCGGTGTCTCAGCGAGCGCGGAGATTGGGCGGAGCTGCCTCAGCGGGCGTCGAGCACGCGGGCGCCCGCGACGGGGCCCGTCACGGTGAGCGCGCGGTGCCCGGCTCGGGTGAGCACCCCGAGCAGCTCCGCGGCCTCCTGCGCGCTGCCCACGAGGAACGCGACGGTGGGACCCGATCCGGAGACGATGCCCGAGAGCGCCCCGCGCGACTCCCCGAGTTCGAGGAGCCGCGTGAGTTCGGGGGCGAGCCGCAGGGCCGCCGCCTGGAGGTCGTTGTGCATGGCCTCCGCGAGGGATCCGGCGTCGCCGACCCGCACCGCCTGCAGCACGGCCGTATCGACCTTCACGAGCTCCGGCTGCGGTCCGAGGTCCACGATGTGGTCCTCGCGGTGCTGGTCGAGGGTGCGATAGACCACGGGGGTGCTGAGTCCCGCGTCGGAGAGGGCGAGCACCCAGTGGAATCCGCCGGTGGCGAGGGCGGGGCTGAGCTCGTCCCCCCGTCCAGTGCCGACCGCGGTACCACCCTCAAGCGCGAAGGGCACGTCGGCGCCGAGCCGCGCGGCGAGCGCGTGCAGCCCCGAGCGCCCGACCCCCGTGCCCCACAGCTCGTCGCAGGCGACCAGGGTGGCTGCGGCGTCCGCCGAGCCGCCGCCCATGCCGCCCGCGATCGGCACCCGCTTCAGCACGGTGAGATCGGCGCCGCCCGTGAACCCGGTGTGCGCGGCCAGCAGCTTCGCCGCCCGCATCGCCAGGTTCGTGTCGTCGGTCGAGAGTCCACTGCAGTCGATCGGGCCGCTGAAGCGCAGCGAGAACCCGTCCGCTTCCGTCGCGGTGACCTCCTCGAAGAGCGACACCGCCTGGTAGAGCGAGGCGACCTCGTGATAACCGTCGTCCTGCAGAGCCCCCACCCTGAAGAACACGTTGATCTTGCCCGGTGCTCGCACCGTGACCGATCGTCGTTGATGTACCCCCATGAGTCCCACGCTAGCGCACCAGCGCCGCCGGATCCGACGTGCCCCGCGCGTGCGCGCGAGCGATGCCCAGGTAGTCGGTGATGCTCAACTGCTCGGCGCGGTCCGTGGGTGCGACCCCGGCGGCCTCGAGCGCCGCCACCGTCTGCTCCAGCGTGCCGAGCACGGGCTGCAGCGCCTGGCGCAGCATCTTCCGCCGGTGGGCGAACGCCGCGTTCACGAGTGCGAAGGTGAGCGCGCGCTCCCCCTCGTCGCCGAGCGGTTCCGCGCGACGGGCGTAGGAGACGAGCACGGAGTCGACCCCCGGCACCGGCCAGAAGATGCGCCGGCTGACCGTTCCCGCGATCCGCCAGTCGCCATACCAGGCCGCCTTCGCGCTCGGCGAGCCGTACTCTTTCGACCCGGGGCCGGCCGCGATGCGGTGTCCGACCTCGGCCTGCACCATCACGAGGCCGCCGCGGAGCGCCGGGATGAGTTCGAGGAGGTGCATCAGGATCGGCACCGAGACGTTGTAGGGCAGGTTCGCGACGAGGACCTCGGGATCCGCGGAGCCCAGGTGCGCTTCGGTGACCTCGAGCGCATCGCTGCGCACCACGCGGAGGCGCGGCGCGGACTCGTCGGCGAAGATCTCCGGCTGCATCGCGCGGGCGGTGTGCAGCAGCTCCGCGGCGAGGCGATGATCGATCTCGACCGCCGTCACGTCGGCGCCGGCCTCGGTGATGCCGAGGGTGAGGGACCCGAGGCCGGGGCCGACCTCGATGACCCGGTCACCGGCGTCTACCCCCGCGAGCCGCACGATCTTGCGCACGGTGTTGGGGTCGATCACGAAGTTCTGCCCGAGCTTCTTCGTCGGTGAGACGCCGAGTCGCTCGGCGAGTTCGCGCACCTCCTTCGGACCCAGCAGCGCGGATCGCTCCGGCTCGGGAGCATCGCTCTCGCGCGCGATCCGCGGCGGCCCGACCGGGTCGCCCGCGCCAGTGGTGGGTGCGTCGGACTCGTGGGTCACGCCGCGGACTCCACCGGGTCCCAGGAGCCGTACACCCGCTCCGTGTTCGCCGCGATGCGGGCGCAGAACTCGTCGAGCGGCACCCCCACGGTCTCCGCCATGCGGCGCACCGTGTGCGGCAGCAGGTACGGCGCGTTCGGTCGGCCGCGGAACGGCTCTGGTGTGAGGAACGGGGAGTCGGTCTCGGCGAGCACCAGTTCGGGTTTCGCGACGGCGAGCGCCTCCCGCAGGGCGGGGGCGTTCTTGAAGGTGGTCGTGCCCGAGAACGACATGAACCAGCCGTGGTCGTTGCAGATCCGCGCGAGCTGGGCGTCCCCCGAGAAGCAGTGGAAGACGGTGCGCTCGGGGGCTCCGACGCGCTTCAGCGTCGCGACGACCTCGTCGTGCGCGTCGCGATCGTGGATCTGGAGGGCGATGTGGTTCGCCCGAGCGATCTCGATGTGGGTCTCGAACGACTCGATCTGGGCGGCGCGGCCGTCCTCCCCCGTGCGGAAGAAGTCGAGACCGGTCTCCCCGACCGCGCGCACGCGCGGCTGGGCCGCGAGGCGGGAGATCTCGGAGAGGTGGGCGCTGAGCTGCCCCTGCGCGAAGAGTTTCGGGGCCTCGTTCGGGTGCAGCGCGACGGCCGCGAGCACGCGGGGATCCGAGGCCGCGAGGGCCGCGCCCCACCGACTCGTCTCCAGGTCGGTACCGACCTGGACGACGCCGCGGACGCCGACCGCAACCGCGCGGTCGAGCGACTCCGACGGGTCGAGCTGGTCGACGCCGTCCTCGAACTCGAGGTGGGTGTGGTTGTCGTACAGCGGGAACGGCAGCGGCTCCGGGCTCGCGGGCCGCGTCAGATCACGTCCCTCCGTCTGCGTGCGCTTCCGGAGTCCGCCGGGAGGAGGTGTACTACTCACCCGTCGCACTTCCGGTTTCGATACGCGGGAAGAGCGCGTCGATCGGGTGCTGCTCGGTGCCCGGGGCGAGCCGACCCCAGGCGCCCGCCTCGCGGATCGGCTGCGCGGTGAGCGCGCCGAGGGTCTCTTCGGCCCCGAGCGCGGTCCAGAGCTTCGCGGCGGCCTCGGGAATCACGGGCGAGAGCAGCACGGCGAGCGCACGCAGCCCCTCGGTCGCGGTGAAGAGCACCGTGGCGAGGCGCTCGCGCTGCGCGGGATCCTTCGCGAGGGCCCATGGCTCCTGCTCGGTGATGTACCCGTTGAGGGCGTCGACGAGCTCCCAGACCGCGGCGATCGCCTCGTGGATCGCGAATGCCTCGATGCGCTCATCGGCACGCCCGGCCACCGTCGCCGCGAGCTCGCGAATCGCCGCGTCTGACGACGTCTCCGCGCCCGGCTCGGGCACCCGGCCATCGAAGTACTTGGCGTTCATCGCGAGCACGCGGCTCGCGAGGTTGCCGAAGCCGTTCGCGAGCTCGGCCTGGTAGCGCGCGGCGAGATCCTCCCAGCTGAACGAGCCGTCGTGCCCGAAGGAGATGGCACGCATGAAGTAGTAACGGAACGCGTCCGCGCCGAACGTGTCGGTGATCTCGTTGGGCGCGATACCCGTGAGCTTCGACTTCGACATCTTCTCGCCGCCGACGAGCAGCCAGCCGTGCGCGAAGACGTGATCCGGCACCTCCAGGCCCGCGGCCATGAGCATCGCCGGCCAGATCACCGCGTGGAAGCGCAGGATGTCCTTGCCCACGATATGGGTCGCCGGCCAACGGCGCGCGAACTGCTCCTCGTCGACGCCGTACCCGGTCGCCGTGACGTAGTTGAGCAGCGCGTCGAACCAGACGTAGGTGACGTGCGAGTCGTCCCACGGAATCGGGACGCCCCAGTCGAACGAGGTGCGCGAGATCGAGAGGTCCTCGAGCCCCTGCTGCACGAACGCGACGACCTCGTTGCGGGCGCTTGCGGGCTGCACGAAGTCGGGGCGCGACTCGTACAGGGCAAGCAGGCGGTCCTGGAACGCGCTCATCTTGAAGAAGTAGTTCTTCTCCTGCAGCAGCTCGAGCGGCTTGGAGTGGATCGCGCAGACCTTCTGGCCCTCGAACTCACCCGTGCCGTCGACGATCTCGCTCTTCGGCTTGAACTCCTCGCAGCCGACGCAGTAGAGCGCCTCGAACTCGCCCGCGTACACGTGACCGTCGTCGTAGAGCTTCTGGAGGAACGTCGCGACGCCGGACTCGTGGCGCGCGTCGGTCGTGCGGATGAAGTCGTCGTTCGAGATGTTGATCGTGTCGAGCAGCGGCTTCCACGCCGACTCGACGAGGCGATCCGCCCACTCCTTCGGCTCGACGCCGTTCGCCGTGGCGGTGCGCAGGATCTTCTGCCCGTGCTCGTCGGTGCCGGTGAGGAACCAGGTGTCGTCACCCGCCTGCCGGTGCCAGCGGGCGAGCACGTCCGCGGCGACCTCCGTGTACGCGTGCCCGATATGGGGGGCGTCGTTCACGTAGAAGATCGGCGTGGTGAGGAAGAACGAGGAGGGCGTGGCCATGAGTGCCATTCTATTCGGAACCGCGGACACTCCACGCCCGCATGACGCTCCGCGCGCTACGCGTCGGCGGCCACCAGGATCTCGGGCTCGTGGTGCACGGGGAAGTTCACCGAGTTCGCGATGAAACACGCGTCCCGCGCGTCGGCGTGGGCGGCGCGCGCCGCGTCCACCATCGACGCCTCGGCGACGACCACCCGGGGCCGAAGCGTCACCGACGTGAACGCGCCGCCCAGGCCCTCCTGCTGCATGATCCCGGTCGCCGCGTCGGTGTAGTCGGTGACGACGACCCCCGCCCGCACCGCCATGTGGAGGTACGACAGCATGTGGCACTGGGACAGCGCGGCCACGAGCAGCTCCTCCGGATTCCAGCGCTCGGCGTTGCCGTGGAAGGTGGGATCCGCGGATCCCTCGAGCGGCGGCTTGCCGTCGGCGTGGATCAGGAGTTCGCGACCGTAGGTGCGGTACCCGCTCGTCCCCGTGCCGCGGTTGCCCGTCCATTCGATCCCGATCCGATACTCGTGCGCACCCGTCATGCCACCAGGGTAGCGCGAGACGATCCGAGGCGGGCCGGGCACCGGATTCCGTCGCGCCGCGCCCGGGAGTAGGATCGAACGCATGAGCGAAGCGACCCTGACTCCCGTCGATGCCCCCTCCGCAGCCTCCGGTGCCGCCGCACCCGCTGCGCCCGCTCAGGGAGCGGCGATCCCGCAGGAGCGACGCCTCGTCACCGAGATCCCCGGGCCCCGCTCCCGCGAGCTGCAGGAGCGTCGCCGAGCTGTCGTCCCGCCCGGCGTCCACAGCGTGCTGCCCGTCTACGTCGACCGCGCGCACGACTCGATCATCGTCGACGTCGACGGCAACCACATCATCGACGTCTGCGGCGGGATCGGCGTCACGACGATCGGCCACACCGACGACGCCGTCGTGGCCGCCGCGACGGCCCAGCTCGGCAAGGTCACCCACACCCTCTTCACCATGACGCCCTACGAGCCCTACGTGCAGGTCGCCGAGCACCTCGCCCGGAGCATCGCCGGCGCCGAGGGCTACAAGACCCTGCTCATGAACTCGGGCGCCGAGGCGGTCGAGAACGGCGTCAAGATCGCCCGGAAGTTCACGGGCCGCCCCGGCGTGGCCGTGCTCGAGCACGCCTACCACGGCCGCACCATGCTGACCTCGACCATGAACTTCAAGGCCGCTCCCTACGCCCTCGGCTACGGCCCGCGCGCCAGCGACGTCTACAAGGCGCCGAACTCCTACCCGCTGCACGACGGGCTGAGCGGCGCCGAGGCCGCTGCGCGCACCATCGCGTACCTGGAGAAGACCGCGGGCGCCGAGGATCTCGCCTGCCTCGTCGTGGAGCCGATCCAGGGCGAGGGCGGGTTCATCGTGCCCGCCGACGGCTACCTGCCGGCGCTGGCCGAGTGGTGCCGCGACAACGGCATCGTCTTCATCGCGGACGAGGTGCAGGCCGGCATGGCGCGCACCGGCACCATCTTCTCGATCGAGCAGTTCGGCGTGGTGCCCGACATCGTGCTCTCCGCCAAGGGCATCGCGGGCGGACTGCCGCTCGCCGGTATCACGGGTCGCGCCGACATCATGGACAAGTCGCAGCCCGGCGGGCTGGGCGGTACGTTCGGCGGCAACCCGGTGTCATGCGCCGCGGCGGTCGCGGTGTTCGAGCAGATCGCGGAGCACGACCTGCTCGCCGAGGCGACGCGCATCGGCGCGACGTTCACCGCTGGCCTCACGGCGCTGCAGGCGAAGTACCCGGCCATCGCCGAGGTGCGCGGCAAGGGTGCGATGCTCGCGATCGAGATCCTCAAGCCCGGCACCCTCGAGCCCGACGCTGACCTCGTGGCCCGCGTCATCGACGCGGCGGCCCAGCGCGGAGTGCTGCTGCTCGGCACCGGCGCCTACAACCAGGGCATCCGCTTCCTGCCGTCGCTGAAGATGAGCGACGCGCTGATCGCGGACGTGCTGTCGGTGCTCGACGAGGCGTTCGCCGCGAGCGTCTAGCCGGGTGCGCGGGCGCGCGCGGCGTGTGTCGTCTCGCTGCGCTCGCTCGGTCAGCACCATGAGTCCGGCGCCCACGCCGTCACTCAGATACAGAGATCTGCGTTCCTGCTGAGCGATTCGATCCGTCGAGTCAGCAGGAATGCAGATCTCTGTGTTTGTGTCTGTGTACGCCGGCACGGTGAGCCCAGCGCTTCTTGGCGCACAAAAGTTCCGACTCGCTGCGCTCCCTCAGCAGGCGACACCGCACCCTCCCCCGGAGTGCTACGCGATGTCGTCGAGCGCGATCCCCGCGGCCTCGAGGCTGCCGGTGTCGATCACGTCCCCGACGGAGTGCACGTCGATGACCACCACGGTCACGTTGTCGCGCCCCGCGTTCTCGAGCGCCTGGTTCACGAGCATCCGCGCCGCGTCCTCGACGGTCCGCTCGGTCGCCAGGAAGTGCTGGATCCCGATGTCGGTGAGCTCCTTCGTCAGCCCGTCGGAGCAGATCAGGATCCGCTGGCCCGGAATCAACGCGAGCGACGTGTAGTCGGGCACCGGCGCCTCGTTGAAGCCCACGGCACGGGTGATCACATTGGCGTGGGGGTGAACCTCGGCCTCTTCCTCCGTGATCGCCCCGGTGTCGATGAGGTGCTGCACCACCGAGTGATCGACCGTGATCTGGCTCAGGGCGCCCTTGAAGTACTGGTAGACGCGGGAGTCGCCGATGTTGAAGACCTTCCACGTCGGCTCGTCGGCCTCGGTGCCGATGATCACTCCCGTGACCGTCGTGCCGGCGCCGAGTTCGGTCTCCCCCGTGTCGAGTTCGATGTCCTCGACCGCGTCGCTCAGCACCTCGTCGATGTCGTGCTCGGAGACGGTCCGGCTGCCGCCGAGTTCTGAGAGCCGGCGGACCACCGCGGCCGAGGCCACCTCACCCGCGGAGTGCCCGCCCATGCCGTCGGCGACGGCGAAGATCGGGGGCAGGGTGACGTAGCTGTCCTGGTTCGTCTCGCGGCGCCGTCCGACGTCGGTCATCCCGAACCACGACAGCTCGATCTCGAGCTCGCAGTTTTCGCGGTAGCGCAGGCGACGTCGCACGGCGTTCTCACCGCGCGCGGTCACTGCATTCTCCGCATAGGCACCCGAGTATCCTACCGCGCCGCGCCGCGTGCTCCGTCACCGGGCGACCTGGCCCGGCACCCCGAGCTCCGTCACGAGGGTCAGCGGCCCGTCCGAGTCGGGTCGTCCGAGCGATAGTCCATGCTCCGATGCCCAGGCGATGAGGTCGGCCTCCGATTCGATGCGCGCCTCTGACGCTGCGAGCCGGCGCACCAGGTCGCCCTTGGCGGCCTTGTTGAAGTGATTCAGGGCGCGCACCTCCCCCGACGCACTCCGCTGCGCCACGTGGAGCGCGGCACCGGCGCCCTCGGGAAGGGGCGCGAGCTCGGCGTAGTCCTTCGAGCGGAGATCGAGCACCCAGCCGAACGCAGCCCAGTCGACCTCGGCGTGCGCGTCGCGCCACACCGCTTTCAGGCTGCCGTCGAGCTCCGGAAGGCGCGAGCTCGCCGACAGACGGTACGCGGGGATCGCATCGGCGACGCTGATGAGCCCGAAGAGCGCCGACTGCACGGCGACGTGCGCATCGAGCCAGGCGCGGGCCCCGGGGGCGAGCGACGGAACGTCGAGGGCGTCGTAGAGCACCCCCGAGTAGCGCTCGCCGGCCGGCAACCGCCCGGAAGAGTCGAGCACCCGGTTGTGCGCGATCTCACCCCGCGCTTTGACCCCGAGCTTCAGCGCCTTCGCGGCCGCGTCCTCGTCGAGGCTCACGGCCTCGAGTGCACGGCGCACCCGCGACCGTGCACTGCCGAGGGGATCCTGGTGCCGGAGCTCCGGGTCGCGGGCGGCTCGCGAGCCCCCCGTGCGCTTGGTCTCGGACGGGGGCAGGATGATCAGCATGATCCCTCCAGGCTATCGGCTGCTGGAGCGCTCGACAGGCCGTCCACGCTCACGTGAGACCGACGGCGGTTATCTCCGCCCACGTGGGCATCGACGAGGTCGCACCCGCCCGGGTCACGCTGATGCCCGCACCGACCGTGGCCCACTCGATGGCGCGGGGCAGCGGATCCCCGGCGACCAGGCGCGCGACGCACACCCCCACGAAGGTGTCCCCCGCGCCGGTCGAGTCGACGGTCGCGACCGCCGGTGCCGCGAAGCGCCGCACGATCTCGCCGTGCGCCGCGAGCAGGCAGCCGTCGGCGCCGAGGGTGGTGATCACGGTGCGGGATCCGCTCAGCGCGCGGGTCGCGTCTTCGATGTCGGGGAGGCCCGAGAGCCGGGTCACCTCATGCTCGTTGAGCACCACGATGTCTATGAGATCGAGGAGCCCCGGCACGGGGTCGAGCACGGGGGCCGGGGTGAGCACGGTCCTCACGCCGTGACGGCGCGCGTGCGCAGCGGCCTCGAGCAGCACCGACTGCGGCAACTCGAACTGCATCACCAGGGCGGCGGCCCCCGCGATCAGCTCGGCGGCGGGTGCCGAGAGGGTCGTGACACTGGCGTTCGCCCCCGGAACCACGATGATCGAGTTCTCGCCAGAGCCCTGCACAGTGATGTGCGCGGTACCGGAGTCGCCGGGCACTGTGGCGAGGGTCGACACATCGACGCCATCGGCCCTGAGCGTGTCACGGAGCACCTCGCCCCAGGCGTCCATGCCGACGGCACCGCACATGCACACGGCCCCGCCGGCGCGACGAGCCGCGATGGCTTGGTTCAATCCCTTGCCACCGGGCACCGTCGTGAAGGCGGAGCCGAACACAGTTTCGCCGGGCCCGGGTCGCGCGGGAGTGCGAACCACGAAGTCGAGGTTCGCACTCCCGAGCACGACGATCGGGCCCGGCATGTCGTTGGAGGACCTACGCGACGGAGGCCTTGCCGGCGACGATGGTGATGGTGTCGTGATCCACCGAGAGGAATCCACCCTCGGCTTCGACCTTCACCTTCTCACCGCTGGCGGTCGTCACGCGCACCTCGCCCTGCGCGAGCAGCGCGAGGAGGGGCTCATGCCCGCCCAGGATGCCGATCTCGCCCTCGACGGTCTTCGCGATGACCTGGGAGGCAGTGCCCTTCCAGACCTCACGATCGGCCGAGACGACGCTCACGTTGAGGGATGCCATGGCTTAGTCCAGATCCTTCTGCATCTTCGCCCAGTTCTCCTCGACGTCGGAGATACCACCGACGTTGAAGAAGGCCTGCTCGGCGACGTGATCGAACTCGCCCTTGGCGATCGCATCGAACGACTCGATGGTCTCCTTGAGCGGCACGGTCGAGCCCTCGACACCGGTGAACTTCTTCGCCATGTAGGTGTTCTGCGAGAGGAACTGCTGGATGCGACGAGCGCGTGCCACAGTGATCTTGTCCTCTTCGGAGAGCTCATCGACACCGAGGATGGCGATGATCTCCTGCAGCTCCTTGTTCTTCTGGAGGATCTGCTTGACGGTGGTGGCCACGCGGTAGTGATCCTCGCCCAAGTAGCGGGGATCGAGGATGCGCGAGGTCGAGGTCAGCGGATCCACGGCGGGGTACAGACCCTTCGACGCGATCTCACGGGAGAGCTCGGTCGTCGCATCGAGGTGCGCGAAGGTCGTGGCCGGAGCCGGGTCGGTGTAGTCGTCCGCGGGGACGTAGATCGCCTGCAGCGAGGTGATCGAGTGGCCACGGGTCGAGGTGATGCGCTCCTGCAGGATGCCCATCTCGTCGGCGAGGTTCGGCTGGTAGCCCACGGCGGAGGGCATACGGCCGAGCAGCGTCGAGACCTCGGAACCCGCCTGCGTGAAGCGGAAGATGTTGTCGATGAAGAGCAGCACGTCCTGCTTCTGCACATCGCGGAAGTACTCCGCCATGGTCAGCGCCGACAGGGCGACGCGCAGACGCGTTCCCGGCGGCTCATCCATCTGGCCGAACACGAGTGCGGTCTTGTCGAAGACGCCGGCCTCTTCCATCTCGTGGATGAGGTCGTTGCCCTCACGGGTGCGCTCGCCGACACCGGCGAACACCGACACGCCGCCGTGATCCTGAGCCACGCGCTGGATCATCTCCTGGATCAGCACGGTCTTGCCGACACCGGCACCACCGAACAGACCGATCTTGCCACCCTGCACGTACGGGGTGAGGAGGTCGATGACCTTGATGCCGGTCTCGAAGAGCTGCGTCTTCGACTCGAGCTGATCGAAGGCCGGGGGCGTGCGGTGGATGCTCCAGCGCTCGGAGACCTCGATCTGCTCGCCGTCGGGCAGGTTCAGCACGTTGCCGGCAACGTCGAAGACCTTGCCCTTGGTGATGTCGCCGACGGGAACGGTGATGGGGCCGCCCGTGTCGGTGACCTCCTGGCCGCGGACGAGGCCGTCGGTCGGCTTCAGCGCGATGGCGCGGACGAGGTTGTCACCGAGGTGCTGTGCAACCTCGAGGACGAGCGTGAACGCCTCCTGGCCCTCGCCGAGGCTGATGGCGGTCTCGAGCTTGTTGTACACGGCGGGGATGGCATCGTGGGGGAACTCGATGTCGACGACGGGGCCGGTTACTCGAGCGATCCGCCCGACAACCTGGGTGGCCTCAGTCGCCACTGCGGCGGTTTCGGTCATGATTCTCTCTCTTCGTAGCGTTTAGCCGGACAGCGCGTCAGCGCCGCCCACGATCTCGGAAATCTGCTGGGTGATCTCCGCCTGACGCGCGTTGTTCGCGAGGCGGGTGTAGTCGCGGATCAGCGTGTCTGCGTTGTCGCTCGCCGACTTCATCGCCTTCTGCGTCGCAGCGTGCTTCGCTGCGGCGGACTCGAGCATCGCGTTGAACACGCGCGACTCGATGTAGGCGGGAAGCAGACGATCGAGCACCGCGTCAGCGTCCGGCTCGAACTCGTACAGCGGGGCGGGGCCGTCGGAGGCCTCGGCGACACCCTCCACGATCTGCAGCGGCAGCAGTCGGTGCACCTGGGGCACCTGGCTGACCATGCTGATCAGGCGGTTGTACACGAGGTGGATCTCCTGCGCGCCACCCTCGGCGGCGGGGCGGGAGAACACCTCGAGCAGTGCCTCGGCGACCTCGCTTCCCGTCTCGAAGGTCGGGTTCTCGGTGTCACCCGTCCAGACGCGCTCGGAAGCCCGGCGGCGGAACGAGAAGTACCCCTGGGCCTTGCGGCCGATCAGGTAGTACACGACGTCCTTGCCCTCTTCGCGGAGCAGCTCGGTGAGCTCCTCCGCCTCGCGCAGCACCTGCGAGTTGAAGGCGCCCGCGAGACCGCGGTCTGAGGTGAAGATCACCACGGCCGCCCGCTCGACCGTTTCGGCCTCGGTGAGCAGCGGATGATCGGTGTTTGAGTGCGTGGCGACGGCCGAGACGGCGCGAGTGATCGCGGTCGCGTACGGGGTTGAGGCCTCGACGCGTGCCTTCGCCTTCTGAATGCGAGATGCCGCGATCAGCTCCATCGCACGGGTGATCTTCTTGGTCGTCTGGGCAGAACGAATCTTCTGCCGGTAGACCCGAAGTTGCGCTCCCATGTCTCTCCTGTTTCGGTTGGGGCTGGCTGGGTGTCTGGAGTGCGGGTGCGGCGGGGGCCGAGGCCCCCGCCAGACGCGCTACTTCTTGGTGACGACCAGCTGCTCCTGCTGGATCTCGGCCTCGTCGATGGCGTCGAACTGCTCGGCCAGGCTCTGGCCAGCCGAGGTGCGGAACTCGCTCGTGAAGGTCGCGATCTTGCTCTCGAGCTCGGCGACGGTGTCGTCATCGAGGACGTTCGTCGCGCGGAGCGTGGCGAGCACCTCGGAGTTGCGAGCCAGGTAGTCCAGGAACTCGCGCTCGAAGCGGAGGATGTCCTCCACCGGCACGTCGTCCAGGAAGCCCTTGGTACCGGCCCAGATCGACACGGTCTGCTCTTCAACCGGGTACGGGGTGTACTGCGGCTGCTTGAGGAGCTCGGTCAGGCGAGCGCCACGTGCGAGCTGCTTGCGGCTCGTCGCGTCGAGGTCGGATGCGAACATCGCGAAGGCCTCGAGCGAGCGGTACTGCGCGAGCTCGAGCTTGAGCGTACCGGAGACCTTCTTGATCGACTTGACCTGCGCGTCGCCGCCGACTCGGGACACCGAGATGCCCACGTCGACCGCGGGACGCTGGTTCGCGTTGAACAGATCCGACTGGAGGAAGATCTGGCCGTCGGTGATCGAGATCACGTTGGTCGGGATGTACGCGGAGACGTCGTTCGCCTTCGTCTCGATGATCGGGAGACCCGTCATCGAACCGGCGCCCAGCTCGTCGGAGAGCTTCGCGCACCGCTCGAGGAGACGCGAGTGCAGGTAGAAGACGTCACCCGGGTAGGCCTCGCGGCCCGGCGGACGGCGCAGAAGGAGCGACACGGCGCGGTAGGCCTCGGCCTGCTTCGACAGGTCGTCGAAGATGATGAGGACGTGCTTGCCGCCGTACATCCAGTGCTGACCGATGGCCGAACCGGTGTAGGGGGCGAGGTACTTGAAGCCCGCGGGATCCGATGCGGGGGACGCCACGATGGTGGTGTACTCCATCGCGCCGGCGTCCTCGAGTGCGCCCTTCACCGAAGCGATGGTCGAGCCCTTCTGACCGATCGCCACGTAGATGCAGCGCACCTGCTTGGTGACGTCGCCGGACTCCCAGTTGGACTTCTGGTTGATGATCGTGTCGATCGCGATCGCCGTCTTGCCGGTCTGGCGGTCACCGATGATGAGCTGACGCTGGCCGCGGCCGACAGGGATCATCGCGTCGATGGCCTTGATGCCGGTCTGCAGCGGCTCGTGCACCGACTTGCGCTGCATGACGCCGGGCGCCTGGAGCTCGAGCGCACGGCGGCCCTCGAGGTTCGTGATCTCGCCGAGGCCGTCGATCGGCTTGCCCAGGGGGTCGACCACGCGGCCGAGGTAGCCCTCGCCGACGGGGACGGACAGGACCTCACCCGTGCGGGTGACCTCCTGGCCCTCGGCCACATCGGTGAACTCGCCGAGGACGACGACACCGATCTCGTCCTCTTCGAGGTTCTGCGCGAGTCCGAGCGTGCCGTCCGCGAAGCGGATGAGCTCGTTCGCCATAACGCCCGGGAGACCGGCGACGTGCGCGATGCCGTCAGCGGCGTCGAGCACCGTTCCGACCTCGGTCTTGTTCGCCTGGGCCGGCTCGTATGACGCTGCGAAGTCTTTCAGCGCGTTCCGGATCTCGTCCGGGCTGATGGAGAGTTCTGCCATTTCGTTTCCTCTGTCTGAACCGGAAGCGCCGCCCCCGGAGGTGAAAGTTGGTGCCCTATGCTGCGAGCTGCTGTCGGAGGTCATCCAGGCGCGCCCGGATGCTCCCGTCGATGACGTCATCGGCGAGCTGGATGCGCACACCGCCGATGAGGGTGGGGTCGATCACGGTGGTGACCTTCACGGGTCGACCTGCGCTCTGCTCAAGCAGACGTGCGAGCCGGGTCTGCTGCTCCGAGGAGAGCGGTGCCGCGACGGTGACCGTGGCGAGCTCGCTGCCCTCCTGGTCAGCGACCACACGCGCCGCGCGGCGCAGCGAGGCGTCGAGACGACGGCCGCGCGGCTGAGCGACGAGGTGGCTGACGACGGCGACGGCGGAGGCCGAGACCTTGCCGTTCAGCAGCTGCTGGACGAGGCTGACCTTGCCCTCTGCGCCGATGAGCTTGCTGCCGAGGCTGAGCTGCAGCTCGTGGTTGCGATCGACGAGATCGGCAACCGCGAGCAGCTCGTCGGCGAGCTCGGGGTTGGTCAGCGCCTCGGCGCGAAGGCCGAGCTCCTCAACACCCTCGACGAACTCATCGGTGGTGGACCAGCGGCCCGAGACCGCAGCGACGAGCACGCCGCGCGCGCCAGCGGAAAGCGCGCCGAAGAGACGCTCGACCACCTGGGTCTTGCTCTCCACCGGTGCCGACGGATCCCCGAGGGCGCTAGCGAGGGCTGGAGACTGGGCGATCTGGCCGACCGCGGTCAGCAGCTCGGTTCCGGCGCTCTGGCCGATCCCGGCATGCACCGACGTGCGGGCCTGGGCCAGTGCTTCACGTGACGCGCTGCCCATTACTGAGCCGCCTTCTCGGACGCTTCGAGATCCGCGAGGAAACGATCGACCAGCGCGGACGCCTTCTGATCGTCGGCCAGCGTGACTCCGACCACACCGGAGGCGAGGTCGATGGCGAGGGATCCGACGTCCTTGCGCAGCGAAACCGCGGCGCTCTGGCGCTCGGCCTCGATCTGCGCCTGGGCGGCGTGGGCGATGCGGGCCTGCTCGGCCGTGGCATCCTCCTTGGCCTTCGCCACGATCTTGGTGGCGTCGGCGCGAGCGGACTCGCGGATCTCGCCAGCTTCCTGGCGAGCGCTGGCCAGCTGCGCGGTGTACTCCTGCAGCGCAGCTTCGGCTTTCGCCTGGGCCTCGTCTGCCTTGGCGATGTTGCCTTCGATGGCTTCAGCACGTGCATCGAGCATCGCCTGCAGCTTCGGAAGGAAGATCTTCCAGAAGGCAACGAGGATGATGATGAATGCGACGGACGACCAAATGATGTCGTACCACGCGGGAATCAGCGGGTTCGGAGCCGCGCCTTCCTCAGCAGCGGCAAAGATTACTGCGTTGAGCATCAGTGCCTCCCTTTCGAGACTTGAGGAGGTGGACTACGAGGTGAAGATGAAGTACGTCGCGATACCGATGAGCGCGAGCATCTCGGTGAAGGCGATACCGATCCACATCAGGACCTGGAGGCGGCCGGCGAGCTCGGGCTGACGAGCGACGCCCTCGATCGTCTTGCCGACAACGATACCCACACCGATGGCGGGGCCGATGGCAGCGAGACCGTAACCGACGGTTGCGATGTTGCCCGAGATTTCAGCGAGAACAGACACAGTATGTGTTTCCTTCCGTGTGTGAGCGCGACGGTTGCCGCGCCCTGTAGGGGTTGTTAGTGCTCTTCAGCCAGCGCGAGCTGGATGTAGACGGCGGTGAGGAGTGTGAAGACGTAGGCCTGCAGCACAGCGACGAGGATCTCGAAGAGGGTGAAGGCGAAGCCGAAGGCGAAGGTGCCGACACCGAACAGCTTGAAGATGCCGTCCGCGCTGAAGAGGAAGAACTGGGTGGCTGCGAAGAACAGCACCAGCAGCAGGTGGCCGACCAGCATGTTCATGAGCAGTCGGAGGGCCAGGGTGACCGGGCGCATGATGAAGGTCGAGAGGAACTCGATCGGGGTCACGATGATGTACATGACCCACGGCACACCGGCCGGGAAGAGGGAGTTCTTGAAGAACTTGCCCGGGCTCTTCTTGACACCGGCGTAGATGAAGACCACGTAGGAGATGATCGCCAGGACCAGCGGGAACCCGACGACCGATGAGGCCGCGATGTTCATGAACGGGATGATGCCCGTGATGTTGAACGCCAGGATGAGGAAGAACATCGTCATCAGGATCGGGAGGAAGCGACGCGCGTCCTTCTTGCCGAGCAGGTCCTCCGCGATGTTCACACGGACGAAGTCCATCGCCATCTCGGTCAGCGACTGACCGCGGGTCGGGATCACGCGCATCTTGCGGGTGCCGAGCCAGAAGAGGACGAGCAGCACCACGACCATGATGATGCGGATGAGCATGATGCGGTTGATCTCGAAGGGCGTACCTTCGAACCAGAGCGCTTCGGGGAAGAACTCGTTCAGGGACGGCGGGTGGAACTCACCATCCTCGGCGGCGGGCAGACTGGGGGTCACGAATTGCACAGCGTTAGCGAACAGCGCCATTCTCCTGATTCGGGGTGCAACGCACGGCTGCACAGCGTCGAACGATGGTCGTGCCCCCGGCGCTCACAGACACACAGCGATAGCGCGGCCTGGCTAGGGAACTTTTCAATGTTATCAAGGATTTCACTTCAGGCGAAACCCAAACGAGAACTAAGCGGCATCGGATACATATGGAATGCGCGATTTTGCGATGACCAGCACGTCGATCACGATCGACACGAGCACCCCGGAGATGATCCCGAAGAACATGACGGTCGGGTCCAGCCACGGCTGATCCCGCAGCAGCACTGCTGCCACGATGAAGCCGATGAACTTCAGCAGCCACGCGCCGAGCACGATCACGAAGAACACGACGATGTACGAGGGGCTCGCGATGTAGCGGTTCGCGAAGGCGATGCTCCCCACGGTGATCCCGAGCAGCACTCCCCCGATCGCGGCGCCGAGCACCCCGCCGGCGAGCCCGCGGTTCTCGGAGACGAGCCAGCCGATCCCCGCGAACAGCACGATGAGTGCGACGGTTGCGATGATCCCCCAGCGCAGCGCGCGCACCAGGAGGGGCTGCGACGTGGGCATCCGGACGGGGCCCGGCTCGTCCTGTCCCGCGGCGTGGGAATCGGGCAGAGCTGGGTCACTCACTCGGGAGTCCTTTCGTTCGCGCGACCCGGGATCGGTCGAGCTGCGGTCTGAGAGTCGGCATCGGCCGCGCGCACGGCGGAGTCCGAGTGCACTCGTCGTGTCAACGGTAGCAAGCCCCGCTGGGCGGCAGCAGCACGCACCCGCTGCAGCGGGAAGCACAGCAGCACGGCGCACACGGCGCCGCCGGCGACGAGCACGATGATCGGCAGGGTGAAGCTCTGCATGGTGAAGACGAGGAGCACGGCCACCGAGAGCACCGCCGTGCCGAGATAGAAGATGAGCACGGCCTGCACGGGCGAGTGGCCCATGTCGAGCAGGCGGTGGTGCAGGTGGAGGCGATCCGCGGTGAACGGGCTCGTACCCGCCTTGAGGCGCCGGATCACGGCGAGTGAGAAGTCCGCGAGGGGCAGCGCCAGCACCGCGATGGGGAGGATGATCGGGATGTAGGCCGCGAGCACGAGCTTCTGGTCGAGCAGCGCCGGATTGAGCTGGCCCGTCACCGACACGGTCGAGGTCGCCATGAGGAGGCCGACGAGGAGCGCTCCCGTGTCCCCCATGAACATGCGCGCGCGGTGCCAGTTGAACGGGAGGAACCCGGCGCAGATCCCGACGACCACGGCCGCGATGAGGCTCGCGAACGTCACCGAGTCGACCTGGCCCATCTGGGCGCTGAGCAGCAGCGTGTAGATGAAGAACAGGGAGTTCGCGATGATCGCGACCCCGGCGACCAGGCCGTCCAGGCCGTCGACGAAGTTCACGGCGTTCATCACCAAGGTCATGAGGAATACCGTGATCACGAAGTTCACGACGGGCGATCCCACGATGAGGGTGTCTCCGAACGGCAGGGACACGATCTGCACGCCGTTCCAGGCGAGCAGGCCGGTCGCGGCGAGCTGGGCCGCGAGCTTGATCATCCAGTCGAGGTCGAGCAGATCGTCGAGGATCCCGACCGCGGCCACGATGGCGCAGGCCCCGAGCAGCGCCCAGATCTGAGTGCCCTCGGTGAAGAGCGATTCGAACGCCCGCTGCGTGCTCGCGATCCCGAACGCGGCGAGCAGTCCGATGAGCATCGCGATGCCGCCGAGCCGAGGGGTCGGGGTGCTGTGCACATCGCGGGCGCGCACCTCGGGCGCGAGCCCGAACCGTCGACTGACCCGGAGCACCGCGTACGACGCCACCGCGGTCACGGCCGCCGCGACGACGAAGGCCACCAGGTACGCCAGCACGTCAGTCGCCGATCGTCACCTGCGGCAGCACCGCGGCGATCGCCTCGCGGCTCACCGCGCCCTGCCGCAGGATCCGCAGCGCGCCGCCGTCACCCGTGAGCGCGGTCGCGTCGACGATGGTCGAGGCCTCGCCGTCGCCCGCGGCCTCCCCCGCCTCGAGGTACACGGCCACGGAGTCCCCGAGCATCTCGCGGGCGGCCTCCGCGGTGCGGGCCGCCGGTTCACCGGTCTTGTTCGCGGAGGAGACCGCGAGCGGCCCCGTCTCCTGCAGCAGTTCCAGTGCGAGGGGCTGGTTCGGGATCCGGAGCGCGACCGTGCCGCCGGTCTCCCCGAGGTCCCAGCTCAGCGAGGGATTCGCGACGGTGATGATCGTGAGGGCCCCCGGCCAGAAGGCGTCGGCCAGCGCGGTGATGGAGTCGTTCACCTCGGCGGCGAGGGCGCCGAGCGTCGCCGTGTTCGGGATCAGCACGGGCGGCGGCGACTGGCGTCCGCGGCCCTTCGCGTCGAGGAGCTTCTGCACGGCCGCCGGGTTGAACGCGTCGGCGGCCACCCCGTAGACCGTGTCCGTCGGCAGCACGACGAGCTCGCCGCGCCCCAGTGCCTGCCGGGCCGTGCGGGTCCCCGACAGCAGCTGCGAATTCTCAGAGCAATCAAACACCTCGGCCATAACTGGCTAGTTTAGGGCACGATGCCCGGCAGCTCCCCGTTCACCGCGGTCGTCGTGCGATCCCGACCCGTGAGATCCGGGTGGGTGGCGGGCGACCGCCAGCCGTCGGCGGCGAGCAGATCCCGGATCGCGCGCCCCTGCAGCTCCGCGTGCTCCAGCACGAGCGTGCCGCCCGCCACGACGAGTCGCCGACCGATGCGGCTGATGACGCGGACGAGATCGAGTCCGTCGGCGCCCCCGTAGAGGGCCAGCTCGGGATCGTGGTCTCGCACCTCGGGATCGCGCGGCACCATGTCGCTCGGCACGTACGGGGGGTTCGAGACGAGGACGTGGATCCGCCCGCGGAGCGGGGTGAACGCGCGGGTCAGGGGGGTCTGGGGTGCGGCGGGTGCGGTGGCGGTGGCGTCTACGCCAACCGTTGCGTCAGCGGCGGCGGGTGCGGGTGCGTCCGCGTCGGTTTCCGCGTCAACATCAGCAGCTTCCAACTCGGCGATGTCGCCGAGGATCAGCTCGACGCGCCCGTCGCCCCACTCGGCGACGTTGCGCGCGGCCCAGGCGTGCGCCTCGCGACTCTTCTCCACCGCCCACACGCGCGCCGTGGGTACCTCGTGCGCGAGCGCCAGCGCGAGGGCTCCGCTGCCGGTGCAGAGGTCCACGGCGAGCGGCTCGGGATCCGGCACCCCGCGCAGCGCGTCGATCGCGAACTGCGCGACCGACTCGGTCTCGGGCCGCGGCACGAACACGCCAGGTCCGACCGCAAGCTCGAGACCCCGGAACGGGGCTCGGCCCGTGAGGTGCTGGAGCGGGATCCGGCGCGCGCGCTCCCCCGCGAGATCCCCGATCGCCTCGGCCTGCCCCGGTTCGACGGCGGTGCCCATGATCGCGAGCGCCTGCAAGCGGCCGCGGGAGACGCCGAGCACGTGCCCGGCGATCAGTTCAGCGTCGGCGGCGGGATCCTCGATGCCGGCCTCCCCCAGGCGTCCGCGGACCTCCGAGAGCAGGTCGGCGAGGTCGTTCGGGTGGTTCGGGTCGTTCGGGTCGTTCAGCTCGGCGTGCACCGCTCCACTCTGCCACAGGGCCCCGCAGCTGGCACTCGCAGCTGCAGTTCGCTCCCGCGCTCCGCATAACCGCAGAGATCTGCATTCGCGCTGAGCCGGAGCGCCAGATCCCTCTGCGTGAGTGCAGATCTCTGTTTCTGGCGCGCGGCAGGCAGGCGGGCGGGCGCGCGAGCGCTGCGCGCGCTGTGCAGACTCGGGCGCTGTGCAGACGCGGGCCCTGTGCAGACGCGGGCGCTGTGCAGACGCGCGGGAGCGGGCAGTCCGGGCCGCGCACCGCGGGCAGAGCCCCGCACCGCGATCCCTGTCACAGACCGTCGCAGACCATAACCTTCCCGGACTCCTCGAATAACTCCACGCTATAGTTTGAGGAGGTTTTGTTGCGACACTTCAGGAGGACTTGCACCATGGCACGGACGTACGAGAACATCACGCAGGCATTCGGCAACACCCCTCTGGTGCGGCTCAACCGCGTCACCGACGGCGCCGAGGCCGAGGTCTACGCGAAGCTCGAGTTCTACAACCCCGCGGGCAGCGTCAAGGACCGCATCGGCATCGCGATCATCGACGCGGCGGAGGCCTCGGGCGAGCTGAAGGAAGGCGGCACGATCGTCGAGGGCACGAGCGGCAACACCGGCATCGCGCTCGCGTTCGTCGGTGCGGCTCGCGGCTACCGCGTGATCCTCACCATGCCGGAGACCATGAGCGTCGAGCGCCGCAAGCTGCTCGCCGCCTACGGCGCCGAGATCGTGCTCACCGAGGGCCCCCTCGGCATGAAGGGTGCCGTCGCGAAGGCCGAGGAGATCGCCGCGAACACTCCCGGAGCCGTGCTGGCGAAGCAGTTCGCGAACCCGGCCAACCCCGCGATCCACCGCGCCACGACCGGCCCCGAGATCTGGAACGACACCGACGGCACGATCGACATCTTCGTCGCGGGCATCGGCACCGGCGGCACCATCACCGGCGCCGGCGGCTTCCTCAAGGAGCAGAACCCCGAGATCCGGGTCGTCGCGGTCGAGCCCATCGACTCCCCGCTGCTCACCGAGGGCAAGGCCGGCCCGCACAAGATCCAGGGTCTCGGCGCGAACTTCGTGCCCGACATCCTCGATCGCGAGATCTACGACGAGGTCATCGACGTGACCCTCGCCGACTCGATCGCGAAGGCTCGCGCGCTCGGCACCGACGAGGGCATCCTCGCGGGCATCTCGGGCGGCTCGGCCGTCTGGGCCGCGGTGAAGGTCGCGAAGCGCCCCGAGAACGCCGGCAAGAAGATTGTCGTGGTCGTGCCCGACTTCGGCGAGCGGTACTTCTCCACCGTGCTCTTCGAGGACCTCGCGGTCTAATCGAACGACGGGGCCCGCGAGTCGACGCTCGCGGGCCCCGCTCTGCGTTCCCTCCCGCACGCCCACCCGAAGGACTCCCGTGGCACTCTTCTCCCGCCTCCACGAGGACATCGCCGCTGCGCGCGCGCACGATCCCGCGGCGCGCGGATCCGCGGAGGTCTTCTTCATCTACTCCGGTCTGCACGCGGTGTGGTGGCATCGGCTCTCCCACCGGCTGTGGAAGCGGGGGCTGAGGTTCCTCCCCCGAGCGATCTCGCAGCTGACGCGGTTCACCACCGGCATCGAGATCCACCCCGGAGCGACCATCGGCCGTCGGCTCTTCATCGACCACGGCATGGGTGTGGTGATCGGAGAGACGGCGGAGATCGGCGACGATGTGCTGATCTACCACGGGGTGACGCTCGGCGGCACCGGGCACCAGGGCGGCAAGCGCCACCCGACCATCGGGGATCGCGTCGTCATCGGCGCCGGGGCGAAGCTGCTCGGCGACATCGAACTCGGCCACGACTGCGCCGTCGGCTCGAACGCCGTGGTGGTCCACTCCGCCCCGCCGTGGACGACCCTCACCGGCATCCCCGCGCACGGCCGCCCGCGCCGCGGTGCCCCGGCAGAGCTGCCGGACGCCGCTGACTTCTACGTGATCTAGCAGGCCCGGCTGGGCGCTGCGGCTGATCCCGCAGCTGCGCTCGTGCCTCAGCGGAGCGTGCGCCCGTGCCGCTCCATCCAGCGCCTCGTGCGCCGCTGCTCGATGAAGATCATCGTGAGACCGAGCGCCCAGAACGGGATCTGCACGGCGAACGCCACCTTGAAAGCCCCGAGCGAGTAGTGCTCGGGCGATCCGGCGCCCTGCAGATCCAGCACCAGACCGACCAGCAGGATCGTCAGCAGCGACGCCGTGAACCCGGCCGTGTTGATGAGGCCGGTGCCGAAGCCGATGAAGCTGCGCGGCGTGTGCGAGCGCGAGACCTCGAACGCGATCATCGACGCGGGGCCGCCGAGCGGCATCACCACGAGCAGCACGATCACGAGCCACAGCGGGGGTGGTCCGGGCCACACGATGATCGCCACCCAGGTCAGCGCGATGGCGAGGGTGATCCCCACGTTGATCCAGACCCGACGCTCGATGAAGCGCGAGCTGAGCGGCCCGAGCACGAGCCCCGCGAACATCGAGGACAGCACCGTCAGGGTGAGCAGGCCGCGCGCAGCCGACGGATCGAGCCCCACCCCGCCCGTGAGGAACGGCATGCCCCAGAGCAGCAAAAACACGTTCACCGCGAAGGGCGACGTGAAGTGCACCCAGTACGACAGCCGCACGCCGGGCAGGCTGAGCAGTCGCCGCGCCTTCGCCCAGAACCGCAGGGGCCGCATCCCCTCGATGGGGTGCGCGGCGATCATCTCGGTCGCCGGCGGACCCACGGTGACGACCCCGGTGGCCGGTGGTGTCGCGAGGGATCGCGCGGTGCGGCTCAGACGCCCGAGGCGGCCCGTCAGGCGCTCGAACGCGGAGCCCTGCCCGGGGCGATCCCGAACCACGAAGAACGCCACCAGCGACACGAAGAAGGCCGTCGCCGCGATCCCGTTGAACCCGGCCGTCCACCCGAACGTACCGACCGCCAGCGCGAGGGGCACCACCGAGATGAGCTGCCCCGCCTGTCCGATGAGGCCCGTGAGCTGGCTCACGGTGGGAAGCTGCCGGATCGCGAACCACTCGGGCAGCAGTCGCATCACGCTGATGAAGATGCAGGCGTCCCCGGCCCCGACGAGCACCCGCGCGAGGATCGCGAGTCGAACGTCGGCGACGGTCGCCATCACGACCTGGCCGAGGGTCATCAGGACGCCGCCCGTGAGGATCAGCACGGTCGCGCCGAAGCGGTCGAGCAGCATGCCGACCGGGATCTGCAGCCCCGCGTAGACGACGAGCTGGATCACCGGGAACGCCGCGAGGGTCGTCGCGTCGATGCCGAAGTGCTCCTGGGCCGCGGGGCCGAGCGCCGAGAGCGAGGACCGGTTGATGATCGCGATGGCGTACGCCAGCGCGGCGATACCCCAGACGACCCACGGGAGGAGGGGTCGAACGCGGCGCATACTGCCCATGCTACTGCCCTGGCTCCTCCGCTACGGGTGCTTCGGCCGGGGTGCTCCGGGGCGTTGCTGGGCCCGCGGGTGACACCCCCGCAGCCTCGCAGCTCCCCGGCTCAGTCGCGCGGAGGCAGCGGCGGTCCGTCGGGGAAGTCGCTGCGCGTGAGATCCATGAAGAGCGCGTCTTCCAGGTGGCCGCCGGGGCGCACCTGGTAGTCGCGGAGGATCCCGATCCGGCGGAAGCCCAGGCGCTCATAACTGCGGATCGCGCCGGCATTGTTGGCGTTCGGGTCGAGGGTGACGCGCGTGATCCCGTCGGCGAACTCCTGACGGATCGTGAGGGCGAGCGCCTCCTCCCCGATCCGGCGGCCGCGGAATCGCGTCGCGAGGAAGAGGTGGATGACGGTCGTGGGGTACTCGGGGTCGTCGCCGCGGAGGATGAACATCGCGCCGGCGCAGACGCCCTCGACCTCGATGATGCGGGTGATCTCGGGCTCGTCGATGAACTCGGCGCGGACCCGCTCCGGCGTGTAGCCGACCCACCAGAGCGACACCTCGGGCTCGGAGAGGATCTCGACGAGCGGGGCGAGGTCGCCCTCGTGCGGCGGACGGAGGGTGACGAGGGGGCCGACGAGCGGGGCGGCAGGCGGGGCAGCGGAGTCTGACATGCGTTCAGCGTAGCGCGGGATCGGGGCGGGCGTTCAGACCAATCCTGCGCGCGGGCGGCGGTCCTCTCGGCCGCTCTCTCGCTCGGCCGCTCGCTCCCTGGCTCCCGTTCGCGAGTGAGCGCACGGGCCCCGTGTCACGGACGAGACAGGGCCAGTGCGTTCACTCGGACAGAAGAGGGATAAGAAGAGATCCCACTCCCCCTCGTGTGAGCGATTTGGGGTCAAGAATGCTCTCAGCAGAACAGAAATCGCTCACGCCCCGATGCGGGAAGAGGCGGAAAGGTTCGACCCTAGGACTCGGACCCGAGGTCGGCGAGGCGGGCCTCCTCGTCGGCCTGAATGCACGAGTCGATCACGGGCCCGAGCGCGCCGTTCATGACCGCGTCGAGGTTGTACGCCTTGTACCCGGTGCGGTGATCCGCGATGCGGTTCTCCGGGAAGTTGTAGGTGCGGATGCGCTCGGAGCGATCCATCGTGCGGATCTGGCTCGAGCGGTGCGCACTGGCCTCCGCCGCGACCTCCTCCTGCTGCTTCGCGAGCAGGCGGGCCCGCAGCACGCGCATGCCGGCCTCGCGGTTCTGCAGCTGGCTCTTCTCGTTCTGCATCGCGACGACGATACCCGTCGGCAGGTGCGTGATGCGCACTGCCGAGTCGGTCGTGTTCACGGACTGACCGCCGGGCCCGCTCGAGCGGTACACGTCGATCTTGAGGTCGTTCTGGTTGATCTCGACCTCGCCCGGCTCATCGACCTCCGGGTAGACGAGCACCCCCGTCGTGGAGGTGTGAATGCGCCCCTGCGACTCGGTCACGGGCACCCGCTGCACGCGGTGCACGCCGCCCTCGTACTTGAGGTGCGCCCACACGCCCTGCGAGGGATCCGTCGCGTTCGACTTGATCGCGATCTGCACGTTCTTGTACCCGCCGAGGTCGCTCTCGTCCTTCTCGAGCATCTCGGTCTTCCAGCCCTTGGACTCCGCGTAGTACATGTACATGCGGAGCAGATCGGCGCCGAACAGTGCCGACTCGGCACCGCCCTCACCGCCCTTGATCTCGAGGATCACGTCGCGGGCGTCGTCAGGATCGCGCGGGATCAGGAGCCGGCGGACCTTCTCCTGCGCCTCGGCGAGTCCGGTCTCGAGGCTCGGGATCTCCTCGGCGAACGCCTCGTCCTCCTTCGCGAGCTCGCGCGCGGCCTCGAGGTCATCCCCGTGCTGCTGCCAGCTCTCGTAGGCGGCCTTGATCTTGCTGAGCTCGGCGTAGCGGCGATTCACCTTCTTCGCGCGTGCCGCGTCGGCGTGCAGCGCGGGATCGGCCAGCTCCTCCTGCAGCTGCGCGTGCTCGCGGAGCAGCCCCTCGACCTGTTCGAACATTCGTGACCTCTCGTCGTTCCGCGGCCGCGAAGCGGAGCGCGGACTCTCTCACCGATGGAGTTCCAGTGTCGCCCCCGCGGCTGAGCGCGAGGGCGACGGTCCGGAACCTAGGAGATGCCTCCGGCGCGCTGGATCTCAGCGAGCAGCGCGGCGTTCGAGGAGGACGAGCGGAGGCGGGCCCGCAGGCTCTCGACGGCGTCGTCTTCGGTGAGGGACACCTGGAGCTGCGCGAGGACGCGCGCCTCGTCGGCCCCGAGCATCGTGTCGGCCTGCAGCGTGTGCGAGGCACCGAGGTCGACCGCGGGAGTGTGCCCGATGGCCGTCTTCGTGAAGCGGACCTCGCTGTTGGCGACCTGGCGCACCTCGCGCAGCAGGGTCTTGTCGACCTGCACCCCGGTGCCGGTCTGCGTCGTCGCGAGGATCGTGAGCGATCCGCCGTTCTCGAGGTTGCGCGCGGCGGCGAGCAGTCGCTTGACCTGCGCGATCGCGTACTCGTCGACCACGTCGGTGGCGACCTTCACGGCACCCGGCTGGGTCTGCGCGTAGGCGCGGGCCAGACGGTTGAGCGAGTCGAGCAGCACGACGACGTCGTGGCCGAGCTCGACGAGACGACGCGCACGGTCGATGGCCAGCTCGGCGACCGTCGTCTGATCCTCAGCGGACCGGTCGAACGTCGCGGCGACGACCTCGCCGTGCACGGTGCGCTGGAGCTGGGTGACGACCTCGGGCCGCGCGTCCGTCAGCACCACCATGAGGTGCGCGTCGGGCTTGTTCGCGGTGACCGCGGCGGCCAGCTCGGTGAGGAGGCCGGTCGCCGAGGCCTGCGCCGGCACCACGAGGAGGCCGCGCTGGCCGAGGCCGATGGGGGCGACCAGATCGATCCCGCGCCCGACGAGCTGCTCGGCGGAGGTTTCGAAGCGAAGGCGCTCCTGCGGGAAGACCGGCGTCAGCTCGGCCTCGTCGGCGCGCGTCTCGTCCTCATCGACCTGACGGCCGTTGACGGAGTCGATCTTCACGATCGCGTTGTACTTCTGACGGCTGCCGCCCTCGCCCTCGCGCGGCTGGCGGATCGCACCGACCACGGCGTCGCCGCGGCGCAGCGCGTACTTCTTCACCTGTCCGAGCGAGACGTAGACGTCGCTGGTACCGGGCAGGTAGCCGCTCGTGCGCACGAAAGCGTAGTTGTCGAGCACGTCGAGGATGCCCGCGATGGGCAGCAGCACGTCGTCCTCGGTGATCTCGGGCTCGAAGTCGTCGCCCTGACCCCGACGCTTGCGATCGCGCTGGCGCGTGCGGCTCGAGCGGGTCGAGTTGTCGTCGTTCTTCGGGCCGTTCTGGCCCTGGCCCTGGCCACGGTTCTGGTTGCCGTTCTGGCCTTGGCCGCGCGACTTGGACTCATCGGCGTTGCCGCCGTTCTGCTCGCCCTCGGACTGCTCGGCGTCGTTCTTCGCGCCGCGACCGCGGCGGTTGCGCGACCGGCCATTGTCGGACGCGCCGTCACCGGCGGCGTCGGTTCCGTCGTTCTTGGCGCCCTGCTGAGCGGAGGCCTCGGCGGCCTCGGCTTCGGCCGGCGCCGCTGCGGCGTCGGACTGCGCTCGGCGGCCGCCGCGGGTGCGGCGCGCGGGGGCAGCGGTCTCGGTGGCCTCGGACTCCGCAGCGCCGGTCGTCGCGCCCGCGGCGGCGTCGGCGGCCGGGACCTCAGTGGAGGCGGGTGCTTCCGTGGAGGCCGTTGCGGCATCGCCCGCGGCCTCAGCAGCCTCTGCGGGATCAGCGGCCTTCTTGCGGCTGCGTGTCGCGCGCTTCTTCGGCGCCTCGGCAGCCGGCGCCTCGGCAGCGGGAGCATCGGCAGCGGGAGCATCAGCAGCGGCGGCCTCCGCGGGCGCGTCCGCAGCGGCGGCATCGCTCGCCGGAGCAGCGTCGGTCGATTCAGCCGCCTTCTTGCGGCTGCGCGTCGCGCGCTTCTTCGGCGCCTCCTCGGCTGCCGGAGCAGCGGGTGCCTCAGCAGCAGGGGCCGAAGCAGCAGCGGCGGGTGCCTCGGCAGCAGCCGGAGCCGCTGCCTCGGTGACCTCCGGCGCAGCGCCGGCCGCAGCGGTCACCCGACGCGACGCGCGGCGACGCACGGGCTTCTCGGCGACCGGAGCGGCGTCCGCAGCGGTGGTGGGGGTGGATTCATTCGCGTTCAGTTCCACGTTCTTCCTTTCAGAACGCCGCCAGAAGAGAGCAGTCACTCGGCTTCTCCTCCACGCGGGGGTGCACAGATGTGCGTCGGGATCACCGGTCACATGCCGGCGAGGAAAACGATCCACGTTTCGCAGCGATGCACCTCGAAGGGCGCGTGCGACGGAGCCGGAACGACTCCGCGAGGGCTCGGCCCTCTCGAACACTCGCGCTAGTGCGCGGGGATCGCCTCCACTGTAGCACCCTTGGTGTCGACGGCCAGGAGCAACGCCCGCCATTCGTCTCCGCGAGCGGCGACGAGGTCGGCGGCTGCGAGCCGCTCCGCCGGGCCGTTCGAGAGCACGAGGATCGAGGGCCCTGCCCCCGACACCACTGCCGCGTGACCCGCCGCGCGCAGGTCTCCGATGAGATCGCGCGTGGCCGGCATGGCCTCGCCGCGGTAGTTCTGGTGCAGGCGATCCTCCGTCGCCTCGAGCAGCAGCTCGGGGCTCTGGGTGAGCGCGGCGATCAGCAGTGCGGAGCGCGACACGTTGAACACCGCGTCCGCGTGCGGCACCTGCGCCGGCTGGAGGCTCCGCGCCAGCGCGGTCGACATCGTGAAGCCGGGCACGAGCACGAGCGGCGCGACGCCGCGGTGCACCATGAGCCGCTTGAACCGCGGCCCGTCGGGGGTGGTCCAGGCGATCGTCAACCCGCCGAACAGCGCCGGAGCGACGTTGTCGGGGTGCCCCTCGAGATCCGTCGCGAACGCCAGCAACTGCTCCTCGGTGAGCGCGATCGGATCGTTCGGGTCGCTCTCCAGCAGCCCCGCGGCGATCATCACGCCCGACACGATCGCCGAGCCCGACGATCCCATGCCCCGCCCGTGCGGGATCCGGTTGTGCGCCGTGATGTGGAGCCCCGGCAGCTCACGGCCGAGGCGCTCGAAGACGTGGGCGACCGAGCGCACGACGAGGTTCGTCTCATCGGTGGGCACCTCCCCCGCGCCGACACCGGTGACGACGACCGTCGCGCCCGGCGCCTCTCGTGTCTCGGCGGTCAGCTCGTCGCCGTAGGCGAGCGCGATCCCCAGCGTGTCGAACCCCGGGCCGAGGTTGGCGCTCGTGGCGGGAACGCGGACGCGGACGGCGCGTGCCGCGCTCACGCCTGTCCCTCGAGACGGAGGATGCTCGTGACACTCACGACCGTGTCGCTCGTGCGCAGGGCCTCGACCATTGCCGCGAGATCGCCCTCGCGGGCGACGTGCGTGCCGATGACGAGCGTCGCCCGCCCCGTCGCGCCGGGCTCGACCGACTGCTCGACGCTCGCCGCCGAGACGCCGTGCGTGGCGAGGATCCCCGCGACCCCCGCGAGCACACCCGGCTCATCGCGCACCTCGAGCATCACCTGGTACGCCGTGCTGACCTCGCTCACCGGCAGGATCGGAAGCTCCGCGTGCAGCGATCCCGGGATCCCGGGGCCGCCGACGACGTGGCGCCGCGCCGCGGAGACCAGGTCGCCCAGCACCGCCGAGGCCGTCTCAGCGCCACCGGCGCCGGCACCGTAGAACATGAGCTCGCCGGCGGCCTCGGCCTCGACGAACACGGCGTTCTTGCCGCCGTAGACCACCGCGAGCGGGTGGTCGCGCTCGATCAGCGCCGGGTACACCCGGGCCGAGACGCCGTCGGTACCGTCGGCCGAGGTGATCCGCTCCGCGATCGCGAGCAGCTTGATGACGTAGCCGGCGTGCTTCGCGGCATCGATCTGGGCCGCGGTGATCTTCGTGATGCCCTCGCGGTAGACGGCGTCGACCGGCACCTCGGTGTGAAAGGCGATGCTCGCGAGGATCGTCGCCTTCTGCGCCGCGTCGTAGCCCTCGACGTCGAGGGTGGGATCGGCCTCGAGGTACCCGAGCTCGCTCGCGAGGCGCGCCGCGTCCTCCGCGCTGTCGCCGAAGCGATCCATGCGGTCGAGGATGTAGTTCGTCGACCCGTTCACGATCCCGAGCACACGGGTGATGTGGTCGCCGGCGAGGCTCTCGCGGAGGGGACGGAGGATCGGGATCGCGGCCGCCACGGCAGCCTCGTAGGAGAGCTGGGCGCCGACCTGCTCGGCGGCCTCTGCGAGCTCCGGCCCGTGCGCCGCGATCAGCGCCTTGTTCGCGGTCACGACGTCGGCACCGCCCTGCAGCGCCTGCAGAATGAGCGACTTCGCGGGCTCGATGCCTCCCATCAGCTCGATCACGATGTCGGCGCCCTGCACGAGGCGCTCCGCGTCCGTCGTGAAGAGGTCCCGCGGCAGGTCGACGTCGCGCGGCGCGTCGATCGCGCGCACCGCGATCCCGGCGAGCGTCAGCCGCGCTCCGGCGCGCGCTGCCAGCTCATCGCCGTGCTCGAGGATGAGCCGTGCCACCTGGGCGCCGACCGAGCCGCAGCCCAGCAGCGCCACGCGAAGATCGCGGTATCCGTTCACTTCGTATCTCCATTCGTGCGGGCGTCGCCGGTGACGACGCTCTGTGCGAGTAAATCTTCTTCGGTCTGCCCGCGCACGATGACGCGGGCCACGCCGCCGCGAATCGCGACGACGGGTGGCCGGGGGACGTAGTTGTAGGTGCTCGAGAGCGACCAGCAGTAGGCGCCGGTCGCGGCGACCGCGAGGGTGTCCCCCGGGCGGACGTCGCCCGGCAGCTCGTCCCGATCCACGACGATGTCGCCCGACTCGCAGTGCTTGCCGACCACCCGCACGAGCGCGGGATCGGCCTCGCTCGAGCGGTTCGCGATCCGCACCTGGTAGTCCGCGCCGTAGAGCGCGGGGCGCGGATTGTCGCTCATGCCGCCGTCCACACTCACGTAGAGGCGTTCGGGGTAGCCGCGGTCCGCGGGATCCTCCGCGGCGTCCGACCCCGCCAGCTGCACCGTTTTGGTCGTTCCGACGGTGTAGAGCGTCACGCCCGCTTGCCCGATCACGGCGCGACCGGGCTCGAACGCGAGCTTCGGGATCGGGATCCCGAACTCCTCGGCGCTCGACGCGACGATGTCGGCGAGCTCGCGGGCGATCTCGGCGATCTGCGGTGCCTCGTCGGCCTCGGCGCTCGTGTAGGCGATGCCAAAACCGCCGCCGAGATTGAGCTCCGGGATCGGCGACCCCGCGAGCTCACCCAGCTCGCGGTACACGCTGAGCAGCCGGCGCGCGGACTCGCGGAAGCCGTCGGTGGCGAAGATCTGCGAGCCGATGTGGCAGTGGAGACCGACGAACTCAAGCGTCTCGTGGGCGAGGATGTCGCCGACGAGACGCGCGGCCTCGCCGAGCGGCTGACCGAACTTCTGGTCCTCGTGGGAGGTCGCGAGGTAGGCGTGGGTGGAGGCGTGGACGCCGCTGTTGACCCGGAGGCGGACCCGCTGACGGACGCCCGCCGCGCTGGCCGCTGCGGCGATCCTGCCGGTCTCGACCTCGCTGTCGATGATGAGGGTGCCGACCCCGGCGCGCACGGCGCGCTCGATCTCGGCCACTGATTTGTTGTTGCCGTGGAACCCGATGCGGGCGGGATCCACGCCTGCGGCGAGCGCCACAGCGAGTTCCCCGCCGCTCGCCACGTCGATCGCCAGGCCTTCCTCCGCCATCCAGCGGGCGACCTCGACGCACAGGAACGCCTTGCTCGCGTAGTAGACGGTGGCCTCGGTGCCGACGCGGCGGGCTTCGCCCTGCAGCGCCTCGCGGATCACCCGGGCGGTCGCCCGCGCCGCATCCTCGTCGACCACGTAGAGCGGGGAACCGAAGGACTCGGTAAGGGCGGTCGCGCGGAGGTCGCCGATCTTGAGTTCACCGCACTGGCGACCGCGACGCGCGCTCGGCGGGAAGACCCGCGGATCGATCGCGTTCGGATCCGAGGATCCGCCTGAGACCGCGGCTCCTGGCGCGGGGCGCTGCGGGGGGTGAGTCATCGATCGCTCCTCGCTCGGGTGGGGGTCGGGTTCGCAGGCGCTCGGGATCCGCCGACGACGGACCGGTGGCGAGCGGACCCGGATTGGCCCCTGAAGCCGTGCGCACGGAGCCCAGGGCTCGGAACGAACCCGTCTAGCTTAGCGTGCGGTGCATGCCCCGGGCGTGTGCCGCGGGGTCGGATAGTCGTGCACGGCGCGGCGCGGAGACCCGCGCGTCCCCGCCCTCCGTCGCGCGAGTGCGCGGATGACGGAGGACGGGGACGCGGTGTTCGGTGCGCAACGCGCGGACGCTCGGGGCTCAGCCCACACCCTCGAGCATGTCGGTGTGCGTGTTGCCGATGTTCTTCAGCACCTCGGGGCGGTTCGCCTTGATCCACCAGAACCGCAGGAACGCGAGCAGCATCGTGGCCACGAAGAGGTACGGGAGGATGTTGATCGGGAACGCCGGGACGGGCCACACGTTCGCGAAGAACACGTAGGCCATCGCGACGACCGCGACGACCGCGGCGATCCAGATCAGGGTGTTCGGCATGGCGTGCTTGCGGGTGTAGATGACCCCGGCGATCGCGACGAGCGCGTAGGCCACCATGTAGCCGTAGGTCGCGTAGGTGTCGACCCACACCACGATGTCCATCGGGTGGGTGCCCGCGAGGAGCAGGATCACGTCGAGCAGGATCGCGGCGGGTCCGGCGATGAGCAGCACGCGGTGCGGCGTCAGGTGGGTCTCGTGCGTGCGGCCGAAGCGCTCGGGCACGACGCCCTCCTTGCCCATCACGTAGATGATGCGACCGACCACGTTGAGCGGCGCGACGACCACGGCGAAGAACGAGGCGGCGACGCCGAAGACCAGCACGGGCGCGAACCAGCCCGGCATGCCGATGCGCTCGTTGATCGCCTGGAGCGGGCTCGCGACCTCGCCGAGCTCGTCGCCGAGCACGGCGATCTGCGTGTAGGCGGCGAAGACGTAGAGCACACCCACCACGACGGCGCTCCACATGATCGCGCGCGGGATCGCGGTGTGCGGGTTCCGCGCCTCGCGGCCGAGCGCATCGGCTGAGGAGAAGCCGACGAAGCCGAGGATACCGAGCACCATGCCCGCGGCGACGCCCTGGAACGGTACGCCCTCGAAGGAGAACTGCGCGGGGTCCCAGGCGTCCGGCCCGAGCCAGATGAGCGCGGCGACGAGGAGGACCACGATGATGAAGACGGAGACGAGCTCGAGCACCAGGGAGACGCGAGCCGAGATCCGGATCCCACGAATGGTGAAGAACGTCGCGAGACCGCCGATGACGACCGTGAGCACGATCAGCCAGACCGTGCCGGTCGCGGGGATCCCGAAGATCTGCAGCAGATCGGACGCGTAGGAGACTGCACCGCCGAGCGATCCGGCCGCGATGCCCCAGGAGCCGATGAGCAGAGCGACGCCGGCGGCGAATGCGCCGGTCGGGCCGAGTCCCTTCGAGACGTAGGTGTAGAGCGAACCGGCCGATGCGTGCTGGCGGGCGAACATCGAGACGATGTAGCCGACGCACAGGATGACGATGGTGGCGAGCAGGAACGCGAACATGGTGCCGTTGCCGGCTCCGAGGAAGATCGAGGCGGCGGTGAACGCGATGACGGCGCTCGGCGCGATGCTGGCGATGGCCTGGGCCGCGAGTTCGGGGCCGGACATCACCCCTTCGCGGAGGCCGGCGTCGGCCTTTCGTTCGGTGGTCTGGGTCATAACGTCTCTCCTGTGAGGATGGGTGTGGGGTGGGGTGCCGGGGACGGGGTGGGCCGCCCCCGGCAGTCAGGGGGGTGCGGCGCAGGAACAGCGCTGCGGTCGATGCGCTCCGGGCTACGGGATCAGCAGCGTACGGAGCACTCCGCCGGCCTCGAGGTCGTCGAGCGCCTCGGCGGCCTCGTCGAGCGGGCGGCGGCCCGAGATGAGCGGATCCAGCATGAGCTGTCCGTCCATGTAGCGATCGACGAGCGCGGGGATGTCGATCGAGGGCCGCACCGAGCCGTAGTTCGAGCCGAGGATCCGCTGATCCGCCTCGGCGAGCACGAGCGGCTCGAAGGAGGCCCTCGCCCCGGTCGGGGGCAGACCGACGATCACGGCGGCACCGCCGAGGCCGAGCATCTGGATCGACTGCTCGGTCGTGGAGGTGCGACCGATGGCGTCGAACGCGTAGTCGACCCCGTCGGGGATGAGCTCGAACAGCTGCTCGACGGCGTCGCGCGCCGAGGCGTCGATGCGGTCGGTGGCGCCGAACTGCAGCGCCATCGCGGTCTTCTCCGGGACGATGTCGATCGCGATGATCCGCTCCGCGCCGGCGAGCTTGGCGCCCTGCACCACGTTGAGGCCCACGCCACCGCAGCCGATCACGGCGACGGTCGCGCCGGGCTCGACGGCGGCGGTGTTCAGCACGGCGCCGACCCCGGTGGCGACGGCGCAGCCGACCACGGCGATGACGTCGAGCGGGGCGTCGTCGCGCACCTTGATGGCTCCCGACGCCGGCACGATCGTCTCCTCGGCGAAGGAGGACACCCCGAGGTAGTGATGCAGCGGCTCCTCGTCGAGGCTCAGGCGCGAGGTGCCGTCGAAGAGCACGCCCTGCGGCGCGACGACCGTGGCGACCTTCTGGCAGCGGGCCTCGTGGCCCTGCAGGCAGTAGCGGCACTCGCCGCACGGCGGCACCCAGCTCAGCACGACGTGGTCGCCGACGGCGAGCGACGTGACACCCTCGCCGAGCTCGGTGACGACCCCGGAGCCCTCGTGGCCCATGACCATCGGCGCGGGGGCGACCCACTCGCCGCGCTTCACGTGCAGGTCGGAGTGGCAGACGCCGGCCGCGGCGATCTTGACGCGGACCTCGCCCGCCTTCGGCGCGGCGAGAGTGACGTCTGCGACCTCGGCGCGGGTTTCGGGATTGCGGAACACCACGGCTTTCATGGGGAACTCCTTCGTTGCTCGACGGGCTGGGTGCCTCCCGGTGCTGTGCGGGTGGGAGTTCGGCCCACCCGGATCACACAGGCGACTGTGGAGATGGTACGGAGCCTGGAGCGGCCCTGTCACTGCACCAGAGGTCGCGCACCCCATGAAGCCTTCGCCACTTGGTACACTCCTGGCATGTCGCACGACCTGGGATCCATCGTCCGCGCGGTCGGCGGCGAGTGCCTGCCGATCGGGATCACGGACCGCTCGCTCGTCGACGTCGTCACCGAGATCGACGCGTTCGTCGTGGTCGGCAACCCGGACTTCGTGACCCTCGTGACCGGCCCGGTCGAGACGCTGCAGCGCCGACTCGCCGCCGCGGGAGACACCGAGGATCCCCTGATCAGAGCCGTGTTCGTGAGCGACGAGGATTCCCCCGCACTGCGCGCCCTCCTCGCGCGGCACGGGATGTCCGCGATCCTTGGCGCGGAGCCCGACGGCGCCGCCCTGCACGCGATCCTGCGCACCCTCATCGCCGAGGATCGGGCTGCCTCGGACCGCCTCGTGGCCGCCGGGATGAACCTCCTCACCCAGGTCGCCCGGCGCGGTGGCGTGACCGCCGTGATCGCCGAACTCGCGCACCGCATCGACGGCTGGGCCGTGCTGCTCGACGCGCAGGGCCAGCTCATCGCGAGCGCGGGCGCCGGGCGGCTGCACATCTCCGACGCCACGGCCGTGGCCCTCGGCCGCCCGGTGCGCGTGCGCCACGTCGGGCTGCAGGTGCACCAGGTGGGCTCGGATCGGGATCTCGCTGGCTCACTCGTGGTCGCCACCCGCTCGGGCTCGACCAGCCGCTCCCGCGACCTGGCGACTCAGGCCGCGGCGCTCTTCGACTTGCTCCTGCGCACCCACGACCCGTCGCGCACCGAGCACCTGGGGCGCGAGGCCCTCTTCGACGTGCTCCTCGCCGGCGGCGACCCCGCGCGGGATCTGCTGCGACGGTGGGGCGTGCACGAGACGCACCTCACGGGGTTCGCGTTCGGCGCCCGCACCCGCACGATCGACCTGGAGCGCGTGCTGCGCCGGTGGTTCGACGAGCTGGGCGCAGAGCACGTCTTCACCGCGGATCCCGGCCGCGTGCGGGGCTTCCTCCGCACCGATCTCGTCGACGAGCTCGCGGCGCGCGTCGAGTCGTTCACCCCCGTGGGCGGCAGTCACGTCGCGCTCGGGATCGGCGATCCCGCCCCCACCGAGCGTCTCGGCCCGAGCGCCACCCAAGCCCGGCAGGCCCTCGACACGGCACTGGAGGACGGGCAGCGGATCCTGCACTACGCTCGCCTCCCGAGCATCGAACTCGTCATGAGCGGCCTCGCCGGGATCCCGCGCGAGCAGCTGTCGGGCGTGCTCGACCCGCTCCGCGACGCCGACGGCGCGCACGGCGAGCTCACCCGCACGCTGCGAGTGTTTCTCTCGGAGCACGGCGGGCATCGCAGCAGTGCGGCCCGGCTCGGGATCCATCGGCAGACGCTGCGGTCGCGGATCGGCCGGGTCGAGGAGCTCACCGGGCTCTCGATGGAGCACGCCGACGACCGCGCGACCGCGTGGATCGCCCTGCGGGCCATCGGACGGTAGGCGCCAGGGGGTCGGGCGGGGGTCGCAGCTGGCATGGCGCGCTGAAGCGACTTCTGGTCGCACGGAAAAGCTCCCACCGCCGAAGCGATGGGAGCTGGTGTCGCAGTGCCCCCGGAGGGAATCGAACCCCCGACCTACGGTACCGGAAACCGGCGCTCTATCCCCTGAGCTACGGAGGCGAGCAATTGCAACTCGACCAGCCTAGCGCAAGTAGACTGGGTGATTGTGACACCTCAAGAACTTGCCCTCGCACTCGCCCGGATCCTCACCGACCTCATCGCCGCACGCGACGGCGAAGGGGCTCGAGACCTCACCGTCTCCGAGCAGGACACCGCGGTGGAGCGACCCCGCAACCGGGAGCACGGCGACTGGGCGTCGAACGCGGCGATGAAGTTCGCGAAGCGCCTCGGCGTCAACCCGCGCGAGCTCGCGACCGAGATCGCCGCGCGTGTCGCAGAGATCGACGGCGTCGCGAAGGCGGAGGTCGCCGGTCCCGGCTTCATCAACATCACGCTCGACGCGGCCAGCGCCGGCGAGACGGCCCGGCGCATCGTCGAGGCGGGTGAGCAGTACGGCCGCAGCGACACGCTCGCGGGCCAGCACATCAACCTCGAGTTCGTCTCCGCGAACCCCACGGGACCGCTCCACATGGGACACACGCGCTGGGCGGCGCTCGGCGATTCCACGGCCCGAGTGCTCCGCGCAGCGGGTGCCGACGTGACGAGCGAGTACTACATCAACGACGCCGGCGCGCAGATGGAGAAGTTCGGTCGTTCCGTGCTGGCCGCGGCGCTCGGGGAGCCCGCGCCGGAGGATGCGTACCCCGGCGCCTACGTCCAGGAGCTCGGACGGCAGATCCGGGAGCAGATCCCGAACCTGCCCGAGATCGCCGCCGAGGATCGCGCCGCCGCGCTGGAGCAGGCGCAGGAGCTCGGCTACGCACTGCAGCTCGCCGAGATCAAGGACTCGCTCGAGCGCTTCAACGTGCACTTCGACGTCTACTTCTCGGAGCGCACGCTGCATACGCCCGCCCCAGACGGCGGGGCGAGCCCCATCGCGGCCGCGATCGACCGCCTCCGCGAGCAGGGTCACGTCTACGAGGAGGACGACGCGATCTGGGTGCGCACGACCGACTTCGGCGACGACAAGGATCGGGTGTTCACCCGCGGCAACGGCATTTACACCTACTTCGCGGCCGACGCGGCGTACTACCTGTCGAAGAAGGATCGCGGCTTCGGCGAGAAGATCTACCTGCTCGGCGCGGACCACCACGGCTATATCGGGCGACTCACGGCGATCGCGGGCGCAGCGGGCGACAACACCGAGACCGACATCACGGTGCTCATCGGCCAGCTCGTGAACCTGAACGGCGCGCGGTTGTCGAAGCGCGCGGGCAACATCATCGAGCTCGACGACCTGCTCGAGTGGCTCGGCAGCGACGCGCTGCGCTACTGGCTCGCCCGCTACCCGGCCGATTCGCCGCTCGCGCTCGACGGCGAGCAGGTCCGCAGCCGTTCGAACGACAACCCCGTGTTCTACGTGCAGTACGCCCACGCCCGCACCTGCGCGGTCGACCGCAATGCTGCGGCCGCCGGGATCGACCGGTCCGCCTTCGCCCCCGAGCTGCTGACGCACGAGACCGAGACCGATCTGCTCGGCCGTCTCCAGCAGTACCCGGGCGTCGTCGCGAGCGCGGCCGAGCTGCGCGAGCCGCACCGCATCGCGCGCTACCTCGAGGAGCTCGCCGCGTCGTACCACCGCTGGTACGACCAGTGCCGGGTGATCCCGCTCGGCGACGCTACGGTCGAGGATCTGCACCGCACGCGCCTGTGGCTCAACGACGCCGCGGGCCAGGTGCTGCGCAACGGCCTGGACCTGCTCGGCGTCTCGGCGCCCGAGCGGATCTAACGGACCGGCGGAGACTCGGATGAGCGAACGCAGACCGCGCTGGTGGCTTCGGATCCTCGGCGTCGTGGTGGCGCTCGGGCTGCTCGCAGGAGCGGCCGAGGTGGCCCTGCGGCTCATCATCCCTGGGGTGATCGCGGGGGCCGTCCGCAGCCAGCTCAACATGACCGACGATCACCCGGTCGATGTCTCGCTCGGTGGATCGGCGCTGTTCAGCGCGGTGCGCGGCGAGGTGGGCGACGTGACGATCGCCGTGCCGAACGTCCCGCTGCTCGAGGGGGTGGAGACGGATGCCTCGCTGCACGCTGCCGCGGTGCCGTTCGACCCGACCTCGGGGGAGATCTCCGACGGCACCGTCGAACTCGTCGTGCCGAAGGATCAGCTCGGCGCGGTGGTCGACCTCGTGACCTCGGGGGTCGCGCAGACCGGCGAGGTGCGCGACGGCGCGCTCGTCGTCGGGCGATCGATCGAGATGTTCGGCCAGGAGGTGCAGCTCTCGGCGTCGATCGGGATCACGGTGGTGGACGGCGCCGTGGAGATCGAGCCCCTCGGGGTGAAGGCCGCGGGCTTCGACTTCACGGCGGAGCAGATCTCGGCCGCGACGGGCTCGCTGCTGGATCCGGTGCTGCAGCCCCAGACGGTGTGCGTGCGGGATCAGCTGCCCGCGGGCGTCACGCTGACCGACATCTCCCTCTCGAGCACCGGATCCGCGACGATCCGCGCGAGCCTCGCTCCGGGCATCCTCTCGGATCCCGCGCAGCAGGCGCAGGGAACCTGCGGTTAGGCCCCGCCCGACACACCTCGCCTGATGCCCGTGCCAACTCCCGCGGTCCGGTTCACGATCGCGAGGGCGTCGGACGGATGCACCGGGCTCGGAAATCACCGCTTCGATCGCGTCGCGCTATCACCCGCAGCTTCTACGCACCCCACTGAGCCGGCCATGATGTGAACGGTGAGTTCACGCTGCAGTCTCCGGCTTCGGAATGGCGCTCCACGATCCGTTCGACCACACCTTGTTCACCGAGTACCGGGAATGCTGGCCTTCACCAGCCCAAGGCTCGGTTCAGCTCGTGAGTATCTCAACCGACCTCGATCCCTCGCCAGCTCCACCAGAAGATCAGCGCGACTCCCCAGGATGCCGAAAGCGAAAACGCGTGCGCTGAGAGATACACATCCCACTCGATCACCGGATCGTGGAGGGAATACGTCGCTGCGGCAGAGGCGAGGATCGTACCGAGCACCAGTGCCGAAATCGTCAGAAGCGTCATCACGACCACCACAACGAGGCGTGCCTTGGGTCGGTCCTCAACTCGTTTCAATTTCCCGAGATGGTGCAGGACAACAGCCGCTGCGCAGCCCAGGGCGAGGGCAACGAGGTCTGCGCCGACCGTGTCGGAGAGGCGATGCCACTTCGCGGTGATCGTGTACGCGCCGATGCCGGCTGCCCACCCCATCGTGAGCATCATCGCGAGACCACGGACACGATACGGGACGACGAGAAAGATGGCGACCATGACGGTCATCGCGATGGTCGTATGCCCGGAGGGAAAGGAGTTCTCCGTGAAGCTGCCACTCACTGGAACGAGTTCGGGCCTGGGGAGGATGTAGCGTTTGAGGCTCTGCGTGACGACCTGACCGCCCACGATGACCGCAACGGCTGCGAGGGCGAGCGCGGGTTGTCTCCGGAGAAGCCCGATCGCACCGACCACGAGGGTCGCGATGCCCAGGCTCCACACCGTGATGTGCCCGAGAGCGATGTTCGCCTGGTCCATCGCGCTCGCCCCGACCTGATCAGCACCCCGCAACGCGGTGTTCTCGAAGGCTTGCCCGACCGCGGTTTGCACGGCGAGCAGGTACACTCCGGCACCTGCGATGGTGGCGCAGATCAACAGCGCCCACCATCGCCGAGGGGTGATCGGGGATGCCGAAGTCGCTACCGTCGAAGTCGTTGCGGCCGTTGCGTCGCTGCGGGAACTGAACGCGCGGATGTTTCTTTGCATGTTGTTCCGATTGTGACATGAGCAGCGCTCGGTTCTTCCGAAGGCCACGCGTGATGCGAAGACCGCGAGACCTGGGGGGGGCCACTCCCCCACCAGGGGTCCGCTAGCGAGCCCATGTCGATATGCCACGTGCATCGCTGCTTTTTCCCTCCCCAGCACTCATCACTGACCAGCATCCGGCGTCCTCGACCACGCCCCACCCGGCAGGAGTTCCTGAAACCCGTCGGCGGCTTGCTCGAGATCGCCGCGTGTGGCCGGAGAGAGTGCGCTGTGGCGTGCAGTGAAGCTCAGCACGTGGAGCCCTCCGGTCAGACCGCAACCGACGGAGACGTCTCGGGGGTGTTGCCTGCTGCGATCCAGGCCGCGTAGCTGCCGTCGAGCTCGGCGACCTCGTAGCCCGCCCGGCGCAGCGCGCTGGCTACGACACTGTTGCGGACTCCGCTCTGGCAGTAGGACACGATCGTCCCGGCTCCGGGCTCAGGAAGCAGATCGAGATTCCACAGCACCCTCCCGCCCGAGACCTGGCGTGCACCGGGCAGGTGCCCGTCGGCGTATTCAGTGGCGTTGCGCACATCGAGCAGCACCGCCCGCTCGACGCCATCGAGCTCGTCGGGCTGCACGAGCCTCGGCGTCACCACCTCGAGGCCGTCGAATGAGGTGACGTACCCGCGCACCGTATCGATCCCAACACGGAGCAGGTGATCCCGGATCGCCTCTGCCTGTTCGAGATCGGCGGCGAGGAGCACCAGGGGGCGAGGCTCGACCAGTGGGTCGAGCACCCAGGCGCCGTAGCTCGCGGCCTTGGCGACCCCCGGAATGTTGAGCGAACGCTCCACCGTGCCGCGGTGCACGTCGCTGTTGTGCCGCGTGTCGATGAGGATCACCGCATCTGCGGCGAGTTCCGCCGACAGCTGCTCGGTCGTGTACTCGATGAGCGAGGGCACCTCGCCGATGACATCGGGCCCGGCCCGGTTCTCCATTTTCATGCGCCCGAAGTAGGCGTGCGCGTCGGGCTGCCCACTGAGGAGTTCGTCGATGAAGCCCTGCTCGTCGTCGTTCTGCAGGTACTGGCTCCACCAGGAGAAGTTGCGCTCATAGCCGACGGTCGAGGCGGGGATCGCGCCGAGGGCCTTGCCGCACGCGCTCCCGGAGCCGTGGGCCGGGAGTACCTGGACGTAGTCGGGCAGGGTGAGGAAGCGGTCGTTGAGGCTCGCAAAGAGGTCCCTCGCTCCCTGGAAACGGGTATCGACGAACCCGGCCGCCTCGTCGAGCAGATCGGGACGGCCGAGATCTCCGACGAAGACGAAATCTCCGGTGAGCATGAACCCGGGCTCAGCCGATTGTGCACCGTCGGTGACGAGGAACGACAGGTGCTCGGGGGTGTGGCCAGGAGTGTGCACCGCCTCGACCTCGATGTTGCCGAGCTGGATCCGGTGGCCGTGCTTCATGCGCACTGCGTCGTCGAAGTCGGTGCCGTACGTCCAATCGGCCCCGCCCTCGTCGGAGACGTGCATCCGCGCGCCGGTTCTCCCGGCGAGCTCGCGGGTGCCCGAAAGGTAGTCGGCGTGGATGTGCGTCTCGGTGACGGCGACAATCCTCAGGGCGTGCTTCGCAGCAAGGTCGAGGTAGGTGGCGATGTCGCGGCGCGGGTCGACGACGATCGCCTCGCCCGTCGCTTGGCAGCCGATGAGGTAGCTCGCCTGCGCGAGGTCCTCATCGTAGATGCGTTCCAGCAGCATGATCGGATCTCTTTCTCGTCGTCAGCGGAGCGGTATCAGCGGCAGGCGCAGCGGTCGGCCTCGGGAACCCCGGCGAGGGCGTCCTCGATGTGCTGGCCGCACCCGGTCCAGGTCGTTTTCCCGCAGGTCTTGCACGTTGTCGCTCGACACATATCGTCTTCTCGCTCCTCAGGTCAGGCTGAATACCCCCCGGGGTATCCTAAGCACAGCAAAACTATACCCCCTGGGGTATTGTTGTTGTCAAGCCCACCCCTATTCGACTCCCGAAAGCAGGCAACGTTGTCACACACGACCGCACCCGACCTCAGCACTGCCTCGCACGACGAGGAGGCCAAGCGCAAAGTGGTGAACCGGCTCCGACGCGCCCACGGGCAGCTTGCTGCCGTAATCGGCGCGGTCGAGAGCGATGCCCACTGCCGGGACATCGTCAATCAGCTCGCCGCGGTCTCCAAAGCACTCGATCGCGCGGGTTTCCTCGTCATCTCCAGCGCACTCAAGGAATGCCTGACCGACCCGGACGGTGAATCAGCCGACCAAGACGAATTGGAGAGACTCTTCCTCAGCCTTGCGTGACACCGCAGGCTTCGCGCAGCTCGAGCGATCGACTCGACCAGTGGAGGACGGCGAGGCCACCGTGCGCACGCCCGCCCGCCCCGCGCGACAGAACCTACGGCCGCTCCGCCGGTTTCAGCGGCAGCACCTGGTCGCACGTCGGGGCGACGGGCACGCCGTCGAAGCGGTCCTGGAGCCAATCGACAGCGAGCATGCCCCCCATGACCGCGGTGTCCTCGTGGGTGACCATGTCGAGCCATGACACTGCAATGCCGGGAGCGGGGAGCTCGCAGGCCGACTCCGCGAGCAGCGCGGTGGTGTTCGGCAGCACCACGTTGTCGGTCAGACTCTGCACCACGAAGATCGGCGCCTCGATTCGGGCCGGATCGATCTGCTCCCGTGAGACCGCAGACGCCCATGCCGGATCGGAGAGCGGATCCTTCTGGAAGAACTGCTCGTCGAACGTCTTTTTCACGAGGAGTTGATCGACCTCCTGGAGCAGGCAACCGTGGGCAAGTTCACTGTAGTCCCGCTGCGCCGACGCGCTCAGCACCCCATCGAGCGTGAGGTCCGTGTGCACCAACGGCCATGACGCCGCGACACTGGGGCCGTCACCCCACGCCACGGGCTTGTCGTACTGCTGGGCGAAGAGCGCCCCCAGCTCGGCTGCCGGCGCCGCTCCCGACACGGCGACGAGCTCGAGCTCGGGCGCGTAGTCCGCGTACATCCCGGCGGCGAGCGACGCGTGGCCACCCTGCGAGTGACCGAACGTCGCATACCGGCTCCCCGCATGCGCATCCGGGAAGTTCTGGGCGGCACGCACGGAATTGATGACGTCCTGAGCTTCACTCTGCGCGATCAAGTAGTAGGGGTCACCGTCGGTCCCCACCCCCGCGTAGTCGGTCGCCGAGACGACCCATCCGCGCTGCATGGCGACGCCGAGCCACGACCCGAAATCCAGACCGTGCAGCGTCGGATGGTAGGTGCGGGACGGCGTGCAGTCATTGCCGAACCCGAGGGTGCCGTGCGCCCAGGCCAGCACCGGTCGGCCCTCCGCCGGCGCGTCGCCATCTGGGACGATGAGCATCCCCGACGACACGGTCGCGCTGCCGTCAGGGGCCTGAGTCCCGTACATCATGCGATACGCGGTGCCGCCGGGAACCTCGAGGTCGGTGATCTCTTCCGCGCGGATCAGCTCACCGGGTGCGGCGGGCGCATCCGGTGACGCGTAGAAGTCCTGCAGATCTTCCTGGAACGCACGGACCGAAGCCGACTCCACGTTTGCGGACACCAGCGCCCAAACACCCCACCCGGCGACGGCAGCCACGACGAGCGCACCGACGACGGTCAACGCCACGACCCCCCGACGTCTCCTCGGCCGCACGGCCGCTGCCGTCTCGGTGGTCTTGCGCGCGTCATCGCCTGACATGAGTGCTCCAATTCCCCACAATTGAACGCCACATCACGGTCGTTCGCGGCCCGTCGCAAATGTATCGCGTCCCGCCCCTCTCGTGACCACACCAATTCTCCCGAAACCGGGTCGACCAATCATGCTCGTATCGCGTACTGAGCCGCACGCACGAGGACACCCACTATTCACTTGCGTATCGACACCACAAGCTTCAATATAGAAATGTTTCAATACAAGATACGCGGCCTCGGAGTGCGACGGCTTCGGGATCGACACACGGCGCTCGCACGCGCGAGTTGAGCATGAGGGACGGTTTTTCGTGGCATCTGCAGGAGCGGCACCGGCGCGCATGAAACCCCAGCGGCTGTCCACGCTCGACAAGTGGTTGCCGTTGTGGATCGGGCTTGCGATGGTGGTGGGTATCCTGCTCGGCCGATTCGTGCCGGCGCTCTCTGACCTGCTTGCCGGCATGGAGGTCGGCGGGATCTCGGTGCCGATCGGGATCGGGCTCCTCGTCATGATGTACCCCGTGCTCGCGAAAGTACGGTACGACAGGATCGCAGCAGTCACGGGAGACAGGCGGCTCCTCGTGTCATCGTTGCTGCTGAACTGGGTCGTCGGACCCGCAGTGATGTTCGCTCTGGCCTGGATCTTCTTGCCTGACCTGCCGGAATACCGGACCGGGCTGATCATCGTCGGTCTCGCGCGCTGCATCGCGATGGTCGTCATCTGGAACGACCTTGCGTGCGGTGACCGTGAAGCGACCGCGGTCCTCGTGGCCATCAACTCCGTGTTCCAGGTCGTGGCGTTCTCCCTCCTGGGGTGGTTCTACCTCACGATCCTGCCCGGCTGGCTCGGCCTCGACGCCCAAGGACTTGAGGTGTCGGTCTGGCAGATCGCGCTCAACGTGCTCGTGTTCCTCGGTGTTCCCCTGCTCGCAGGGTTCGCGTCGCGTTGGATCGGAGAGCGCCGCCGCGGCAGAGACTGGTACGAGAAGCAGTTCCTGCCCGTGATCGGACCGTGGGCGCTCTACGGTCTGCTCTTCACCATCGTGCTGCTGTTCGCCTTGCAGGGTGACGCGATCATCGAGAACCCCTGGGACGTCGCGCGCATCGCGCTGCCGCTGCTCGTGTATTTCGCCCTCATGTGGTTCGCAGGCATCTTCCTGGGACGGGCGCTGGGGCTCGGCTACGCGAGGTCCACGGCGCTCGCGTTCACCGCGGCTGGCAACAACTTCGAGCTCGCCATCGCCGTCGCCATCGGCACGTTCGGCGCCACGAGCGGACAAGCGCTCGCCGGTGTCGTCGGCCCCCTCATCGAAGTTCCCGTGCTCGTCGGACTCGTCTACGTCTCGCTGCGGGTGGCCCGCGCCTGGTTCAACATCGACCCCTTCGCCGCAGAGACGATCGCTGCAGATACGAGGACACCATGACCCCCACGATTCCCGCACCCGAAACAGTGTGCACGCCGTCCCCCACACACGCGATCGGTGCGGAGTCCGCCGCGGCCGTCGCGGGCACCTTGAAAGCGCTCGCCGACCCCCTCCGCCTCCGCATGCTCTCCGCCATCGCGACCGACCCTCGCGGCGAGTCGTGCGTGTGCGACCTCGCGGAACTCGCCGACGTCACCCAACCCACCGTCTCTCACCACCTGAAGGTCCTGAAAGACACGGGGATCCTGACGTCGGAACGCCGCGGGACCTGGGTCTGGTACCGCATCATCCAGTCCCGTCGGGGGGCCGTCACCGCGCTGCTCGACGCGTTTGCCCCGTCAGCCGTGATCGAACGCGCAGAGGATGAAGCCTCGCGAGCGGAAGCGCTGCGCACCATGGATGCGCGGGTGACGAGGCTCGCGGATGAGCTCGCAGACGAACTCACAGACCTGAATCGGGATCTCGTCATCGCGATCGTCCGGGAGTCGTACGCAGGGCTCGTGAAGTCCGCGAAGCTCACCCAGCACATGATCCCCCTGACGGAACGATTCGCCAGGCAGCGCCTCCAGGATCTCACCCGGGATCGCACGACCGGCACCCCGCAGGTGCTGTTCGTGTGCGTTGCAAACGCGGGGCGCTCGCAGCTCGCGGCGGCCCTGGTGAACCACATGTCGAACGGCACCGTGATCGCCCGGTCGGCCGGATCGACTCCCGCAACGGACATCCACCCGCACGTTCGCTCGCTCCTCACCGAGATCGCAGGTGAGTCTGACGCGCTCGACACGTTCCCGAAACCACTCACCGACGACGCCGTGCGCGCCGCCGACGTGGTCATCACGATGGGCTGCGGCGACGTCTGCCCCATCATCCCGGGCGTCCGCTACGAGGACTGGGTCGTGGGCGACCCGGCTCTTGCATCCGCGGAGGGTGTCGCGGCGATCCGCGACGACATCGCTGCCCGCGTCCGCACCCTCCTCGACACCCTCCCCTCCCGCTGACACCGCGAACAGGACACCCGCTCATGACTGAACCCCACCCGTCCGTGCTCTTCGTATGCGTGCACAACGCCGGCCGCTCACAGATGGCTGCCGGCTACCTGCGGCAGCTCGCTGGTGCCAAGATCGACGTGTACTCCGCAGGATCGATGCCCGCCGACCAGATCAACCCGACCGCCGTCGAAGCCATGCTCGAAGACGGCATCGACATCGCCTCCGAGCACCCCAAGGTCCTCACGACCGAGGCCGTGCACGCCGCCGACGTCGTCATCACGATGGGGTGCGGCGACACGTGCCCGATCTTCCCCGGCAAACGTTACGAAGACTGGACGCTCGACGACCCCGCAGGGCACGGCATCGACACCGTGCGGCGGATCCGGGACGACATCAAGCTCCGCGTCGAGCGGCTCGTCGCGGAGCTCGCCTGAGGCGCTGCCACACCGCGTCGCCTACTGGCGATGCTGGTACATCACCTGTTTGCGCAGCAGGAACGCACCAGCTGCCATGCAGGCGAGCCCGAACGCGATGCCGACACCTCCGCCCTGCCCACCGGTGGCACTCAGACGCTGCTCATCATCGCCCGGTGAACGCTCCGGGGTCCCCACCAAGCCCGTCGATACCACCACCGTGGCATCGTCGACCCGGACGAGCGGCTCGATCCCCAACTCCTCCGCGCACGTTCCAGGCGCCTCCGCGCCGGTGCATCGCATCGCGATGCCACTGGCACTCGCGGTGTTGACGAACCTCTCCGCCCGGTCTGCGGTCCAGGAGCAGCTGACGGTGCGCGTCTCCCCTGGCAGCAGCGTGCCGATCTGCTGCGAGCACTCGGCGAGGTCGAGATCCTGGAGCACCACCTGATCGAGGCGCACATTGCCGTCATTCGTGACAGCGATCGCGAACGTGGCAGTCTCCCCCACGCGAATGTCCTGGTCGGAGACGGACTTGTCGACGGCGAGCGAGGGGCGCGCGGCGATCATTCGAGCCGTGTCCGCCTCTTCGAGCGTGTTCCCGAGCGGGTCGGTTCCGATGGCGGTGGCCGAATTCTCTCCTCCGGCGATCGGCGCAACCGCGGAGCACCGGAGCGCGTGTTGTGCCCCGGCGGCGAGCACTCCGATGTCCGCTGAGCAGTCCGGCACCTTCTGATCCTCGACGCGCACCTCGCTCAGGTCGACATCGCCCGTGTTGTGGACGGTGATCGCGAAGTTCACCGTCTCTCCGTCCAGGGCGAGTGCCGTGTCCGAGGTCTTGGTGATCGACAGCGCCGGATGAATCACCTCGACGGTGGCACTGTCTTCGGCGCTGAGCACGGTACCCAGTTCGGTCCGCGCGGTCACGGTGGCAGTGTTGGTCACGGTCTGCTCCGGGAGCACTCCCGCACAGGTGTAGGTGAAACTTCCAGATGCCAGGAAGCTCGACGGGATCTCGCGCTCGCAGCTCGCTTCGTGCGGGTCGGTGACGATCACCTCTCGAATCGCAGCCGGGCTCGGGTTCGATACCGTGATGGTCCACACCACCGGGTCTCCCGGCCTCCCAACCGCGATGTCTGCGGTCTTGTCGATGCGGACACTCGCGATCGGAGCCTCGAGCCAGACGGACTGTAACCAGTAGCCGTCTCCGTTCGTCCGGAACCCCAGGGTTGCCTCAGTGTCACCCGCCTGGATCAGGTCGGTTTCGAAGTCATTCACATCGACGCTGAAGTTCACACCCCATGCGGGATCACTCGAAATGTTCCCTGCGGAGACGAAGAAGTCGTTGACAGCACCGTAACCCGTCGGTTCGGGGATATCGGTCCCGTTGATCGAGAAGCGATCGCCCACGGTACCTCGGTCACCCTCGTAGGCCACGAGTCCGATCCTGTTGGTCGAGGACGCCGCTTCGAACCCGCTGAAGGTCGCGGTGGACGGGAGATCGGCCGCACCCTGTCGGATGTGCCCCTGGTAGATACTGATCGTGTTCTGGTATTCGGCGACCCCCTCGACCGGAGCGTCAAATGCCCACACGACCGTGAGCCCCCATCCAGCGGTGCAATTCACGCCAGCAGGTGCCCAGATATTCGAGACCGTCACCGTGGTGAGTCCGGAAAGCTCCGAGCTCTCGAGAAGATCCGTCACGTCGGACCACCCCGTGTACATGCGATCGCTGTTGTTGGGCCACCCGAGGCCACTGTCGCGCGTCACGTGCGGCGTCACTTCGACCGGTGCCGCGCCATTGATCTGGACACCCGGGGACTGCGCCTCCGGCGTCGCTGCTGCAGGGGCCGGAGGGAGTCCCGTCGGGAACAGCGTCGAATACTGCTGCCCCACGATGTTGCATGAGGAGATCGACGACGTGTTGCCGCCAGCGGTTTTGAACTCTCCCGTGTGGCCCGCCCACTCGAGCATGGCGTACGTGATGGTCGCTCCGGCCGGAATCGTGAACTGCGCGGACGAGTTGTTGAACGTATCGCTGCGTCCGTCCGTGTCGTTCCAGCGCATCGAGTGGTCGTTGTTGTTGGTGCGGATACCGGCAGGGATCGTTCCCGCCTGCGCCTGCGCGCACGATTCAAACGTCGTACCGGCCCGCAGATTCACCCCGTCAGTGGCAGTCGGACACCGCATGCTTCCATTGCCCACGGAGAGCACTGAGCCGTACACCGTATCCGCATAGACGGGTTCCAGAGGCACGACAACCGCTGCCTGAGCGGCGGCTGGGGAGAGTGATACCCCCAGCGCCAGCCCCGCGCACATCAGAAGCATCGGAATGACGCTCCGCTTCCGGTGAGGTGCTACGCAGACACGATGCATGTGGGTGTCGATTCTCTCCGGCCACGTCGAGACCCGCGAGCCTCCCCTGGCCACCGCTCGGTGCGATTGATCCTAGTCAGTTGATGTTGATGAGGCGAGGGGTTTGCCGCCGCCTCGACGTGTCCGCATCCCCGCGACGACACCACCGCGCGTGCAGTCGACCCATCCGATCGATTGTCTCGGTTGCGGCGCAGCGCGATGACACGAATGAGCGCGGTTACGTGGTCGTGTGATGGACATCAGTAGCGACGTGCGCGCCGACACTTCCTGCCGGCCTCTTGCGACCCCTGGTCACGAGGCGGATCACGAATCTCAGGGCCCTCGGGTACCGCCGCGGAGGCTCGCCGCGCCGCGGCGCGCCTGCAGCGGGAGTGGCATTCGCCGACGTGGCCTGAGCCATACCGGAAGAGTGCAATTCAGACGACATACCCGCTGCCCTCGCAGAGATGGTTCTTGGTCCCCGGAGCTGATTCGACGAGCACGCTCGATCGCTCGGGGCTGGACACGATCTCCCCAAGCCCACAGAGTACCCCGGCTCTTATCACCTCCATGCCCCAACCCTCCAGCCTACGTACCAGCAGCCGCGAGGCACCGTAGTGCGTCGCTCACCCGTTGGTGAGCACCGTGGGGAGCTTGCGCCGCCCCCGTTGGAGGGCCATGCTAAGGCCCAGGGGGTACGCATGACGAATGACGAGTCGCGATCGGACGCAGCACGCGTCCCCACTGCGCAACACGAGAACGAACCGCACCAGGGGCGCATCGGTGGAAAACTGAACTGGCTTCGCGCCGGGGTCCTGGGGGCGAATGACGGCATCGTGTCCACTGCGGGTGTGGTGATCGGTGTCGCCGGCGCCACACCGGGCAACGTGCTCGCCATCGCGACCGCCGGGATCGCCGCGCTGGTGGCCGGCGCATTCTCCATGGCGGGTGGCGAGTACGTCTCGGTGAGCACGCAACGCGACACGGAGCACGCACTCATCGAGAAGGAGCGGCGCGAACTCGCGGACGCACCCGAGGAGGAGCTGCACGAGCTCGCCGGCCTGTACCGCGAGCGCGGGCTCTCCGATGAGCTTGCGCTCCGAGTGGCCGAGGAACTCACCGCCCACGACGCGCTCGCCGCGCACGCCGAGGTCGAGCTCGGCATCGATCCCGAGGAGTTCACGAGTCCGTGGTCGGCGGCGCTGTCGTCGTTCATCGCGTTCACCGCCGGAGCGCTGCTCCCGCTGGTCATGATCCTGCTGCCGTTCGGGGACCATCGCGTGTGGGCGGCCGCAGCCGCGGTCGTCATCGGGTTGATCGCAACCGGGTGGATCAGCGCCGCACTGGGCGACGCTCCGCGGGGCCCCGCGATCGCGAGGAACGTGATCATGGGGAGCGCCACCATGGCCGCGACCTATGGCATCGGGCTCCTCTTCGGGGTGGCCGTCTCGTAGCCCGTTCGTCGCCCCGTCAGGAGATGTCAGTCGAATCGGCGCAATCGACCACGAAGGCGGTGACGAGACCCTGGCTGGCCGCACTGGCGTGCTCCGCGATGAACGCGTCGCGAGTACCCGATTCCGAGCGGAGCGGACGCATCCTCGTGAGCTCGCGGAGGGCCTCCGCGCTCATCCTGACACAGTGCGCAGCAGGCTCGCTACGCAGCGGCGCCGAGGAAGACGAGCGCGGTGCCGGCCATCGCCCCGAGCACGACCACCGTCCACGCCGGCAACCGGGTGAACTGCAATAGCACGAAGGCACCCGCGGCGATCCCGAGTGCCGGGAACCCCGTGATCGACGAGGTGATGATCGGGGTGATGAGCGCGGCGGCGAGGATCCCGACCACCGCGGCGTTGCCCCCGAGCAGTGCAGCCCCCGCGCGGGGGAACGCCTGGAGGCGACTCCACAGCGGGAGCGCCGCCAGCAGCACCAGCATGCCGGGAAGAAAGACGGCGACCAGGGCCACGAGAGCCAAGAGGAGGCCCTGGGCGCCTGGTGCAAGCTCGAACCCGACGAACGCCGCGTAACTGAAGAGCGGGCCCGGCACCGCTTGTGCCGCAGCGTAGCCCGAGAGGAGCTGATCCGACGCCACCCCCGTCGTGACCGTCTGATCGCCGAGCAGCATCGGCAACAGCACATGTCCGCCGCCGAACACCAGGCCGCCCGCCCGGAAGAACGCCGCAGCGACCTGCGCCCCGAGCGACTGCGTGACCGAGGCGAGCACGGCGAGACCGACGAACACCGTCACGGCTGCCACCAGCGCCCCCACCGCGACCCTTCGAGACACGCCGAACGACGACGATTCCGGCTGCGGCGAGGACATCCCGTGACAGAGGATCGCGCCGGCGAGAAACCCCGCCAGCAGTGCGGAGACCTGACCGGCCGTTCCCGGGAGGAGCAGCGCGAGCGCGAGCGCGCCGATCCCGATCAGCATGCGTCGGACATCCGGAGTGAGGGTTCGCGCCATCCCCAGCACGGCGTGCGCGACCACGGCCACGGCGACGGACTTCAAGCCGAGAAGCAGCCCGTGTCCGAGCGCTCCGTCGAGCGCGAATGCACCCCAGGCGAAGAGCACCAGCAGGATCGCGGACGGCAGGGTGAACGCGATCCATGCCGCGAGAGCCCCCGCGTACCCGGCCCGCTGCAGCCCCAGGGCGAAGCCCACTTGGCTCGAAGCCGGGCCGGGAAGGATCTGACAGAGGGCCACCAGCTCCGCATAGCGCCCTTCGGAGACCCACTTGCGCTTCTGGACGAGTTCGTCCCGGAAGTATCCGAGGTGGGCGATCGGACCACCGAACGACGTCAGCCCGAGTTTCGCAAAAGCGAAAAACACCTCGCGCACCGAGGGCCGACTCGTCCGGTCGCTGAGCACGTCTCATCCTAACGCGGATCGTGTCCGCACTCGCCGCATCGCGAGAAACGAGCTGGAGGCGTGCCGCGACGCGGGTCTCGACGCGGCGATCCCAGCGACCTTCGAGGGTCGCCCGGGAGACTGGCGACACGGGTCTCGCGATGCGTCCCGATACCCCCGCGATGAAAGGAACCTCATGAAAGTCGAACGACCGACAGATTGCGGCAATGCCCCTCGGATGCAGATCGTGACTGACTTCGTCACGCAGTGGGCTCGGGCGGACGAGGCGAGGTGCTCGGAACGGCTCGCCGACGACGCCCGCTGGCGCATCCGCGGAGCCGCCGACGACATTCCAGCGGATGTCTACCCGACTTCGAGCCCGGATCGATTGGTCATCATCTCAGTGCTCACGCACGGTCGTCTCGCGGCGTGCGACGGGTACCTGGAATCTCAGGACGGCCGGCTCGACTTTAGCCACATGTTTCGATTCGCAAGCACCGCGAAGACCGCGAGCATCGCGGAGATCCGGAGCTACTGCATTCAGACGGCTCGCGGTTGAGCGGCCCGGGGCGCTCCCACGACGCGTCAGCGTACAAACCGCAGGAATACGCGCGAGAACAGGCACATTTTTCAGATCTGAATAGGGCTATCTTTCTTTCCTGTTCTATGCCACGGTGCGCATATGGGGTACATCACGCATGCCGGAAATGAATACGAAATCGACGATCGCTGTCTGGCGCATCTGAAGGTGGTTGTGGGCTCGAAACTCAGACGACGGGAGTCATTCTTTCTCAACCTCTCGACCGGCACCCGTTACCGACCCGGCACGGTGGCGCTCTGGATCAGCCCGAACGTACCACTTGAATTCCGGTTCGCCGGAAGCCGGGTTCCGCCGCTGAATGAGAACTGGATCCTGGCGATGCGTGAGAGCGCGAGCACGCCGCGCGGGATCGTGCTCATGACGGAGGCGGCGGCTGATGCGCGCGCTGTGGCGAGGGGGCAGGCTGGGCGGTAGCAGATCGTGGACCGCGGGCGTCAGCGCGCGACCGTGGTGCAGGACGCGCGATCGTCACGCTCGACGCAGACCCGCGTGCCGGGATCGCCGAATTCGACGAGCAGCTCGGTGAACCGGTCGACCTCCGCGTCGGAGGCGTCTGGTGCGGTGATCCGGGCCGAGCGCGGACCGATGGCGATCGAGGTGACCGCGTCGGCGGCGACCAATTGGGCGAGCACGATGGTGAGTGTCGCGAGTTCGTCGGGGCGCGGAAGGTCGACCGTGACGGAGGTCCCTCCCTCGGCGCGCACGTGCGCCGACTGCGCACCAGCCTGCGACGCCGACGACCCGACCGGCGTCACCAGCGCCGGGACCGCACTCGCGTCGACGGCCATGACCTGCACGGCACCCTCCGACTCCCACACGAAGCGCACCAGCTCCCGAGTCGGATCATCGAGGAGCCCGAGCAGGCTGCGGGCGATCGTGCCGTCGGCGTTGCCGAGCCGCACCCGGTCGCTCTCGAATCGGATGGGCGTCACCGAGCCCACCTGCGCACTGGCCGCCTCGGCCGCAGCCAGGTCGGATTCGTGCTCCAGCGCGACCGTGGTGACGGTGTCGTCGGCCCGGATGCCGGACACCGTGACGTCGTGCGACACCGCGGACCAGACGGCAGCAGCTTCCGTGAGCCGGGCCTCCGAGAGGTCGGTCAGGACCGTGGTGTCGTCGTCGGTGCGCGCGGTGACGTCCATCGATCCCGCGACGCCGGCGTCATCCGCGAGCGCGGGCACCAGACCCGCCACCGCAAAGGCGTCGTCGGCCATGAGCACTCGCACGCTCAGGGACACCGCATCGTCGCCCGTGAGGGATCCCGCGACGAACCCGGGCTGCTCGCGCAGTGCGAGCAGGAACGCCACGCGGGTCGCGTCCTCGGTCGTGACTCCGGAGACGGGGAGGGAAACATCGGGACCGACCACGGTGACGCGACCGCGCATGGTCGTGCCATGCGCGGCGGTGTAGTCCGAGACCCGGGCGACGAGCGCTGCGAACTCCTCGTCCGTCAGCTCGTCGTCGGCGACCACGTCACCGCTCACTCCCCCGGTGAACGGCTGATTGTCGTGGCTCGTGAGCTCCAACGAGGCGACTGCCGGGTCATCGGCGAACGCCGCGGCGAAGTCCCGCACGGCCCCGTCTCCCGTGCACGCCGTCAGCAGCGACAGCAGCAGACCGACGGCCGCAGCGGCCGTGATCGCGCGTCGTCCGCGCGGCGCTGGACCGCTGCGGGGCACCCTCTGCCGCCCCCGGTTGCCCGGAACACCCCCACGACACCCTTCTGCCACGTGTTCAGTCTAGAGACTCGGGATCCCGAGCACCCGATGCCCGAGCAGGTCTTCGGGTCCAGCGCGGGTGCGGTGATCTTCGCCGACATCGGACGTCTACCGCGTGAGCTGCCGTCTGCGCCAGGCGGCAGCGGCACCGAGCGCAATCAGCAGGGCTGCGGAGGCCAGGAGGATCGTGACCGTCGCGCCGGTCTCGGAGAGGATTCCCCCGCGGGGGCCTCCATCCCCCGATCCAGCCCCGGTGTCCTGCGAGCCGCCCCCGCCCCCCGGGGCGTCCGGATCGGCACTGCCGACCGCGGTGATCCGCACGGAGGCCTCGATCCGGTTGCCCCAGGTGTCGATCGCCGCAAGCTCGACCGTCCAGCTGCCGGCCGTCTCGGGCCGTGCGACGAGCACCCCATCAGTGTCGATGCGCACCCAGTCGGGGGCGTCGGCGAGTGCGAGATCGACGAGCGGGAACCCCTCGGTCACCGTCAGCGGAAGGGTGAGCGTGTCGCCGACACGACCGTCGAGCGCGCGGGCGCTGGTGACATCTGCACGAACCACGGGATACACGATCTCCCCGGTGAACGCACCGTCCGCGCTCGCGAATCCAGCAGTGAGTGAGGTGTCCGCCGCGGTCAGCCCGTTCCAGGTGAGGATGCCGCCATCCCCGCCGGAGGGCTGCAGCGAGATCGACTCCCCTCCGAGACCCAGCACGCTGCGGGCGTCCTCCGTGGTGAACGTGTCGGCACCCGCCGGCACGAAGACGGTGCTCCCGGGGATTCGCTGCGACTGCGCGCTGAACGACTCCAGGTATTCGAATGCGGGGAGCGGACTGAGATCGGTGATCTCATTGCCGTCCAGGTACAGTTCGCCGAGGTTCGACATCGACGCGAGCGGTGAGATGTCTGCGATCCGGTTCTGCCGCAGAGACAGCACGGAGAGGTATGCGTTCCCGCTGAGTGCGGACACGTCCGTGATCTGGTTGTTGTCGAGGAACACTTCGTACAGGGTCGTGGTCCCGGCCAGTGCGGAGAGGTCCGAGATCTGATTGTCGTCAAGCGAGATCGAATACGGGCCCGTGAGGCCCGTGAGCGGCGTCAGGTCGGAGATCTGATTCCCCGCAGCGCGCAACATGCTGAGGCCAGTCAGTGCAGCGACAGGGCCCAGATCCGTGACGCCCATTCGGTCGATGCTCAGATCACCCAAACCGGTCAGGCTTCGCAGCACCTCGATATCGGACGTCGGATTGTCGCTGAGATCCAACAGATACAGGTTCGGATACGCGGCGAGCGCATCGAAATTGACGATCGCGTTCAGGCTCAGATCGAGGTACTGCAGGGTAGGAGCCTCGGGGAGCCCGTCGGTGCTGGTGATGTTGTTGCCGCTCAGCTCCAGCGTTTGCAGTGACGGTGCGGTGAACGACGGCATGCGGGTGAGTTCGTTGTCGTTGGCCCGGAATCCGTACAGGATCTCCCGGTACCCGAGATCGGGAAGCTCTTGCAGCCGATTGCCTGAGATGTCCACCTCGAAGAGGTATTCCTGCGCTGCGAGGAAGTTCACGCTCTCGATGGCGTTGTCTTGCAGCCGCATCTCATACAGTTGCGTGAGGCCGCCGAGCACCGAGTCGACCTCGCGCACGTCGTTGCTCGCGAGAATCAGCCGTCCCAGCGACGTCATCCCCGACAGCGCGCTGACGTCCTGAATGCGGTTGTCGCCCAGGTCCAGAACGGTCAGTTTCGTCGTTCCGGCGATTCCGCTGATGTCTCGGGTGCCGTTGCCGGCCGCGTAGAGCCCGGTGAGCTCGGTGAGCGGTGCAAGGGCGTCGAGGTCGGGAATCTCCGCCGCGAGACTGCTCATCGTGAGATAGCGCAACTCCGTCAGCACCGACAGTGGCGCGATGTCGGCGACCTGGCTGTGTGAGATCATCAGGTACCCCAGCTGGGACATGGTCCGCAGCAGCTCGGCGTCGGCGAAACTGGACCCCTCCACGTTCAGATCCGTGAGGTTGATCAAGCTCGACAGCGGACTCCAGTCGTCCACCTGGATCTGCCGTGCGGTGAGCCCTTCCAGCTGGGTCATGTCCCGGATCGGATCGAGCGACGAGATGGGAAGCCCGATGACTCTCAGATCAGTCAGCGTGTTGCCGGCGAGCGGAGCAATATCCGTCACCGGCATATCCTCCAGGTACACCGACGCGAGAAGTGGCAGATCTCCGAGCGGAGTGAGATCGCTCACGCCCTGACGAAGCACTGTGAAGTGCGTCAAGTTCGTGGCGTACTCCAGACCGCTGAGGCTCGACACGCTGTCGCCGAAGTAATCTGCGATGGTCAGTCGATCAAGTGACGCGAGATCCGCATCAGTGACCGGCTGGGTCGCCGGGTGCCCGAGCGTCCGATTGACCGCCTTGGCAAGAGCGGGCTCGAGATCGATGACCACCGGGTCGGCCAGGACCTCCGCAGCATCGAGATCCGCGTCGGGGTGGGCTCGGAGAGGTTCGTCAGAGGAGCGTCAACTTCGTCCTGCGCCGCCGCGCCATCTTCGACGACCGCGGAGGGTGGCGGCGTATCCTCTGCGAAGCCGGGTGACGGCGCCAGCAATGGCACCCCCACGATCACAGCGGTGGCCAGACCGACCACTACCGAACGTATCACTCGTGCACTTCGGGGTCGTTCGCTCATCACGTCGCTCTTTCAATGGTGTCTCGTGACTCGCGCTCCCCCCGGAGATCACCCTCTCGTCAAGCATGCCCGCCTCTCGGCCCCACCCTGACCATGCCCGCGGTGCCGCGAGTCCGGCTCCTGAGATGATCCCCTACGGGTGAACACTGTTGATGCAAGCTTCCCCTTCCTCGGGGATGCCTCCAATGATATCATCCGGCGTCTCCGTGCACACCAGGGGAATTGCTGCTCGGGCCCCGTGATGGGGTCACTTCACGTGCTCGTCCGACGCCGCCCCTGAAGCCTGGTCTGGCCGGGCCGGCACCGTGCGCTGCCCTGCCGCGGCCGTGATCCGATTCGCCATGCCGTTGAAGATCACGCCGTGGAACGGGAGGATCGCGAACCAGTACAGTCGACCGGCGAGTCCCCGCGGGAAGAAGATCGCGCGTTGACGGTACTGGGACCCGGTGCCGTCCGGGAGCACCTCCATCTGGAGCCAGGCGAGCCCGGGCACCTTCATCTCCGCTCGGAGCAGGAGCAGTCGCCCCCGTTCCAGCCGCTCGACCCGCCAGAAGTCGAGTGCGTCGCCCGTGTTGAGGTGCTGCGGGTGCCTTCGGCCGCGTCGCAGTCCGACCCCGCCGACGAGTTTGTCCATCCACCCTCGAGCGGCCCACGCGAGCGGGAAGGAGTACCACCCGTTCGCTCCGCCGATGCCCTCGACGATGGCCCACAGGCGATCAGGAGCCGCGCTCGTGCGCCGCTCGCGGAAGTCCGTGTAGACCGTGCGCCCCGCCCAGTCCGGATCACTCGGCAGCGGATCGCTCGGCGCGTCGACCACGGAGGCGTTCTGCCACGTGGTCTCCACCGCGCCCGCGTCGATCTTGGCGAGGGCCAGGCGAACGGCCTGCCGATAGCCGGTCAGCCCGCCTTCGGGCGGTGGGATGACCTCGTCGATGTCGTGATCCGCCATGACGCAGTCGTGCTGCAGCGACGCGATGATCGGGATCGCCAGGCGACGCGGGATCGGAGTCACCAGGTTCACCCACTGCGATGCGAGCCACGGGGTCAACACCGGCAGCGCCGCGATGGGCCGCTGGGGCAATCCCGCCTCGACGGCGTATCCGTTCATCATCTGCCCGTAGCGCAGCACATCGGGCCCGCCGATGTCGAAGGCTCTGCTGACCGACGACGGAAGCTCCGCCGCCGCGACGAGGTAGTGGAGCACGTCGCGCACCGCGATCGGCTGAATGAAGTTGCGCACCCATTTCGGAGCGGGCATGTAGGGCAGGACCTCGGTCAGGTGCCGGATCATCTCGAACGACGTCGATCCGGAACCGATGATCACCCCGGCCTGCAGCGCCACGGTCGGGACACCGGAGTCGAGCAGGATCTCCCCCACCCGCTTCCGCGAGGTGAGGTGGCGCGACAGCTTCGGCGTCGCCGGGGAGAGTCCACCCAGGTACACGATTCGTTGCACACCGCAGGCCTGCGCGGCCCCGGCGACGTTGCAGGCGGCGCGGCTCTCGGCCGCCTCGAAGTCGCCCCGGGATCCCATCGCGTGCACCAGGTAGTACAGCACATCGATCCCCTCGCAGGCGCGCGAGACCGTGTCGGCGTCGAGCAGATCCCCCTCGATGATGGAGACCTCGGCCGCCCACGGCACGTCCACGAGCTTCGAGGCGGACCGCACGAGCACGGAGACCTCGTACCCGGCGTCCAGCAATCGCGGCACGAGCCGCCCGCCGACGTAGCCGGTCGCTCCGGTGACGAGCACGGTGGTCATCGCTGGTCTCCTTCCGCTCCGCTGGCCGCATTCATGTCGCGTTCGGCACGGGGCGACCGGCGAAGAATCCCTGGATCTCGTCGAACCCCTCCCCCCGCAGGAGCTCGAGTTGGTTCTGAGTCTCCACCCCCTCGACGAGCACCGTCGTCGTCAGCGCGTGACCGAGCGCCAGGATGGCGCGCAGCACGCTCCGGGTGCGCGAGGGCTGCAGACTGGCGTGCAGCACCGACCGGTCGATCTTGATGCGGTCGAACGCAAAGGCGAGCAGGGTGTCCAGTGAGGAGAACCCGGTTCCGAAGTCGTCCAACGCGATCTTCACTCCCAGCGCCTGCAGCCGCGCGAATACGTCCACGACCTCGGTGCGCTGGCGGATGAGCGTGGTTTCCGTGATCTCGAGTTCGAGCCGCTGGGGATCCAACCCGCTCGACCTCAGCGCCTCTGCAACGGTGGATGCGAAGTCCGCATCGCGGAGCTGCAGGGCCGAGATATTGACCGCGACTCGCGTCCGGTCCGGCCAGCCGGCGGCGTCGGAGCAGGCCTGGGCGAGCACCCATCGACCGAGCTCGATGATGCTCCCGTTCGCCTCGGCGAGCGAGATGAACTCTCCCGGGTAGAGCGTGCCGAGCACCGGGTGATGCCACCGGATCAGTGCTTCGCGCCCGACGATCGCCCCGTCGCGCAGAGACGTCTGCACCTGGTACTGCAATTGGAACTCGCCGCGGCCGATCGCGCCGGCGATCTCGCGATCGAGGAATCTCCGCGAGGCCGAACGCTTCAGCAGTCCCTCACGGTAGGTCACGGGGTGCTCGGACTGCGTGTCCTTCGCTTCGTACATGGCGGCGTCGGCACGCGCGAGCAGTTCTGACACATTGGTGGCGTCCTCGGGGAAGCAGGCGACGCCGACACTCGCGGAGACCTCCGACTGCGCGTCGCCCAGCATGACCGGCTTGCGCACCGCCTCCGCGAGCAATTCCACGAAGTCGTCGCAGGCATAGCCCTCATGCGTTTGCGCGGCAACGGCGAACTCATCGCCGCCCAGTCGGGCCGCGATGATCCCCCGGAGGCCGCATCGTGCAGGTGCTCGGCGAACGACTTCAGCAGCGTGTCGCCGGCGGCGTGGCCGAGGGAGTCGTTGACCAGCTTGAAGCCGTTGAGATCGATGATGCTCGCGGCGAACACCTTGTCCGTCGCGACCCAGCGATCGAGCTCATCGAGGAACGCGGTCCGGTTCCACATGCCCGTCAGCGGATCCGTGAGCGCGGCGGTGCGCAGCGCCCGCGAAGTCTCCCTCGCGGCCGTGACATCTCGGGTGATCTTGGCGAAACCGATGAGCGACCCCTGCTCATCCTCCACCGCATTCAGGGTCGCCCGCGCCCAGAAGTGCGATCCGTCCTTCCGCACCCGCCAGCCCTCGGTCTCGTGCCGACCGTGGCGCCGCGCCTCGTCGAGGATCTGCTCGGGGATGCCGTTCTCGCGATCGTCCGCGGTGAAGAAGTGGGAGAAGCATGTGCCGAGAATCTCGGTCTCCTCGTAGCCCTTGATGCGCTCTGCGCCTCGGTTCCAGCTACTGACCTCACCGTCGGGGGACAGCAGGAAGATCGAGTAGTCCTCGACCGCTTCGACCAGAAGCTTGAACATCTCCGCGTCCTGCACAGCATTCCTCTCGGGTTCCGAGACCATTCTCCCGTACTCAGCAGTCTCGACCTGCACCCGCCCCCCGTCAATGCGCTGCCCGACGGGTGTCGGATCGGGTAGACTCGCCCGCCTCGGCGGGTCGGAGCGGGCGCGCACTGGGTGCTGACCGCCCTTAGTAGACCCCGCGGAGCACGTCAATGGGGTCCGCGGTGTCGCCGGATGCCGATACGATTCGATCGATCTGCCGATCGCACGCACCGATAACGAGGAGAGACTCCGCATGGAGCACAGGAGTACGACGGATTCGAAGGTCCTGTGGGCCAGAGTCGACGAGGGATTCTACGTCTGCAGTCAGGAGGCGGACTTCTTGGGCTACGTCGACCAGGACAGCGAGTCCCGCTCGGTGGCCTACGACATGTTCGGGCGCGCGGTCGGGTCCTTCGCCTCGCTGCAGGACGCGATGGCGCGCGTCGAAGCCGGAGTGACGACCGAGGGAGAGTGCCCCAGTGTTGCATGAGTCAGCGGCTGCCCCCGCGACGATCTCGGGCTCGACCGCCGTGCGGTCGCTCGTGTACTCCAGCGATGCGCTCGCTCGCTTCTATCAAGAGGATCTCGACGCGCTTCTCACTCACGCGAGAGCGAAGAATCACGCCGCGGGCATCACCGGGATCCTCCTGTACCGGAACCACCAGTTCATCCAGTTCCTGGAGGGGCCCTCCAGCGCGGTCGACGCGATCATGGCGGAGATCACCGCGGATCCACGGCACGGCAGGATCCGCATCGCGGTCGACGAGTTCACCTTCGAACGACAGTTCTCCGACTGGTCGATGGGGTACGTGCCGCTCATCGGGCAGTCCTCGGAGCGCATTCCAGGCTTTCGCGACTCCTTCGCCGATATCGCGGAGGCGCCCGAGGCGATCGTGCGCGGACGAGCGGCGAAGGAGCTGGCGCTCTGGTTCAACGTGCGTTCGGCCCCCACGGAAGTTCGGGAACGGAGTGCCGCACCCGCCTAGGCCGAGATGCTGCGGTGCATGCCCAGGGATCCCGAGCTCGTGAATCCCAGGGACTCGTAGACCCCTTCCGCCTCCGGGCTCGCGAAGAGGCCGACGAAGAGCTCGGTGCCGGGGTGAGGCCGGAGCAGCGTGAGCAATCGCTCGACGAGACGCGTTCCGATGCCCGCGCCCTCATGACCCGGGTGCACGATGACGTCCTGCACGTAGGCGTACTGCATGCCGTCGCCCACGGCCCGTGCCATTCCGACCACGCCGTCCTCATCGTTCTCGAACACCACTCCGGCGATCGACGCGTCGAGCGACGCCGCGCGCACCGCATCATCGAAGTGACCTTCCCACCCCACCGCGGCGGCGAGCGCGGCGTGCTCGGCCGGTGTCGCCACGCGGTCGACGATTCGGCCTGATCCAGCGCCTGAGGCGCCGTTCGCGAGTGCGTTCGTTCGATGCTCCATACGGTCCATTCTCTCGTGCTCCGGTCCGCTCGCGGCTGGCATGTGCATGGTTCCGATGCCCCGCGGGTCATGGGCGGGCGGCGGGCGGCACCGCGCATCGGCAGACGGTGGGGTGCTCGAGCGATCACGCCGATCGAGTCCTCCCCGCGCCGGGTCGTCGCCCCCGTAGAGCGACGACCGGGGCCGGCGGATCCTCCACGGCCGACCACTCACGCGTCGTGCACCTCGCCGTCGTCGCCTCGACCAGCTCGCGGGTCATCGACGCGAGATCCCCGGCCTGGCCGAGCGCAGCGCGTTGCAACGACGCCCCTCCGCCCACCCGGATGATCTCCTCGATCACCGCACGCACCTCGGCCCACTCCCCCAGGTCGACGAGGACCGGCCGCACCGTGGCGAGCAGCCGATCGACGGCGGCGCGGGCCGGGACCATGCGACCGGTCAGCGGATCCGCGAGCTCTCCCGTCACCCCGTAGCGACTCGCGTGCCATGCCCAGAGGCGCAGCACGGCCCCCGGGACCGGATCCGGATCGAGGCCGCGGTGCCAATCCCGCGCGCACGTCTCGACGAGCGCGCGGACGAGCGCGGCAATCGCGGCGGCGTGCGTCGCATCGGTGCAGACATCGGCGACGCGGATCTCCACGGTCGGAAAACGGTCGCACAGCCGTGCGTCGAAGTAGAGCATGCCGCGGTCGAGGGGCACACTCGTCCGGAGCAGCGCTGCGCGGTGCTCGTCGTACGCCGCGACCGACCCGAAGACCTCCGTGGGCCCGGAGGTCGGCCACTGCGACCAGGCCTGGTAGCGGTAGGAGGCGTAGCCGCTGTCGCGCGCCCGCCAGAAGGGAGAATTCGCGCTCAGGGCGAGCAGCGCGTGCAGCCAGGGGCGGATCCGGTCGATCACCGCGACCCCCTCGTCGCGCGAGCCGATGGCGACGTGCACGTGGAAGCCGTTGGTGAGGTGCCGATCCGTCGTGCGCTGGAACTGCGCCGACACCCGCTCGTAACGATCGTCGGGATACAGGTGCGGCCACTCGAGATCCGGTGCCGTGCCGATGGCCGCAAGCCGTGCTCCGAGCCGCTGCGCCGCCTCGTCCACGGCGGCACGCGAGGAGCGGATCGACCGCAATTGCGCGCTGAAGGTGCGCTGCGGCGCCGTGATCAGTTCCAATTGCTCGCGCTGCAACTCCGCGCTGACCCGCATCGCGTCCGGTTTCAGCGGCCCGATGCTCTGAATGATCTGCTCGGCGACCGGCATCGGTGCCATGGTGGATGCGTCCACCAGCAGCATTTCTTCTTCAACACCGAATGTGCGCATGCGCTCCGTCGTCCTCCCAGGAGCGCCCTCGGGCGCGTTCCGGAACGCGAGCCCGCTGCTCCGCCCGATGCACCGCACTCCGCGTTTCCACCCCTGCTCTGATGGTCACAGGTCGCCCGCTTTCTCAGGAGTGCTTCTCATCTCCGCCCGACCGGCGTACAATAGCCCGGGCTCCACCGGTTGACGCCGACCGGTGGGCCGTGCAAAGTGGATCTGTGCCGCCTGGCGCCGCCCCCGAGCGCCGCGCATCTGCAGTCCACCGAGCAAAGGAACACGCACTATGGGATCGATCCGCTACGACGGAATGGTGACGCATTTCGAGGACCGCCTCCTCACCCACTTGCAGATCGTGATCGTGCAGAAGCTGTCGCGAGGCGAGAGCTTTCTCATGTCCTGGAAGGACAGCTCGACGATGGGCGACGGGCGCTCTGCGATCTGGCTGAACCCCCAGACGCCGCTGAGCTTCAAGTTCGCGGGGAGCCGGGTGCCGGAGATCAACCGGGATTGGCTGCTCACCCTTGGAAAGTCGGTCGAGTCCTCCACCGGGCTCATCGTGACCAAGGAGGACGGCTCGCTCGCGGAAGCCGACGCGACCGGGCCGAAGTACCCGGGCAACCTCCGCGCCTGAAATCGCACCGGATACACCGCTTTCCCGGGAAGCGTCGATAGCATCGGCTGGACGCCCTGTTCCTGACCCACGAGAGAGACCCCGTGAGCCATCAACGCACCTCCACCGATCAGGAGGGTCGATCACCGCGCCCTCTCGCACGTCGAGGGGGTGATTCCGAATGGTCGAGGCAGGCGTAACGCTGCTGCTCGGCACGATCCTGACGCTGGCGATCATCGCCGCGTGCGGGTTCTTCGTCGCGCAGGAGTTCGCGTACATGTCCGTGGACCGCTCGAAGCTCTCCGCGCAGGCGGAGAAGGGCGACGAGCAGGCGAAGCGGGTACTCGCGATCACGAACCGCACCTCGTTCATGCTCTCGGGTGCGCAGCTCGGGATCACGGTCACGGGTCTGCTCATCGGGTACGTCGCCGAGCCGCTCATCGGCGCCTCCATCGGCACCCTGCTCGGCGGGGTCGGGATCGATCCCGCCGTCTCGATCCTCATCGGCACGATCGGCGCGCTGCTGCTCGCGACCATCGTCACGATGATCTTCGGCGAGCTGTACCCGAAGAACCTCGCCATCGCGAGCCCGGAGCCGCTGGCGCGCGCCCTCGCACTGCCGACGCGCATCTACCTGCTCCTGTTCGGCTGGCTCATCACGATCTTCGACCTGGCGGCGAATGCGCTGCTGCGACTGCTGCGCATCGAACCGCTCGAGGACGTCGATGAGAGCGCGACGGCGCGCGACCTCGAGGCGATCGTGGAGGAGTCCCGCTCATCGGGGGATCTCACCGACGAGCTCTCGATGGTGATCGACCGCATCCTGGACTTCCCGGAGCGGGACGCGGAGCACGCGATGGTGCCGCGCTCGCGCGTCGATTCGGTCTCCCGCGACACGACGATCGGCGAGGTGCTCACGCTCATGTCCACCGGGCACACCCGCTACCCGGTGGTCGACGACGAGGACTACCCGATCGGGATCGTCGCGCTCATCGATCTGCTGCGCGGACACCATGATCCGAGCGACACCGTCGAGTCGGCGATGCGGGAGGTCGTGGTGATCCCGACCTCCATGCGGCTGCCCGTCGCGCTCGACCGCATGCGCGAGAGTCGCAACGAGATGGCGTGCGTGATCGATGAGTACGGCAACTTCGACGGCATGCTGACCATCGAGGATCTCACCGAGGAGGTCATCGGAGAGCTCTCGGACGAGCACGATCTGGAGGTGGAGGAGGTGTCGGTGCACGACGACGGGCACTGGTCGCTCCCGGGCGACGTCCACCTCGACGAGGTGGAGCGGCTCATCGGCCACGACCTCCCGGGCGACGACTCGGAGACGATCGCCGGACTCATCATCAGCCGCTTCGGCGACCTCGTGCCCGTCGGCGGCCGCGTGCGCGTCGATCTGCCCGAACGGCCCTCCGAGGTCGCGCTGGGGCTGGAGATCGAACGCTGGCTGGACGTCGAGGTGACGGAGGTCACGCGGTTGGTGCCGTCCCGCCTGACGGTGCGGCTGCACGAGACGGGCCCGGACGATCCGTCTCCTTCGACTTCGACTGGCACCGAGGAACCGCATGCGGTCGCCTCGGCAGTCGACGACGGGGAGGTCGACCGATGAGCTGGTGGCTGGTGACGATCATCACCGTGGCGCTGATCGTGGCGAGCGCGTTCTTCGTGATCGTCGAGTTCGCCCTCCTCGCCGCACGGCGGCACCGCCTCGAGCAGGAGGCCGACCGCAGCGCGGCTGCGCGATCCGCACTCCGCAGCATGAACGAGCTCACCGTGATGCTCGCGTTCGCGCAGCTCGGGATCACCGCGTGCACCTTCCTCCTCGGTGCGATCACGAAGCCCGCGATCGACTACGCGCTCTCCCCGGTGTTCGAGCAGTGGGGCCTCCCCTACGTGCTCGCCGACATCATCGCGTTCATGCTCGCGCTGATCGTGGTGACGTTCCTGCACCTCGTCATCGGTGAGATGGCCCCAAGTCGTGGGCGATCGCCCACCCCGAGACCGCGGCGAAGGCGACCAGCATCGTCGCCCGTGGGATGACCTGGCCGCTCCGCCCGCTGCTGCTCTGGATCAACCGGATCGCCAACCGGCTGGTGTCGGCCTCGGGCGTCGAGCCGGTCGAGAAGGCCGCCGCCGGTGGGCAGGACGCCGACACGATCCGCGAGATCGTCGCCCGCTCGCGCGCCGCCGGCACGCTGGAGGAGCAGTTCTCCGGGCCGATCGCCCAGGCGATCGCACTCGGATCGCTGACGGTCCGCGGGATCGTGCAGACCGAACGGCCGCCGACGGCGGTGCCGACCACCGCGACGGTCGCCGACGTGCGGGAGGTGGCCGGGCGATCCGGACACCTGCGGGTGCTCGTCGGGACCGGTGCGGACTGCCGCGTCGTGCACGTGCGCGACACACTTGCGCTCCCCGACGATACCCCGGTGACGCAGGTCGCGCGCGACGCGCTCTCGCTCACCGGCGACACCTCGGCCACCGAGGCGCTGACGCGCATGCGCCGCGCGCGGGTGCAGCTCGCGACCGTGGTCGAGGGCGAGCGCCTGCTCGGCGTGGTGACGCTCGATGACCTCCTGCGGGAGATCGTGCCGAGTTCCGCGGGCCCGGCCGGGGCGCTGCCGGCGTAGGGCGGCGCGGGTGGGGCGCGCACTCACGCGGAGATCGCGCGTCACGCGGATCGAAACCGGCAGATCGGTCCGCGTAACGCGCGATCTCCGCGTGACGCGCCGCGGTTGCGCCGCGGTTGCGCCGCGGTTGCGCCGGAGTTGCCCCGAGGATCCGCCCAGACGCACTCGGTAGGGTGAGCCGATGGCGGATCCGGACCCACCGGCTGGATCGCACGATGCAGGTCACCACGACCAGAGCCACCACGACCAGAGCCACCACGACCAGAGCCACCACGACCAGAGCCACCTCGACCAGCCACGGAGGACAATCATGACCGTCATGGAACAGCGCACGCTCGGCCGCTCCCCGAAGCGGGCCTCCGTCGTGGGGCTCGGCACCTGGCAGCTCGGCGCGGACTGGGGTGACGTCTCCGAGGCCGACGCGTTCGCGGTGCTCGACGCCGCGGTCGAGGGCGGCGTGACCTTCTTCGACACCGCGGACGTCTACGGGGATGGGCGCAGCGAGCAGCTCATCAGCCGATTCCTCGACGATCGCGGGCTGCGGGATCGCATCACCGTCGCCACCAAGATGGGCCGGCGGCAGGATCAGGTCCCCGAGAACTATTCGCTCGAGAACTTCCGCGCCTGGACGGACCGCTCGCGCCGCAACCTCGGCGTCGATCGCCTCGATCTCGTCCAGCTCCATTGCCCGCCGACCCCGGTGTACGCGACCCCGGCCGTGTACGACGCGCTCGACACGCTCGTCGATGAGGGCGTGATCGCCCACTACGGCGTCAGCGTCGAGACGACTGCGGAGGCGCTCGAGGCGATCGGGCACCCGCACGTCGCGACCGTGCAGCTCATTGTGAACGCCTTCCGGCTGAAGCCGATCGACGATGTGCTGCCCGTCGCCCGCGAAGCAGGGGTCGGGATCATCGCGCGGGTCCCCCTGGCCTCGGGGCTGCTCTCGGGGCGCTACACCGAGGACACGACATTCGCCGCGAACGACCACCGCACCTACAATCGCACGGGCGCGGCCTTCGACGTGGGCGAGACCTTCGCCGGCGTCGACTTCGCCGAGGGCGTCGCCGCCGCACGCGAGTTCTCCGACCTCGTGCGCGAACACGCTCCGGCCGGCACGACCCCCGCGCAGGCGGCCATCGCATGGCTCTGGCAGCAGCCGGGGATCACCACTGTCATTCCGGGCGCCCGGAACGCCGAGCAGTCGCGCGGCAACGCGCAGGCCGGCGCGATCCCGGAGCTCGGCCCCGACTTCTCCGCCGGGGTGCGCGACATCTACGACCGGCGCATCCGCGGCGCCGTGCACGAGCGGTGGTAGCCGCCCCCTCCTCCACGCGAGCCGGCGGCGGCGATCCCACTCGTGGCCTCGCCGGTGCCCGCACGATCGCCGTCGTCTCGGTGCTCCTGACTCTGACGATCGCGCTGCACTCGATGCTCCCGGGGTCGCTCGGCACGCTCGTCGCGACCGCGCTGCCCTGGCTCGGGTGGCTGCTCCCGCTGCTCGGGATCGGCGCGCTCCTCACCCGGCGCAGGCGCGCCTGGCTCATCGTGCTGCTGCCGACCCTCGTGTGGGCGCTGCTCGTCGGCACGGTGCTCCTCCCCCTCGGCCGCAGCGCGAACGCGGTGCCCGCGGACGAGCGCTTCACGGTCGCGTCGCACAACGTGCGGGGCGACTCGAACGCCGCCGCCGCGTCGGCCCGGGATCTGGCCGTCGAGGGCGCCGACGTCATCGCGCTCGTCGAGCTCGACGCCGACGACCGCGAAGCCGCCGCCGCGGAACTCGCTGCCACGCACCCCTACGCGTACACGGTGGGCACCGTCGGGCTCTGGAGCGTGTACCCGCTCGAGCAGCAGACGCCGCTCGATCTGGGCCTCGGCTGGCAGCGCGCCCTATCCGCGGACGTCATGACGCCCAGCGGACCGGTCAGCGTGTACGTGGTGCACGCGGCCTCGTTCCGTCCCTGGGACCAGGGCAACCGAGACACGATGCTGCAGCGCCTCGGCGAGCTCGTACCCCAGGATCTCGCGGAGCGCGTCGTGGTGATGGGCGATTTCAACGCGACCACCTTCGATCCGGCGATGGCGACGCTGCAGAGCGCCGTCAGCGAGCCGCGCCAGTCGTCGCCCTCCTGGGGGTTCACGTGGCCGTCGGCTTTCCCCGCTGCGCGCATCGACCATATCTTCCAGCGCGGCATGACACCGCTGGAGAACCGGGTCGTCGCCGCGGGCGACAGCGACCATCGGGCGGTCCTGGCGGTGCTGCGGAACGAGTGAGCCACCGGCCCGGCGCGGTGCCTCGGCACGCGCGACCTGCGAACATGGAGCCATGGGGATCGTGCAGAAGGGCGTGTGGTGGGCCGCGGACTACCTCTACGCGGCGCGCGCCCAGCTCCGCGCGCTCGACCCGCGCGTCACCCCCGAGGCCTTCCGCAGCGGCGATCGTCGGCCGGTCCTCGTGATTCCCGGCGTCTACGAGCCCTGGCGTTTCATGCTCCCCCTGATCCGGACCCTGCACGGCGACGGGCATCCGGTGCACGTCGTGGATCCGCTGCGCGCGAACCGGCGGCCAGTCGCGGACGGTGCGGCGGCGGTCTCGCGCTATCTCGCCGCAACGGGCCTCGACGACGTCGTGATCGTCGCCCACAGCAAGGGCGGGCTGATCGGGAAGCATGTCATGGCGCTCGACGCGGAAGGGCATCGCGTCCGCGCGATGGCGGCGATCGCCACCCCCTTCGGCGGTTCCGCCCTCGCCCGCTACCAGTTCTCGCGCACGCTGCGGGCGTTCTCACCCCGCGACGCCACGCTGCGCCGGCTCGGCGCGGAGCGCGAGGTGAATCGTCGGGTCGTGTCGATCTTCGCCGACTTCGATCCGCACATTCCCGAGGGCAGCGAGCTCGCGGGCGCCCGCAACGTCCGGCTGGCCACCGGCGGGCACTTCCGGATCCTCGCGCACCCTGAAACGCTGCGCGTCGTCCGTGAGGTCGTGGGAGCGACCGCAGACCCCGACGGGTTCCCCGCGCACGACGAGGCTCCTCCACACGACAGCGGGCGTGCGGAGCACCCGTGAGGGTGCCCGCACGCCCGCTGCGTGGTGCGCTGTGACCGAGGCCTGCGCCTAGCTCTTCCGACCGGTGAGCGATCGGATGAGCCAGGCGATCACCGCGAGGATCGCGAGGATGATGCCCACCCAGAGCAGGAAGTTGACGGCCTCAACCAGACCGCCGACGATTGCGAGCACGATGGCGACAATGATGATGATGATAAATAAACCGTTCATGGCTTCAGCGTAGGCCTCGCGCGAGATTCGCCGCGCCCCCTTGCGCTGGCACCCTGATCCTTGCTACTCGTGCGCCCGCGGTCAGCGATCGTCGAGCGCCTTGCCGCGGCGATCCACCAGCCCCCACGTGGCCGCGGCGGCCACGATGAAGAAGATCGCGAACACCGTGAAGGTGAGGCCCGCACCGCCAGCCACGAGCAAGATCGGCACGAGCAGGGGTGCGATGATCGAGGCGATGCGGCCGACGCCCGCCGCCCAGCCCGCCCCGGTCGCCCGGAGCGACGTCGGGTAGATCTCGGGGGTGACGGCGTAGAGCGCGCCCCAGGCCCCGAGATTGAAGAACGACAGCGCCATTCCGGAGGCGACGATCGCCGCCTCCGTGTGCACCGTACCGAAGACGATGGCGGATCCGGCGGAGCCGATCAGGAAGATCGAAAGGGTGAGGCGCCGCCCCCACCGCTCGATCAGCCACGCGGCGACCGCGTACCCCGGCAGCTGGGCGAGGGTGATGATCAGCGTGAAGCCGAATGAGCGCACCAGGCTGAAACCGGCGTCGACGAGGATGCTCGGGATCCAGATGAAGGCGCCGTAGTAGGCGAAGTTGACGCAGAACCAGACCAGCCAGATCGACACCGTGCGCTTGCGGAACTCCGTCGACCACAGCGCGGCGACCCGACCCCCGGCGCGGCGGGCGAGCGCCGGCTGCGGTGCGGCGAGGTCGGCGACGTTCGGTTCGGCCGACGCGGGCTCGGCGGCACGGGGCGCGGCCGGGTCTGCGGTCGTGGCCGATCCCGCACCCGCGACCCGCGACTCCAGCTGCGCCTCGAACGACGCGACGACCTGCTCGGCCTCGGCGGTGCGGCCCCGACTCGCGAGCCAGCGCGGGGATTCGGGGAGCCCCCAGCGTACGGCGAGGGCGTAGAGCGCGGGGATCGCCCCGATCGCGAACGCCCAGCGCCAGCCGTCCTCCGACGCGGGCACCACGAAGTAGCCGATGATGGCGGAGGCGGTCCAGCCGACGGCCCAGAAGGCCTCCAGGATCACGATCAGGCGTCCGCGGATCCGGGCGGGGGCGAACTCGCTGACGTACGTCGAGGCGACGGGCAGCTCCGCGCCGAGCCCCAGCCCGACGAAGAAGCGGAGCACGAGCAGCAAGGCGATCCCACCGACGAGCGCGCTCGCGCCGGTCGCCAGCCCGTAGACGAGGAGCGTGAGGGCGAAGACCTGGCGACGGCCGATGCGGTCCGCGAGCAGCCCGCCGAGCGTCGCGCCGATCGCCATACCGGCGAAGCCGACGGACGCGATCAGGCCGCCCTCACCCTTGGTGATGCCCCAGTGCTGCGTGAGCGCGGCGAGGATGAAGGAGATGAGGCCGACGTCCATCGCGTCGAGCGCCCAGCCGATCCCGGATCCGGTCAGGATCTTGCCGTGCTTGCGGGTGAAGGGCAGCGCGTCCAGCCGCTGGGAGATCGTGCGCGGCGCGCCGGGATCGGTTCGACTCATGGGTTCATCGTAGAGGGCGCGCGAGCTCGCGCACCACGTCGGCGGCGGAGCGCACCGTCGTGACCGCACCGACCCCCTCGCCCGCGTCGAGCGGCACCACCGTGTAGTCCTGCGCCGCCAGCGCCGCACGGAACTCCGCCTTCGCCACCGTGTCGGCCGCGAGTTCGGACTCGCGGCCCTGCCAGCGCTCGACGAACGGGGTGCGGAGCAGCCGCTCGGGGTAGTGCGACGGCCACGGTCGGTCGAGCGCGACGTCGAGCACCCGGGAGACCACGGTGTCGCGCCCCTCGGCGGCGATGAGGGCCGCGCGGGCCGGCGCACTCGTGAGCGCCTCGGTGCACGCGGCGAACGCCGTGCCGATCCACGCCGCGGACGCGCCCCGCCGCTGCACCTCGACCAGGTCCGCTGCGCTCGTCACGGCCCCGGCCGCGAGCACGGGGATCTCGACCGCGGCGAGCACCGACTCCAGCAGCGGATCGCGGGGCTCCCGGTGCTCCCCGTGGCCGCCGCCCTCCTTGCCGCGGGCGACGACGGCGTCGACGCCGGCCGCGGCGGCGGATCGGGCCTCGTCGGCGGTCGCGACCTGGGTGATGGTGCGCACGCCCGCCCCTCGCGCCGCACCGATCCAGGCGTCGCGCTGCGCGCGGGCCGCGGGTTCGGCACGCCAATCGACGAAGCTCACCGACAGGAGCGCCGGGGCGGCCTCCAGTGCACGGGTGAGGAGCTCGGGCTCGCGCGCGATCCCCCAGGCGACGAGCCCGATCCCGAACGGCGCACCGCCCGTGTCGAGCCGCGCGAGCTCGCGCTCGAGCGCGGCGACGGATCCCGCGCTCCCCATGCCGATCATGCCGAGCGCGCCCGCCCGCGACACCGCTCCCGCGAGCGCACCGCCCGCGACCCCGCCCATGGGCGCGCAGACCACGGGTACGCGGAGCCCGAGGCGCTCAGCCCAAGCGCTGCGCTCTCGGCTCGGGGCAGGTGTCAGAGGTGCGTCGGGGGTCGTATCGCCGGAGGTGCTGCTCATCCCTCACACGCTACTCCGTGGGCCCGGATGGCGCTCAGTCGCGGCGGTAGCCGAGATCCCGGATCGCGCGACCCTTGTTCGCGCCCTTCGTCTCGAAGGCCGTGATGATCCGACCGTCGAAGCGATCGGCCCAGTCGCCGGTGAACTCCCGAGTGAACCCGGGGGCCGCGTCCATGACCTCCCGCATCTGCACGGCGTAGTCCTCCCAGTCGGTGGCGAGCCGCAGCACGCCTCCCGGGCGCAGCGCCCGAGCAGCGATCGCCGCGAAGTCTGCGTCGACGAGCCGGCGCTTCTGGTGGCGCGCCTTCGCCCACGGATCGGGGAAGAACACCCACAGCTCGTCGACGGAACCCGCGGACAGGCCCTTCTCGAGCAGTTCCGGGGCGTTCACCTCGGCGAGGCGCAGATTCGTGAGGCCACCCTGCTCCGCGCGGATGATGGTGCGCGCGAGCCCCGCGCGGAAGACCTCCACGGCGAGGAAGTTGATCTCGGGCCGGGTCGCCGAGGCGTGCAGGATCGCGTGGCCCTGCCCCGAGCCGACCTCGACGATGAGCGGTGCCTCGCGGCCGAAGATCTCCGTGGGATCGAGCCGCGCGTCATCCGCCACGCTCGTCGCGGCGGGGCCGCGCGGCACATCGATCACGTACTTCGTCTCGTGCTCGGCCCAGGCCCGCTCCTGCGAGGGGGTCATGCGGCTGCGACGGACGAAGGACACCGGCTTGTCGCGGAAGGTGCTCGGGTCGCTACGCTGGGCGGGCAGGGGCTGCTCGGGGTGTTCAGTCACCCCACAACGCTAGCCCAGGATACGCTTGCACCCAACCGACGAACCGAAGGGCTCCCACATGACCGGTCAGATCCTGCTGGTGAACGGCCCGAACCTGAACCTGCTCGGCACCCGCGAACCGCACATCTACGGCACGGAGACCCTCGACGACGTGGAGGCGCTGGTCACCCGCACGGCCGCCGACTTCGGCCTGAGCGTGCGCGCGGTGCAGAGCAACCACGAGGGCGAGCTGATCGACGCGATCCACGCGGCCCGCGAGGACTGCGCCGCGATCCTCATCAACCCGGGCGGCCTCACCCACACCTCCGTGGTGCTGCGCGACGCGCTGAGCGGAGTGTCGCTGCCCGTCGCCGAGGTGCACATCTCGAACGTGCACGCGCGCGAGGCGTTCCGGCGGCACTCCTATGTCTCCCCGATCGCCGCGTTCGTGATCGCCGGGTGCGGGGTGCAGGGGTACGAGTTCGCGGTACGCCGGATCGCCGCGCTGCTCGCGGACTAGCCGATCCGGTACCACCCCGGTATCACCCGGCAGCACCCCGGCCCCGCCGCCTACGGCGCGAGCGGGAAGATGTCGAAGAGTCCGGGGTTGTGCGCGTGCACGAGCACCGCGAACACGACCGCGTCGAAGAGCAGGTGCACCACCACCACGTAGCCGAGCGACTTGGTGCGCAGGAAGATGTAGCCCTGCACCAGCGCGAACGGGATCGTGAGCAGCGGCCCCCACGCGCGGTATCCGAGCTCCCACAGGAACGACACGAACACGACCGCCTGCAGCACGTTCGCGAGCCAGACCGGGAAGTGACGGAGCAGCACTGCGAACACCGTGCAGATGAAGAACAGCTCGTCCCAGATCCCGACCGCGTTGACACCTACGAACAGACGGGCGATGAGGTCGGGCGACGTGACCTCCGGCCAGTTCCGGTAGACGCCCGAGGAGATGAAGTAGCCGGGCAGGATCAGCCAGCCGAGTACCAGCACGCCGACCAGCCAGGACCAGTGCAGACGCCCCCAGCGCCCGCCGCCGCGCCACGGGAAGCCGGTGGCGCGATCCCGGTAGATGAATCGGGAGACGAGGTACGGCACCGCCACTGCACCGCCGAGGGCGAGCGTGAACTTCACCATCGACCAGGTGTCGAGCTCGGCCGCGAGCGGGATCGAGCGCACGATCCCGAGTCCGATCGCGATCAGGGAGAGGTCGCGCAGCAGCGACGGCGCGCCGCCGCGGGGTGAGATCGGCCGATCCACCAGCCACGCGAGCAGCAGGCCCGCAATGAGCAGGCCGAACCCGAGCACCGGGATCTCCGCGACGAAGAACGCCGGCGCGGCGAGCACCGTGAGCGCGGCCGCCGCCAGATGGGCGGGTCGCACGCTCGTCACCGTTGGCCGCTCCCCGATGTCCATGCGTCCAGCGTAGTGAGCGTGCGGCGGCTCCGCCCAGTTCGGCGCCGGCAGAATTCATCTTCCGGCCGCACGGCAATGTCCGAACCGCCGGGTAATGTCTCTCCTATGACTGCACCGCACCCCGCCGACACCCACGACCGCATCCGGGTCCAGGGCGCCCGCGAGCACAATTTGAAGGACGTCAGTGTCGACCTCCCGAAGCGCCGTTTGACCGTCTTCACCGGGGTCTCCGGCTCGGGCAAGAGCTCGCTCGTCTTCGCGACCATCGCTGCGGAGTCGCAGCGGCTGATCAACGAGACCTACAGCGCGTTCGTGCAGGGGTTCATGCCGAGTCAGAGCCGCCCCGACGTCGATGTGCTCGAGGGGCTGACGACCGCGATCATCGTGGACCAGGAGCGGATGGGCGCGAACCCGCGCTCGACCGTGGGCACGGCCACCGACGTCAACGCGATGCTGCGCATCGTGTTCTCGCGGCTCGGCTCCCCGCGCATCGGCTCCCCGAACGCCTTCTCGTTCAACGTCGCCTCGATCAGCGGTGCCGGCGCCGTGACTCTCGAGAAGGGCGGCACGACCGTCAAGGAGCGCCGCAGCTTCGAGATCCTGGGGGGCATGTGCCCCGAGTGCGAGGGGCGCGGCACCGTCAGCGACTTCGCGCTCGACGAGCTCTACGACGCCGACAAAACCCTGACGGAGGGCGCCCTCAAGGTCCCCGGGTTCAGCATGGACGGCTGGTACGGCCGCATCTTCGCGGTGATGGTGCCGATGGATACGCCGATCCGCGACTTCACCGACGAGCAGCTGCACGTGCTGCTCCACAACGAGCCCGTGAAGGTCAAGGCCGACGGCGTCAACGTCACGTACGAGGGGCTCATCCCGCGGATCCAGAAGTCGATGCTCTCGAAGGACCGGGAGGCGATGCAGTCGCACATCCGCGCGTTCGTGGATCGGGCGATCGTGTTCACTGCGTGCCCGTCCTGCGACGGCACCCGACTGAACGAGACGGCCCGCTCCTCGAAGATCCGAGGACTCAGCATCGCCGATGCGTGCGCCATGCAGATCTCCGACCTCGCCGAGTGGGTGCGCGAGATCGACGATCCCGGCCTCGCGCCGCTCATCGAGAAGCTGCTCGACACCCTCGACTCGTTCGTGCAGATCGGTCTCGGCTATCTGAGTCTCGACCGCCCCGCGGGCACCCTGTCGGGCGGCGAGTCGCAGCGCACCAAAATGATCCGGCATCTCGGGTCGAGCATCACCGACGCCACCTACGTCTTCGACGAGCCGTCGATCGGACTGCACCCGCACGACATCCAGCGCATGAATCAGCTGCTCCTGCGGCTTCGCGACAAGGGCAACACGGTGCTCGTGGTCGAGCACAAACCCGAGATGATCGAGATCGCCGACCACGTCGTGGATCTCGGCCCGGGCGCCGGCGCGCAGGGCGGCGAGATCTGCTTCGAGGGCTCCGTGGCGGCGCTGCGGGAGTCGGGCACGCGCACCGGCATCCACCTCGACGACCGCGCGCAGTTGAAGCCGGAGACGCGCACCGGCTCCGGCAGCATCGCCGTGCGCGGGGCGGATCGCCACAATCTGCAGGGCATCGACGTCGATGTGCCGCTCGGCGTCCTCTGCGTGGTGACGGGTGTTGCGGGATCCGGCAAGAGCACGCTCATCCACGGCTACGTGTCGCCGCAGGAGGGCGTCGTGGCGGTGGACCAGGGCGCGATCAAGGGATCGCGCCGATCCAACCCCGCCACGTACACCGGGCTGCTCGATCCCGTGCGCACCGCGTTCGCGAAGGCCAACGGGGTGAAGCCCGCGCTCTTCAGTGCGAACTCGGAGGGGGCCTGCCCGGAGTGCAAGGGCGCGGGAGTGATCTTCACGGACCTCGGCATGATGGCCACGATGGAGAGCCCGTGCGAGGTGTGCGAGGGCAAGCGCTTCGCCGCCGAGGTGCTGGAGTACACCCTCGGCGGCAAGAACATCGCCGAGGTGCTCGACCTCAGTATGGCCGACGCTCGTGAGTTCTTCGCCGGCGGGGAGTCGAAGGTGCCCAAGGCGGCGAAGATCCTCGACCGGCTCGTCGACGTCGGGCTCGGGTATCTGACCCTCGGTCAGCCGCTGTCGACGCTCTCGGGCGGTGAGCGGCAGCGCTTGAAGCTCGCCATCCACATGATCGAGGACGCCGATGTGTACGTGCTCGACGAGCCGACCACCGGCCTGCACCTCGCCGACGTCGAGCTGCTGCTCGGACTGCTCGATCGGCTGGTCGATGCGGGCAAGAGTGTGATCGTGATCGAGCACCACCAGGCCGTGATGGCGCACGCCGACTGGATCATCGACATCGGCCCCGGCGCGGGACAGCAGGGTGGCACCGTGGTCTTCGAGGGCACGCCGCAGGACCTCGTGGCAGGCAAGGCGACGCTGACGGCGCAGCACCTCGTGGAGTACGTGGGCGCGGCGTAGGGGTGCGCTCAGACGAGCTGATTGAGCGCCCGGATCAGGCGGTGCAGGTCTCCCACTGAGCGACGGAGCGGCGTGAACACGATGCGCGGCAGCTCAAGCAGGTCGCGCTCCGAGTGCTCCTCGTCGAGCGGCTCGGTGTGTTCGATCCGGCCCGTTGCGCAGAGACCGGAGAAGCGCGCGTTCAGGTCCGCGAGCTCGGCATCCGTCGGTGCGGTGCGCAGTCTGAGCACGAGTCGATCCCCCACCCAGCGCAGTGAATCGTAGTTGCGCCAGAACCCGGTGATCTCGTCGATCGCCGCGTCCACCGAGTCGGTGACGAGCACCCGATCGAGGTCGTTGATCGTGATCATGCCTGTCCCGGCGAGCTCCTCCGTGACGAACCGCGCGAAGCCTCGCCAGTACGTACCGCCCGGTCGGTCGAGCAGCACGATCGGCGTCGGCTCCATCTTGCCCGTCTGCTGCAGGGTCAGGAGTTCGAGGGTCTCGTCGAGGGTGCCGAACCCGCCCGGCAGGCACAGAAACCCGCTCGACTCCTTCACCAGCATGAGCTTGCGAGTGAAGAAGTACTTCATAGCCACGAGGCGATCGTTCGCCGCGGACTGCGCGTTCGGGTGCTCCTCGAACGGCAGCCGGATCGATACCCCGAGCGAGCGCTCCGGGCCCGCCCCGGTGGCTGCGGCCTCCATGATCCCGGGCCCGGCCCCGGTCACGACGAGCCAGCCACGCTCCGCCAGACCCCTCGACGCCGCCTCGGCAGACACCCAGAGGGGATCCTGCGCCCGAATCCGGGCTGAGCCGAAGAACGTCACCTTCGGAATCTCGCGGTAGGGCGCGAAGAGGCGGAACGCGGCCCGCATCTCCTCGAGCGCCGCCGCGGAGATCTTGAGGTCGAGCCGGTCCGCGCCGTCGTGCGCGAGGCCGATGCCCGTCGCGATGATCCGGCGCACGAGCGAGCGCTGCCCGGTCACCCCGGCATCGGCCAGGAGCGCGTCGATGGCAGCGTCTACGGTGTCGGGATCTGGCGCAGTCACGTGTCCAGTCTAGGGAGCAGCGGCTAGCACTCGACCACGTTCACGGCGAGCCCACCCGTCGACGTCTCCTTGTACTTGTCGCTCATGTCGCGGCCCGTCTCGCGCATCGTTGCGATCACCTGGTCGAGACTCACGTGGTGGGCGCCGTCGCCCATCAGCGCCATCTTGGCGGCGTTGATGGCCTGCGAGGCGGCGATCGCGTTGCGTTCGATGCACGGGATCTGCACCAGCCCGCCCACCGGGTCGCACGTCAGCCCCAGGTTGTGCTCCATCGCGATCTCCGCGGCGTTCTCGACCTGCGCCGGCGAGCCGCCGAGCACCTGGGCCAGCCCGGCCGCTGCCATCGACGACGCCGATCCGACCTCACCCTGGCAGCCCACCTCGGCGCCGGAGATCGATGCCTGCTCCTTGACGAGCACCCCGATCGCGGCCGCGGCGAGCAGGAAGTCGCTGACGATCCGCTCCCGAGCGGCGGCGTCCGCGGGATCCACCCCCGGCGCGTAGTGCGTCGCGTAGAACAGGACCGCCGGAATGATCCCGGCCGCACCGTTCGTCGGGGCGGTCACGACCCGTCCGCCCGAGGCGTTCTCCTCATTGACCGCCAGCGCCACGAGGTTCACCCACTCCTGCCAGTAGCGCGGGTCGCGATCGGGATCCTGTGCCGTCAGCCGTCGATGCCAGTCGGGGGCCCGCCGCCGCACCTCGAGACCGCCCGGCAGCACGCCCGTGCGCCGGAGCGCCGCGTCCTTGCACTCCTCCATCACCCGCCAGATGTGCGAGAGACCCGCCTGAATCTCGGCGGCATCGCGGCGCACGAGCTCGTTCGAGCGCATCACCTCCGCGACGGAGAGCCCGCTCGCCTCGGTGTGCGCGAGCAGTTCCGCGGCCGTGGTGAACGGGTACGGCTGCTCGGAGATCGCGGCCTCGAGGCCGTCGAGCACGGTCTGCTCGGCGCCCTCGCGAACCACAAACCCGCCGCCGACGGAGAAATAGGTCTGCTCCTCCAGCACCTCGCCCACACCGTCTCGCACCCGGAACCGCATGCCGTTCGTGTGGCGCGGCAGCACGGTGAGTGGGCGCAGCACGATGTCGGCGATCGCGAACGGTACTTCGGCGTAGGCGGCGGAAGATCCCGACGCGGCGGCCGATCCCAGCCCGGCAGCGAGTGCACCACCGAGCCGCACGATCCCACTCGTCTCGATGCGCGCGAGCGCCTCCTCCGACTCCGCAGGCAGAATCTGCGCGGGATCGAAGCCTTCGAGGCCGAGGAGCACCGCGGTGAAGGTGCCGTGCCCGTGCCCCGTCGCCGCGAGCGACCCGAAGAGTTCGACCTCGAGCGAGGCGACGGAACCGAGCGCGCCCTCGCGGCGCACCCGCTCGACGAAGTGCTGGGCGGCGCGCATCGGCCCCACGGTGTGGGAGCTCGATGGCCCGACGCCGACACTGAAGAGGTCGAACGCACTGATCGCCATGGGCGGCCGCGTCTCCTCCGAGGATCCCGGATTACTCCGAGAGCTCGGCGTCGTTCGCGGCCGCGTACTCCTCCGCCGAGAGCAGCGGGCCGGCCTCGGTCGTCGCGACGCGGAAGAGCCACCCGGCACCGTAGGGCTCCGCGTTGATGATCGCAGGATCGGCGACCGCGGCGTCGTTCACCTCGGTGACCTCGCCCGTGACCGGCGAGAACAGCTCCGAGGCCGACTTCGTCGATTCGATCTCACCGCAAGGCTGCCCCGCGGTCACGGTCGCGCCCACCTCGGGGAGGTCGACGTACACGATCTCTCCGAGGGCGTCGACCGCGACCTCGGAGACGCCGACGGTAGCGGGGGTCTCGGAGGTGATCCACTCGTGCTCGACGGAGTACTGGAGTCCGGTGCGTACGGTGCTCATGTGCTGCTCATTTCTGTGTGTGGTGCGGTGCTGTGTGGTGCGGTGCTGAATGTGATGCGGTGAAGAAATACGAAGCGGTGCCGTGACGGTCCCGGCCGAGCGCTCAGGCCGGCCGCGCGTAAAACGGCAGCGGCACGACCTCGAAGGGCTCGGCCTTGCCGCGCAGGTCGACGGACAGGGCGGTGCCGGGCGCCGCGAACTCGGGGCGGACGTACGCGAGCGCGATCGGGTACCCGAGTGTCGGACTCGGAAGCCCGCTCGTGACCGAACCGACCACCTCGTCGCCCGCCAGCACGGCGTAGCCGCTCCGCCCGGCGCGGCGGCCCGCGCCGCGGAGGCCGACGAGCACTCGCTGCGGCCCGGTCTCCCGCACGGCCTCGAGCGCGGCGCGTCCGACGAAGGACTCCTCCTTCGTGAAGGAGACCACCGGCCCGAGGCCCGCCTCGAACGGATTGGTCTCGCGGCTCAGCTCGTTGCCGTAGAGCGGCATCCCCGCCTCGAGCCGCAGCGAATCGCGGGCGGCCAGCCCGGCGGGGATCAGCTCGTGGTCGGCCCCGGCCGCGAGCAGCGCACGCCAGAGTTCGGCGGCGCGATCGTTCGGCACGTAGAGCTCGAACCCGTCCTCCCCGGTGTAGCCCGTGCGCGCGAGCAGCACGTCGATCCCCGCGACGGTCGCGTCGTCAGCCGCGTAGTACCGCATCTCACTCACGAGGGCGTGCTGGGACTCGGGAGTGACGGTGTGCAGGATCGCCACCGCGTTCGGCCCCTGCACCGCGATCAGGCTGGTCTCCGCCGACACGTCGGTGATGGTGACATCGAAGCCGCGCGAGCGCTCGCGCAGCGCCTCGGCGACGGTGTCAGCGTTGCCCGCGTTCGGCACCAGGAGGTATTGATCCTCGGCGCGCCGGTAGCTGATGAGGTCGTCGATGATGCCGCCGTCCTCGGCGCAGATCAGCGAGTACTTCGCCTTGCCCACCGCGATGGCGGCGAGGTTGCCGACGAGCGCGGTGTTCAAGAACGTCGCAGCGTCGGGGCCCTCGACGCGGATCTCCCCCATGTGCGAGAGGTCGAAGAGGCCCGCGGCGCCACGGACCGCCCGGTGCTCGGCGAGCTCCGAGGCATATCGCAGCGGCATATCCCAGCCGCCGAAGTCGGTGAACACGGCGCCGAGCGCGGCGTGCTCCTCGTGCAGCGCGGTGTGTTTCGGATCAGTCACGGTGAGGTCCTTTCAACGGGTGATGCGAGCGAGCTGGGCGGGGATCCAGCGCAGCCCTACTCGGCGAACGCCTCGAGCGGCGGGCACGAGCAGACCAGGTTGCGGTCGCCGTGCGCGTTGTCGATGCGCCCGACCGGCGGGAAGTACTTGTCGGTGCGGAGCACGGCCACCGGGTAGACCGCCTGCTCGCGCGGGTATGCGCGGTCCCAATCGCTCGCCACCGCGACCGCGGCCGTGTGGGGCGCGCCGCGCAGCGGGGAGTCCTCGATCGAGAAGTCCCCGGCGATCACCTGGTCGATCTCGGCTCGGATCGTGATCATCGCCTCGATGAACCGCTCGAGCTCTCCGAGATCCTCGGACTCCGTGGGCTCGACCATGAGTGTGCCCGGCACCGGGAACGCCAGGGTCGGTGCGTGGAACCCGAAGTCGATGAGGCGCTTCGCCACGTCCTCGGCGGTCACCCCGGAGCGTGCGGTGAGCTCGCGCAGGTCGAGGATGCACTCGTGGGCGACGAGCCCGCGGTTGCCCGTGTACAGCACGGGGAAAGACTCCGAGAGCCGGGCAGCGATGTAGTTCGCGTTGAGGAGCGCGATCCGGGTCGCCTGCGTGAGCCCGTCGCCGCCCATCATCGCGATATAGGCGTAGGAGATCGGCAGCACCCCCGCCGACCCGAAGAGCGTCGCGACGACCGGCACTCCCTCGCTGACGCTGACGGACCCCGTGGGGTCGTTCGGCACGTAGGGCAGCAGGTGCTCGGCGACCCCGATCGGGCCGACGCCGGGACCGCCGCCGCCGTGCGGGATCGCGAAGGTCTTGTGCAGGTTGAGGTGCGACACGTCGCCACCGAACCGGCCCGGCTGCGCGAGCCCCACCAGGGCATTCATGTTCGCGCCGTCGATGTAGACCTGTCCCCCGGCCTCGTGCACGAGATCGCACACGTCGCGCACGTCGGCGTCGTACACGCCGTAGGTCGAGGGGTAGGTGATCATGATCGCTGCGAGCGCATCGCGGTGCGCGGCGATCTTCTCCCGCAGATCGACCAGGTCGATCGTGCCCGTCTCGGTGTTCTGCACCATGACGACGCGCATGCCGGCCAGGACGGCCGAGGCCGCGTTCGTGCCGTGCGCCGAGGCGGGGATCAAGCAGACGTCGCGCTGCAGATCGCCGTTGGCCCGGTGGTAGCCGCGGATCGCCAGGAGCCCGGCGTATTCGCCCTGCGCGCCCGAGTTCGGCTGCAGCGAGATGCCGGCGTAGCCGGTGATCTCGACGAGGCGCCGCTCGAGCTCCGCGATGAGGTCGCGCCAGCCGCGGCTCTGCTCGGCCGGCACGTACGGGTGGATGCCCGCGAACTCGGGCCACGAGATCGATTCCATCTCCGCGGTCGAGTTCAGCTTCATGGTGCACGACCCGAGTGGGATCATGGTGCGATCGAGCGCGAGATCCCGGTCCGCAAGGCGGCGGAGGTAGCGCAGCATCTGCGTCTCGGAGCGGATCGAGTGGAAGATCGGGTGAGTCAGGAAATCGCTCGTGCGCGTGAGCTCCGCGGCGAACCCGAAGTCCCCCGCGCGCACCCGCTCCCGAACCTCCGCGCCGAAGGCGGTGGCGACCGCGTCGATGGTCGCGTCGGCCGTGGTCTCGTCGGCGGAGACCCCCACGGTGTCCGCGTCGACGAGGCGGAGGTTGATCCCGGCGTCCGCGGCGCGCGCGACGATCTCCGCCGCACGACCGGGCACCGTGGCGAACACCGTGTCGAAGAACGACTCGGAGGCGATCGGGATCCCGGCGTCGGTGAGCGCGTTCGCCAGCGTGCGGGCGTGCGCGTGGGTGCGCTCGGCGATCCCGCGCAGCCCATCCGCTCCGTGGTAGACCGCGTACATCGACGCGGTGATCGCGAGCAGCGCCTGGGCGGTGCAGATGTTGCTGGTGGCCTTCTCGCGCCGGATGTGCTGCTCGCGGGTCTGCAGGGCGAGGCGGTACGCGGGGGCGCCCGCGGAGTCCTTGGAGACCCCGACCAGGCGGCCGGGCAGCGAGCGCTCGAGCCCGGCGCGGATCGCGAGGTACGCGGCGTGCGGGCCGCCGAAGAACAGGGGCACCCCGAAGCGCTGGGTGTTGCCGACGGCCACATCGGCGCCCTGCTCCCCGGGCGGTGTGATCAGCGTGAGCGCGAGCAGGTCGGCGACGACCGTCACCATCGCGCCCCGCTCCTTCGCGGCCGCGATGACCGCGGCGTGGTCGACGACGGCGCCGTTGTCGCCGGGCTGCTGCAGCACGATGCCGGAGAGGTCGCCCTCGGGCAGCCCCGCGCCCAGGTCGGCCACCTCCACCTCGAAGCCGAGCGCCTCGGCGCGACCGCGCACGACCGAGATGGTCTGCGGGAAGAGGTTGGCGTCGAGCACCGTCTTCGCCGTTGCCGGAGCGGCCTTGTTGGCGCGGCGCATGAGGAGCACGGCCTCGGCGGTGGCCGACGACTCGTCGAGCATCGAGGCGTTCGCGACCGCCAGCCCGGTGAGATCCGCGACCATCGTCTGGAAGTTGAGCAGCGCCTCGAGTCGACCCTGCGAGATCTCCGGCTGATAGGGGGTGTACGCGGTGTACCACGCCGGGCTCTCGAGCACGTTGCGTCGGATCACCGGCGGGGTGAAGGTGCCGTAGAAGCCCTGACCGATCATCTGGGTCTTCACGACGTTGCGGTCGGCGAGCTCGCGGAGATGGGCGAGGATCTCCTCCTCGCTGAGCCCGGCCGGGATCTGCAGAGCGTCCGGGCGACGGATCGCTGCGGGGACGGCGGTGTCGACGAGCTCGTCGAGGCTCGTGTATCCGAGCCGGGCGAGCATGGTCTCGACGTCGGCGGGATCGGAGACGCCGATGTGCCGGTCGGTGAATGTGCGGGTGACGGGAGTGATGCTCACGAGGATCTCCGAGGATAGTGCCGCGCGGGCGCGACGGATGGGGATCCTCCCCGCTCTGTGGTGTACCTGAGAGATTCAGACGCGTCCGAGCTGACTCGGGGCGTCGTTGCACCGTCGGTGAGCCGCGTCTCTCGGAGACGGAGGGCTGCTTTCCAGAGTTGCCTCGCTGCGACGGTACGGGTGCCTGAGAGATTCCCGGGGAGGATTTGCTCCTTCGGCGCCGGACTCTGGGTCCGAACTCTCCCGCCATAGCTCAGCGGCCGATATTCACATGTGTGTGTAGCGTAGCAGTCTTCGCCGGCGGGAGCGCGGGTGCGGCCTGGCACCGCGCCCGCGCTCCCGCCGGCGGGGGTCATGCTATCCCCGGGGCGCATCCCGGCCGTCGAGGCCGAGCAGCTCCTCCTCGACCGCACCGCCGTAACCCTCGGTCTGCGGGTCGCCGTGCAGGCCACCCGAGACCGCGTACTCCTCCTCGGGCGACAGCACCAGGTGGTGTCGCGTGTAGAGCCCGAAGATGACGAGGCCGACGACGTACACGATGACGATCGCGATGATCGCCGGACGGAACGTCTCGTTGAGCAGGAAGCCCACGAAGATGAGCGCCGAGATCACCGCGGCCGAGACCGCGCCGAACACGCCCCACGGGCTGACGTAGGGCCGTTTGGCGTTCGGGTACTTCCGGCGCAGGATCACGAACGACAGCATCTGCATGAAGTAGGCGAGCACCGCGCCCCACACGGCGATGTTGAGCACGATCGCTCCGCCGACGCCGCTGTCGCCGCCCGTGAGTTCGACGACGAAGAGTGCGACGAGGCCGATCACCGCACCGGCGAGGAGTGCGACCCACGGCGTCTGGCGCTTCCCGGTGAGCGAGAGCCACTTCGGGTAGTACCCGGCGCGGGAGAGCGAGTACATGTTCCGACCGTAGGCGAACATGATGCCCTGCAGCGACGCGAGCAGCCCGAAGAGGGCGAACAGCGCGAGCAGGCCGGCGACCCAGGCGAGCTCATCCCCGAGGATCGCGCGGAACCCGTCGAGCAGGGGCTCGCCGGCCACGCCGGTCGCCTCGGCGCCGAGCACGGCCGTGTTGAGCACCAGCACGAGCAGACCGGTCACGATGAGCGTGCCGCGGGCCCAGAGGCCGGCGCGGGGGATGTCGCGCACCGGGTTGTGCGACTCCTCGGCCGCGAGCGGCAGTTCCTCGATGCCGAGGAAGAGCCACATGGCGAACGGCATGGCGAAGAGGATCGGCAGGATCCCGTGCGGCAGGAAGACGCTCTGGCCCGGATCCGGCTCGATCTGCCAGAGGCTGCCCCAGTCGAGCGAGCCGCTCGCGAACGCCATGATCGCGAACAGCACGAGCACACCGATCGAGATGAAGGAGACGACGACCGCGAACTTCAGCGAGATCGCGGCGCCGGCGGTGTTGAGCCCGACGAAGGCGGCGTACAGGATGATCCACCACAGCCAGGTCGGCAGGCTGAAGCCCATGAGTCCTTCGGTCACACCGTTCGCGTAGCCCGCGGAGAAGTAGACGATCACCGCCGTGGTGGCGACGTACTCGATCGTCTCGGCGAGCCCGGTGACGAACCCGCCCCAGGGGCCCATCGCGGCCCGGCCGAAGGAGTAGGCGCCGCCGGTGTGCGGCATCGCCGCCGCCATCTCACCGATCGAGAAGACGAGGCCGTAGTACATGACCACGAGGATCGCGAACGCGATGAGCATGCCGCCGAAGCCCGCGGCCTCGATGCCGAAGTTCCACCCCGAGAAGTTGCCCGAGATCACCGCGCCGACGGCGAGGCCCCAGAGCCCCCAGATGCCGGCGGCCCGCTTGAGCTTCCGCTTCTCGAAATACCCCGACTCCGCGGTGGTATATGTCACCCCGGAGACCTTCAGTGTGTCCTTGGCCATCTCGACCCCTTTCACTGCGTTGTGATCGGTACGCGAGGACCCGTGCCCGCGCGATGCGATGTCAAGGCCGAGTATGCCATCTATTGGTAGTCTTTCACCACCTTTATTGAAAACTCGTCCGGGTTCGCGATCGCCGCCGAGCCACCCATGTGCTTTAATGGTCGGGAAATCGACCTTTTGGTGCGAGCACACCGGCACTCGACGACGAGCAAGGAGCCTTCATGACCCCGGCAAGCGGAAACCTGACACCGGACGAGCTGCGGCACGCCGTGGCTGCAGGCGAGATCGACACCGTGATCGTGGCCTTCACCGACATGCAGGGGCGCCTCGTCGGAAAGCGCGTCTCGGCGCGACTGTTCCTCGAGGACACGATGCACCACGGCGCGGAGTGCTGCAACTACCTGCTCGCCGTCGACGTCGAGCTCAACACGGTCGACGGCTACGCGCTCACCAGCTGGGAGAGCGGCTACGGCGACATGGCGATGATCCCGGATCTCGGCACGCTCCGACGCACCCCGTGGCTGCCCGGCACCGCGCTCGTCATCGCCGACCTCGTCACTGCCGCCGAGCACTCCCCCATCAACGTGTCGCCGCGGGCGATCCTCCGCGCCCAGGTCGACCGGCTCGCCGCCCACGATCTCGTGCCGTACGTCGGCACCGAACTCGAGTTCATCGTCTTCGAGGACGACTACCGATCCGCCTGGAAGAACGGCTACCGCGGCCTCACCCCGGCGTCCGACTACAACGTCGACTACTCGCTCCAGGGCTCCACGCGCATGGAACCGCTCCTGCGCGACATCCGCAACTCGATGGACGCCGCCGGCATGTACTGCGAGGGCGTGAAGGGCGAGTGCAACTTCGGGCAGCAGGAGATCGCCTTCCGCTACGCGCCCGCGATCGACACCTGCGACAACCACTCGATCTACAAGAGCGGGTCGAAGGAGATCGCCGCCGCGCACGGCCAGAGCCTCACATTCATGGCGAAGTTCAACGAGCGCGAAGGCAACAGCTGCCACGTGCACACGAGCCTGCGGAGCACAGCCGGTGACCCAGTGTTCTCCGACCCGAGCGCCCCCGACGGGATGTCGCCCATGTTCCGCAGCTACATCGCCGGGCAGCTCGCCGCGATGCGCGAGTTCGCACTGCTCTTCGCTCCGAACATCAACTCGTACAAGCGTTTCGTCGACGGCAGCTTCGCCCCGACCGCGGTGGCCTGGGGTCACGACAACCGCAGCTGCGCGCTGCGCGTCGTCGGCAAGGGGCACGCGATGCGCGTCGAGAACCGCGTGCCGGGCGGCGACGTCAATCAGTACCTCGCCGTCGCGGGCATGCTCGCCGCCGGGCTCACCGGGATCGAACAGGGGCTCGAGCTCGGCGATCCCCTCACGGGCAACGCCTACGAGGCCGAGATCGACCGGGTGCCCACCACCCTGCGCGACGCGGCCGACCTGTTCGAGCGCTCGGAGCTCGCCCGCACGACCTTCGGCGACGAGGTCGTCGACCACTACGTGCACGCGGCACGGACCGAGGTCGCGGCCTTCGACGCCGCGGTCACCGACTGGGAGCGGGTGCGTGGCTTTGAGCGCCTCTGAGTCCTCCCCGACGACGCATTCGTCCCCGAGCCCGGCACCGGGCGCCCCCGAGCGTGCGCCCGTCATCGGCATCACGAGCTACTTGGAACAGGCCCGCACCGGGGTGTGGGACGTGCGCGCCTCCTTCCTGCCGCAGGTCTACCTCAACGGCGTGACCGACGCCGGGGGCATCGCGCTCGTGCTGCCCCCGCAGCCGGTGACCTCCGAGATCGCCGCCGGGATCGTCGCGTCGCTCGACGGGCTTATCCTGTCGGGCGGGGCCGACGTCGACCCTGCGCGCTACGGCCAGGAGCCGCACGAGCGCACGGCGCCGCCCCGCACCGACCGCGACGCGTTCGAGGCCGCGCTGCTCGAGGCCGCGATCGCTGCAGAGCTCCCGTTCCTCGGTATCTGCCGCGGCGCTCAGGTGCTCAACGTCGAGCTCGGCGGCACCCTCACGCAGCACGTGCCCGACCTCGTGGGCGACGACCGGTACCAGCTCGGCGAGGGCCGCTTCAACCGCATTGAGGTGTCCGTCGAACCCGACAGCCGGATCGGCGCCGTGCTCGGCGACGACCCCCGCGCGGAGGCCGACCTCTACCATCACCAGGCCATCGACGAGGTGGGTGCCGGCCTTACCGTCACCAGCCGCACCGAGGACGGGATCATCGAGTCGCTCGAGCTCGACTCCGTGCCGTTCGGGATCGCGGTGCAGTGGCACCCGGAGGAGAACGCCGAGGACCGGCGGCTCTTCGAGGGACTCGTGCGCGCCGCCGTGGAGTACCGCGCTGCCCGCGACGCCTCGCGCGCACCCTCCGGACCGACCGGCACCGGCACTGACCCAGCCGGCACCGGCACCGATCCAGCCGGCACCGATCCCGCACCCGCACCCGCACCCGCACCCGAGCCGAAGGACGCCCCATGAGCTATACCGTGATCAATCCCGCCGACGGCAGCGCGGTCACCGAGGTGGCGCACCTCGACGCGGCCGAGACCGACACCGCGATCGCGGCGGCCGTCCGCGCGCAGCGGGAGTGGGCGCGCGTCGCCCCCGCCGACCGGGCGCGCGCGCTGCGCCGCTTCGCCGACGCGGTGGACGGCGACATCGAGCACCTGGCGCGCCTCGAGACCACCAACTCGGGGCACCCCATCACGCAGTCCCGCTGGGAGGCCGGCCACGTCCGCGACGTGCTCGAGTACTACTCGGGATCACCCGAACGCCTCATCGGGCAGCAGATCCCGGTGGCCGGCGGCATGAACGTCACGTTCCACGAGCCTCTCGGCGTCGTCGGGGTCATCACCCCGTGGAACTTCCCGATGACCATCGCGTCGTGGGGATTCGCGCCCGCACTGGCGGCCGGCAACGCGGTCGTGCTGAAGCCCGCGGAGTGGACTCCGCTCACGAGCCTGCGGCTCGGTGAGCTCGCGCTCGAGTCCGGACTGCCGGAGGGGCTGTTCCAGGTGCTCGCCGGACGCGGGTCGGTCGTGGGTGAGCGCTTCGTCACGCACCCCGACGTGCGGAAGGTCGTCTTCACCGGCTCCACGGAGGTCGGCAAGCGCATCATGTCGGGCTGCGCCGACCAGGTGAAGCGCGTCACGCTGGAGCTCGGCGGCAAGAGCGCCAACATCGTCTTCGCCGACTCCGACATCGAGCGCGCCGCCGCGACCGCCCCGTACTCCGTCTTCGACAACGCGGGCCAGGACTGCTGCGCCCGCAGCCGCCTGCTCGTCGAGCGCAGCGTCTACGACCGGTTCATGTCGGAGTTCGAGCGCGCCGTGCAGGGCGTCCGGGTCGGGGATCCGATGGACGAGTCGACAGAGGTCGGACCGCTCGTGACCCAGGCGCACCGAGACAGCGTCGCCGCTTTCGTGACCGACGACACCCCGGTCGCGTTCCGCGGATCCTGCCCCGATGGCCCCGGCGCGTGGTTCGCCCCCACCGTCGTCACCCCCGAGCGCGGCGACCGGATCGCGACCGAGGAGATCTTCGGTCCCGTGGTCGCGGTGCTGCCCTTCGACGACGAGGCCGACGCGATCGCCCTCGCCAACGACACCGAGTACGGCCTGAGCGGTTCGATCTGGACCGGAGATCTCGGCCGCGGCATCCGGGTCGCCCGCGGGGTCGAGGGCGGCAACCTCTCCGTGAACTCGCACTCATCGGTGCGGTACTCGACCCCGTTCGGCGGATTCAAGCAATCGGGGCTCGGGCGCGAGCTCGGCCCGGACGCCCCGCTCCACTTCACCGAGACGAAGAACGTCTTCTTCGCCTCCGAGTAACCCTCGCCGTCACCTCTGCAGCACCCACCCGAAAAGGAACCTCCCATGAGCGACATCACCCCCATCGATCTCACCCAGCGCCTGGCCGGCAAGGTCGCCGTCATTACCGGCGGAGCCAGCGGCATCGGGCTCGCCACCGCCCGTCGTATGCGCGCCGAGGGCGCCACCATCGTCATCGGCGATATGAACCCCGCGTCGGGCGAGGCCGCCGCGGCCGAGGTCGGCGGGCTCTTCGTGCAGGTCAACGTCACCGACGAGGCGCAGGTCAACCACCTCTTCGACACCGCTGCGAGCGTCTACGGGTCCGTGGACATCGCCTTCAACAACGCGGGCATCTCCCCCGACGACGACGACTCGATCGAGATCACCGAGCTCCCCGCCTGGGAGAAGGTGCAGGACGTCAACCTGAAGAGCGTCTACCTGTGCTCGCGAGCCGCACTGCGCCACATGACGAAGCAGGGCAGCGGATCGATCATCAACACGGCGTCGTTCGTGGCGGTCATGGGCTCCGCGACCTCCCAGATCTCCTACACCGCGTCGAAGGGCGGTGTGCTCGCGATGAGCCGCGAGCTCGGCGTGCAGTTCGCCCGTCAGGGCATCCGCGTCAACGCGCTCTGCCCCGGCCCGGTCAACACCCCGCTGCTGCAGGAGCTGTTCGCGAGCGATCCCGAGCGCGCCGAGCGTCGCCTCGTGCACGTGCCGGTGGGGCGTTTCGCCCGCCCGGAGGAGCTCGCCGCGTCGGTCGCGTTCCTCGCGAGCGACGACGCCTCCTTCATCACCGCGTCGACGTTCCTCGTGGACGGCGGGATCAGCAGCGCGTACACCACGCCGCTGTAGGCCGCGGCGCTCAGGCGGGGCGCGCTACACTCGCTTCACGCGCATCGAACCCGGCGAAGGAGCCCCATGAAGCAGCCCGCAGACGGTGTCGAGCTGCTGATCCGCGCCGTGCGACCCACCAACGCGTACGAGGAGACGATGCAGCGGTTGCTGCAGTCGATCCGCCTCGGGCTCATCGGCCCGGGCGAGAAGCTGCCCGCCGAACGCGACCTGGCGGGCATGCTGAAGGTGAGTCGCGACACCGTGCGCGAGGCGCTCTCGACACTCGCCGAGGCCGGGTACGTGGTGTCGCGCCGGGGTCGGTACGGCGGCACGTTTGTGGTCGAGGCTCTGCCCGCTGCGTCGACGCTGCGGGCAGTGGCCTCGCTGCCGGGTGCGGATGAGGTCGAGGACACGGCGGTGCTCCGCCGAGTGCTCGAGGTCGGTGCGGCGCGGGAGGCGGCGGCACGCGAGCTCTCCGCGGAGGATCGCGCGGCGCTCCTGCTCGCACTCCAGGAGTGCGGTGCCGCGCAGCAGGACGACCACCGGCGGCTCGACTCGCGTCTGCACCTCCTCATCGCAGAGGTCTCGGGGTCGCCGAGCCTCGTGCCGCTCGTCGCGAACCTCCGGACGCGGGTGAATGCGCTGCTCGACAGCATCCCGATGCTCGCGCCGAACCTCTCCCATTCGAACGAGCAGCACGAGGCGATCGTGTCGGCGATCCTCGACGGCCGCCCCGACGACGCCGCGGCGGCGATGCTCGAGCACGTCGAGGGATCCTCGGCGCTGTTGCGCGGATTCCTCTAGGCGCCGACGCACCGACGAGACGCGCCAGAGCGCAGGAATCACTGGACCTCCCAAGCGCTGAGCACCGAGCGCCCACCACCGGGCGCCGAGGACCTGAGGATCTACGGCTTCCGCCTCCGGAGAGCGCGGGCGAGCTGCAGTCCCGCCCAGCCGTAGAAGCCGACGGCGACGAGGATGACCAGCATCGTGTGGTGCGCGCCGTTCCCGTTCACGAAGGAATTCACGTACCCGAGGAGCGGGAGGTGATAGGACACTTCCCCACGCACCATGTAGTCCTCGACGGCGGGATCGGCCGCCGCGTTGTTGTCTCCCTGGGTGAGGAACTCGCGCGTTCCATCAGCGCGATCGGTCACCCCGATGACTCGGTGCATGATGAGTGTGGAGTCGTCCGCGCTTGGCTGGTAGGCGATCACGTCGCCGAGGCGGATGTCGTCGACCCGATTGACGGCTCGCACATCGTCGATCTCGAGGGAGCTGGCGTCGATGTCCATCGTGGGTCGCACCACTGCGAGCGCTCCGACCGGCATGCCGGGCGACATCGAATTGGACAGCACCGTCAGCGGTACGGCACCCGTGAGTTTCGGCAGCACAATGGTCGCGCAGGCCACGGCAACCGTGAGCAGGAGCACACCGATGCTCAGCCCCTGCAGCAGCGAGGCCCACCCGGAGCGTCGGCGCGGCACCTCGGCATCCCCGAGATCGCGCGTCACGTCCGGTCCCGGTGCTAGTGCCGGTGCTGGTGCTGGTGCTGGTGCTGGTGTGCCGAGGGTGTGGAGTGCGTTCACGGTGTCATCTCCTCTTCCGCTGTGGAGTCGGCCACCGGTGCGTTGTCGCCATCGGCGACCGGTGCATCATCGCCGCCGGCTGACGGCGCGCCGCCAACGGTCCCGACCGCGGCGTCACCGGAGTCGGGCGACTCGGTGTCGGCTTCCGCCGACGGGTCGGCAATCGGGGCGTCTGTGCTTGGCCCGTCTGTGGTTGGCCCGTCCGTGGTTGGAGCAGACGCGTCAGGAAGCGCCGGGCCCCCGAAGACGGCGCCGACAGCGGAGCCGCGATCGGCTGCCACCGGGCCGGGAGGTAGGCCGGAGGGAACCCCGCCGGGGCGAACAGCGGCGGAGTACTCGCGATGAGATTGACCGTCCAGGCAGACAGGTCCTGGCGGAAGGCGGTCGCGGCATCGAACATGTACCCCATGTTCGTGACCTTGGCGGTGCTCCAGCCGCTGATGTCCTGGTTGAACGAGGCCGCACCGCGGAACATGCTCGCCATGTTCGTCACCTTGGCGGTGCTCCAACCGCCGATGTCCTGGTCGAACGCGGCCGCCCCCTGGAACATGTACGAGAGGTCGGTGACCGTCGCGGTGTTCCACGCACCGATGTGCTGGTCGAAGGACACCGCGCCGCTGAACATGGCGAGCATCGTGTTCACTTTGGAGGTGTCCCAGTCCCCGATGTCCTGATTGAACGCGGCCGCACGTTGGAACATGTAGTTCATCTGCGTGACCCTCGAGGTGTTCCACGTGCCCAGGTCTTGGTTGAACGCCGCAGCTCCCGAGAACATGCTCGACATCGAGGTGACCTGCGACGTGTCCCAGGCACCGAGGTTCTGGTTGAACGCCGACGCCTCGCCGAACATACTGATCATTGAGGTCACTCGCGACGTGTTCCAGGAGCCGATACTCCCGTTGAACGCGGTTGCCCCGTAGAACATGTTCGCCATGGTGCTCACGGTGCCGGTGTTCCAGGCACCGAGGTTCTGGTTGAACATCAGCGCCCCGTGGAACATGTACGACATGTTGCCGACCTTGCCGGTGTTCCAGGCACCGATGTTCTGATTGAAGGCTGCAGCTCCCTGGAACATGTAGGTCATGTTGCCGACCCGAGAGGTGTCCCACGCACCGATACTCGGGCTGCCGCCGTTGTTGAAGACCGTGGCCGACTGGAACATCGACGCCATGTTCGTGACCTTGGAGGTGTCCCAGGCGCCGATGTTCTGATCGAACGACTCTGCACCGGTGAACATGTTGAACATGTAGAGCACCGAGGACGTCTCCCACGCACCGATGCTCGGGCTCCCGCCATTGGTGAACACCCGGGCGCTTCGAAACATGCTGGACATGTTGGCGACTCGTGACGTGTCCCACTCGCCGACATTCTGATCGAAGGCGGTTGCCGAGTTGAACATGTTGTTCATATCGGTGACCGCAGCGGTGTCCCATGCGCCGATCCCAGAGCTACCGCCGTTGTTGAAGGCCATGGCGGTGTTGAACATGTTGGACATGTTGACGACCGCGGACGTGTTCCAGTCGCCAACGCCTTGGTTGAACTGAGTCGCACGGATGAACATCGCGGACATGTCGGTGACGTTCGAGGTGTCCCAGCCGCCGATGCTGTCGCTGCCGCCGTTGGTGAACGCGGCCGCGTCGCCGAACATGTACGACATATTGGTGACGTTCGAGGTGTCCCAGCCGCCCAGATCTTGATTGAACTTCGTCGCACCGTCGAACATGTGGCTCAGGTTGGTGACGGTGCGCGGCGGCGCAACGGTCGACACGAGTCCGGTCGCGCCCTGGAATGCGTAGCTCGCGTCCGCGACCCCGTTCTCCTCCCACACGTCGACGGACTGCAGGGCCCGCATGGTGCCTCCCCCGCCGAAGCGGCTGAAGGTGCCAGTGATCGTGACCGTGTACGAGCCGGCGTTCGCGTAGGTGTGCGACGGGTTGGCCGCGGTGACGGTGTGGGGCGCGGTGCCGTCGCCCCAGTCGATGGTCACCGGGTCGGCGATGCCACCGACCGGGACCGAGACGTTTTTGCTCGCTCCGGGCAAGGAGGTGTTCATCGTCAGCACCATCTTGCGGCTCGGTGCGGCCATCGTGATGTTCGCGAGATGCAGTGTCTCGGAGTCCTCCCACGTGGTGCGGGTCTCCAATTCCAGGAGCAGCCGGGACAGGTCGATGACCTCGCCCTGGAACACCGCGTCGGGCGATGCCGCAATGGTGAGCGTGACGGTGGCGTTCTGAGGGGCCGCGGAGACCACGAGCGGCGTGCTGTCAGCGGTGACCGTCACTTTCGAGGTCAGCGACGCGGGCACCGTCCACCGGCTGAGGCCCAGATGAGGGCTCATCGTGCTCCCGGTCCCCAGCACCGTCACCGGGATGGTGACGGTCAGCGTCTGGCCCGCGGAGAGCGTCGATGCGGTGGGCTGGAAGCTGTTGCCACCGACGCGATACGTGGGCACCCCGGTCGCCGTGATCTGGGCGGACCCGCTGGCGATCCCCTCGGACCCCGCCGGCGCCGCATCGCGCCACGCCGAGAACCCTCCGGTACCGGGGAGGAGGAGGGCGGCCATCGCCGCGACGAGCAGACCGAGGAGCGTCGCCCACGCGCACCACAGCTTCACGCTGGGTTGAGGGGAGGTCGCACGCATCATCGGCTCTTTCCGCGCGCTCGTGCGCGCCTGGTCAGGGGGGAAATAGGTGCGGGGCCGTCACGTCAGACGTGCGGCCCCGCTCTGCTGTGTGAGGACGCAGGCCTCACGATGCACTCAGGGAGTGGTGACCTGGTTCAGTTCGAAATTCAATCCGCTGAGACTCACCGCCGAGGCGAGGCCCTGTCCGGTCAGACCGGAGATGGTGTCGTTGAACGCGACTGTCACCTTGACATCGATGTTGCGGGTGCCGTCGGCGCCGGTGATCGGGATGCCATCGGGAGAGGTCCCATCGGCCTTGGTCAGCGTGACGGTGACGTCGCTCGCCAGTTCCGTGGCGACGGCGTAGGAGCCGGGGTCGACGTTCAGCTCGGCGAGCAGGTCGGAGCCATCAGCGGTGACCTGGACGCTTGCGGTGTACTGCAGTACGTCACCCGGCGATGCCTTGAACGACGCGGGGTCGATCGCGGTGCCGGGAGCGAGAACACCGTCGGACTGCTCGATGGTCCACGCACCGGGGGTCACCGAGTCGAGCGTCAGGGTGCCCGTTGCGATGTCGGTGCCGGCCCCGGAGGCCAACGAGTCGTTCCACAGCGAGAAGGCACCGAATCCGCCGAGCAGCACGGCGGTCGCCACGGTGGTCGCGATGCCGCTCTGCAGAACCAGTGCCACGCGATGAGATTTCTTTTCAGACATGGGTGTGTTGCGCCTTTCCGAGGGGGTGACCCGTCAGCGTCCGAGTCCCGAATATGCTCGGAGGTGGGGTTACCGTATGACCTTTCCATGGTCACACGCGTACACGGCAGGTCAGTACGGCGCAGGTTGAATGTGCGTAGTTGCACACGTCGATTCAGTATTCGAATCGGCGATCAGCGACCTATTGCCCCGCACCCGCAAGTATGCGAACGTGCTGCGTTCAGATGCCGCGGTGCGACACGCACCACCGGTCGGGCGCTCCATCGCACGGCCGTCACCCGCGCGACATCCGCGCGAGACTACGGGGTGTAGACGTCGGGTGTGCCCGACTCGCTCGACGCGGGCATCTCTGCGGCGATCCGGTTGGCCTCTTCGATGAGCGTCTGCACGATCTCGCTCTCGGGCACGGTCTTGATGACCTCGCCCTTCACGAAGATCTGCCCCTTGCCGTTGCCCGAGGCGACACCGAGGTCGGCCTCGCGGGCCTCGCCGGGACCGTTCACGACGCAGCCCATCACCGCGACGCGGAGCGGCACGCTCATGCCCTCGAGCCCCTTCGTGACCTGCTCGGCGAGGGTGTAGACGTCGACCTGCGCGCGTCCGCACGACGGGCACGACACGATCTCGAGCTTGCGCTCGCGCAGGTTCAGCGACTGCAGGATCTGCAGCCCGACCTTCACCTCTTCGACGGGCGGGGCGGAGAGCGAGACGCGGATCGTGTCGCCGATGCCCTCGGAGAGCAGGATGCCGAACGCCGTGGCGCTCTTGATCGTGCCCTGGAACGCGGGGCCTGCCTCGGTGACCCCGAGGTGCAGCGGCCAGTCGCCCCGCTCCGCGAGCAGGCGGTAGGCCTTCACCATGACGATCGGGTCGTTGTGCTTGACCGAGATCTTGAAGTCGTGGAAGTCGTGCTCCTCGAACAGCGACGCCTCCCACACTGCGCTCTCCACGAGCGCCTCGGGGGTGGCCTTGCCGTACTTCTGCAGCAGACGGGGGTCGAGCGAGCCGGCGTTCACGCCGATCCGGATCGAGGTGCCGGCGGCCTTCGCGCGCTTCGCGATCTCCCCGACCTGGTCATCGAACTTCCGGATGTTGCCGGGGTTCACGCGCACCGCGGCGCAGCCGGCGTCGATCGCGGCGTAGACATAGGCCGGCTGGAAGTGGATGTCGGCGATCACGGGGATCTGGCTCTTCATGGCGATGATCGGGAGCGCCTCGGCGTCGTCGCGCGACGGACACGCCACGCGCACGATGTCGCAGCCGGACGCGGTGAGCTCCGCGATCTGCTGGAGGGTCGCGTTGATGTCGGTCGTCGGAGTGGTGGTCATCGACTGCACCGAGACGGGCGCGTTGCCGCCGACCGTCACCGAACCGACCTTGATCTCCCGCGACTTGCGCCGCGGCGCGAGAACCTCGGGGACCTTGGGCATTCCCAAATTGACTGCTGCCACGTCGTAGAGTCTAGCGCCGCGGGCCGGGCACCCGCTGAGTGCGCCTACCCGGCGTAGCCGGGCGCGGGCGGCAAGTCGAAGAACTCCTCGAGCGTGCTGACGCCGGTGGCGCGCATCTCGGCCGCGAGCTCCGGCCCCACGTACCGGAAATGCCAGGGTTCCGGCATGAATCCGGTCACGTCTTCTTTGCCCGCCGGGTATCGCACGATGAAACCGTAGTCGGCGGCGTGCTCGGCGAGCCACACGCCGGTCGGCGTCTCCCCGAAGCACGCCTGCAGGTAGCACGCCCCGTGGTCGTCGAGGTCGATCACCAGGCCGGTCTGGTGCTCCGAATGCCCCGGACGCGCCGAGTACGTATCTGCTGCCGCCTGACCGTCGCGGGCCACGTAACTGTCGTAGAGGCCGACCTGCGTGCCGTAGTCGCGGTACGCGCTGATGATCCGGACCGGAACCCCGGCCTCACCCGCCGCCGCAAACAGGGCCTCCGCGGCGCGTGCCGCGGGTTCCCGAAGCGGCTGGCCGAACTCGTTTTCGAGCCCCACCGGCATCGAGAGGTCGGTCGGTGCGAAGTCCATGGGGGTGAGCGGTCGGAGCTTGTTGCTCACGACCCAGATCGACATCGGGTCGTCGATTGAGTGGGCGGTGCGATCGAACGCGGGTGCGGGCGGCTCGGTGGGTTCGGGATCCTGCGTCGCAGCCGGCGCCTCGGACACGGTCGGCGGGCTCGTCGTCTCGGGCGCCTCCGCAGCGCAACCGGCGAGCAGGAGCACGACCAACGCGCCCGTCACCGTCGCTCCGATCCAGGACCCGCGGAGCCTCGCACGCATCATGGTTCCATGCTAGTGCGGTGCTCGCACGGTGTCGCGGTGCTCGCGCCGCACCGTCACCCCGCCGCAGACATCGGCGCCGTCACCCAACCGCAGAGATCTGCACTCCCGCTGAAGGATCCGGCTCGTCCGGTCAGCAGGAATGCAGATCTCTGCGTGAGTGCTTGTCGGCCCCGCGCGCGGCGAATACTAGGGTGGAGCCATGGCGGAGCACACGGAACCCGGCGATCAGGCGACTCCGAACGGGAGCGACCCGGTGCGCGGTGCTCCGACGGGCGGTGCTCCGGCGATCGACGCGCGCCCGGCGAGGGCGCGGCCGTCGCGGCGCACGCGCCTCATCATCACCCTGAGCGTGGCCGCCCTGCTCCTCGCCGGAGCAGGCGTGGGCACCGCGTTCGCCGTGAACGCGGCTCGGGGCGGCGATCCCGCACCCGCGGCGACGGAGTCCCCCGATCCCGAACCCACGACCCCCACGACCACCGCACCTCCCCCGGAACCCGAGCAGCCCGTGCGCGTCATCGCTATGGGCGACATGCTGCCGCACGATTCCGTGAACGCCAACGCCCAGATCGAGGGTGGCGGGTACGACTACAGCCCGTTCTTCTCCGGCATCGCCCCGCAACTCGCTGCCGCCGACCTCACCTTCTGCAACCTCGAGGTACCGACGGCCGGCGTCGACTTCGGGATCAGCGGCTACCCGACGTTCAACGCTCCAACGGAATTCGCGCGGGATCTGCACGGCGCCGCCGGCTGCGACCTCGTGAACGTCGCAACGAATCACACCGCGGACAAGGGGGTCGCGGGGATCGCCGCCACCCGCGCCGCGTGGGACGCCCTCCAGCCGTCGACGGTCGCCGGCGCGAACCGCACCCCGGAGGAGCAGCGCACGATCCCGGTCACCGAGATCGACGGCATCTCCGTCGCCCTCGTCTCCTTCGCCGAGTACTCGAACGCCCCGATCGACGGCGTCTCCCTGAACATGATGGGCGACGACGCCCTCGTGCAGGAGCTGATGACTCAGGCCCGCGGGCTCGCGGACGTCGTGATCGTCTCGGCGCACTGGGGCACGGAGGACTCCCACGAGGTGAACGGGCAGCAGTCCGCGTTCGCCCAGCGGGTCGCCGACCTCGGCGCCGACGTGATCATCGGCACCGGCCCGCACGTGCTGCAGCCGGTCACGTGGCTCCCCCGCGCCGACGGCGGGCGCACGCTCGTCTGGTACTCGATCGGCAACATGCTGAGCACGCAGCTCACACTCGACCAGCGCACCGGGGTGCTCGCGGGCTTCGAACTGGCCCGCAACGCCGACTCGGGCGCGGTCGAGGTCGCGAACCCGACCGCGATGCTCACCTACATGCACTACGACTGGACGGCGGAGCAGGAGGCCGCCGGCGACCTGCTCGCGCGCCACTCGCTCTCGCTGACGCCGCTGGCCGCGTCGGACGATCTGCTCGCGCGGACCAGTTTCGGCGTGACGGCGGAGCAGCAGGTGGCCGCGTCGAGCGCGATCCTCGGTCCCGACGTGACCGTGGTGGCGGAGTAACACGCCTGGGCCGAGGGGCAAGCCTGAGTCGAGGTGGCGCTATCCGAAGAGCGACACCGGTTTCACGAGGTCCGCGTAGACGAGCAGCAGTCCCATCGCCCCGAGCACGACCACCACGGCGAACGTCACGGGCACCATCTTCGCGGTGTCGATCGGACCCGGATCGGGCTTGCCGCGCAGACGCGCAATCTTGCGCTTCGCCCCCTCGTACAGGGCACCGGCGATGTGCCCTCCGTCGAGCGGCATCAGCGGCACGAGGTTGAAGACGAAAAGCGCGACGTTCAAGGAGCCGAGCAGCCCGAACATCGCCTGCGCGCGGGCGGCGACGGGGGCGTCCTCGACGCTCACGATCTCCCCTGCGAGGCGGCCGACCCCGACCACGCTGATCGGACCATTGGCGTCGCGCGCCTCGGTGCCGAACGCGGCGTTCCAGATGTCGACCAGGCGCTCCGGGAGCCGCACGATGACCCCGACGACCTGCGACACGTTCTCCCCCACGAACGCCGGCACCGCCGTGATCGGCTGCGGCACGAGCTCGGAGGCGGGCGTCGCTCCGATCATGCCGACCGTCTCGTACGTGGGATCACCCGACGCATCGGTGACGACCTCGCCGGCGGCGTCGGTGCGGACGCGCTCGTTCGCGACCGGGGTGAGCTGCACGGACTGCTCGGCCCCGTCGCGCTCGATCGTCACCCGCAGCGTCGTGCCGGGCGACTCGCTCACGAGGGTGCGGAAGGCGTCCCAGTCGGTGATCGCGACCCCGTCGACCGCGACGAGGCGATCGCCGGGCAGGAGTCCCGCCGCGGCCGCGGGGGCCGCCGGATCCGAGCTGCCGCAGCTCGTGGCCGAACTCGAGGCCGGCACGAGGCACTGGTTGAGCTGCCCGAGCGTGGTACTGCTCTGCGGGGTGCCGAACCCGACGAGCACGATCGCGAAGAAGACGAAGGCGAGCACGAGGTTCATGAGCGGACCGCCGAGCATCACGACGATCTTCTTCCACATGGGCAGCCGGTAGAAGGTGCGGTGATCCTCGCCCTGAGCGATCGTCTCGGCGCTCGCGGCCCGGGCATCGTCGACGAGACCCGCCATTCCGCGGCGCAGCTCGGTCGGCTCCACGTCGCCGATGCGCTCGAGCTCGGAGACCACGTCCGTCGCGTGCGTTCCGTCGCCCGTGACGTGCCCGTCGCCCGCGTCGGCGCCGTCACCGGCGCCTCGGGTCGGTATCGGGCCCTCCCGCACCACCGTGTTGAGGAACCCCGTGGTCGACGCCCGGGGCGCCTCGCCCGGCTTGTCCGGTGGGTACATGCCGATCATCGCGATGTAGCCGCCGAGCGGGAGGGCCTTGATCCCGTACTCGGTCTCGCCCTTCCGCTTCGACCACAGCGTCTTGCCGAAGCCGACCATGTACTGCGTGACCTTCACCCCGAAGAGCTTCGCGGGCAGGAGGTGGCCGATCTCGTGCAGGCCGATCGAAACCGCGAGCCCGATCAGAACGATCAGGATCCCGAACACGTACAAGAGCACCTCAATCACGGACTCAGGCTAGCCCCCGTGACTGCTGGCCGGCTGTGGGATCGCCTAACGCTCGCGCGCGGAGAGCACCAGCTGCGCCTCCGCACGAGCCCAGCGCTCCGCCTCGTGCAGCGCCTCGAGGGTGAGCTGCTCGGGCGCTGCGTGGCGCTCGAGCACGTCCTCGACCGTGCCGACGATGTCGAGGAACCCGATCCGACCATCGTGGAACGCCTCGACGGCCTCCTCGTTCGCGGCGTTGTAGACGGCCGGGTAGGTGCGCCGCGCACGCCCCACCGTCTTCGCGAGCTCCACGGCCGGGAACGCCTCGTCGTCGAGCGGCGCGAACTCCCAGCTCGTGGCCGTTCGCCAATCGAGCGGTGCTCCGGATCCCGAGAGGCGATCCGGCCAGGTCAGCCCGAGCGCGATGGGGAGCCGCATGTCGGGCGGCGACGCCTGCGCGATCGTCGAGCCGTCGGTGAACTCCACCATCGAGTGCACGATCGACTGCGGGTGCACGACCACTTCGATGTCGCTGTACGAGACGCCGAAGAGCAGGTGCGCCTCGATCACCTCGAGCCCCTTGTTCATGAGCGTCGCGGAGTTCGTCGTGACGACACGACCCATGTCCCAGGTCGGGTGGTTCAGCGCCTCGGCCGGGGTGACGTCCTTGAGCGACGCGCGGTCGCGGCCCCGGAACGGTCCGCCCGAGGCCGTGAGAATGAGGCGACGCACCTCGTCGGGGCGGCCGGATCGGAGCGCCTGCGCGATGGCCGAGTGCTCCGAGTCGACCGGGACGATCTGGCCGGGCGCCGCGAGCCCCGTCACGAGGTCGCCGCCGACGATGAGCGACTCCTTGTTCGCGAGCGCGAGCGTGCGCCCCGCCGTCAGCGCGGCGATCGTCGGACCGAGCCCGATCGAGCCCGTGATGCCGTTGAGCACCACATCCGCCGGCACGTCGCGCACGAGCGCGACCGCCTCGTCGGCGCCGAGGCCGGTGTGCTCCACGTTGAACTCGTCCGCCTGCTGCCGCACCCGGTCCGCCTGGCTGCCGGCCACGAGCCCGACGACTTGGAACTTCGAGGGATGCTTCCGGATCACGTCCAGCGCCTGCTCGCCGATCGAACCGGTGGACCCCAGAATCACAACTCGTTTCATGCGTCCCATTCTGCCGGGTCGCAGCGAAGCGCGGGCCCCCGCCTTCGAAAGGAGGGAGCCCGCGCTCAGCTTCGGGTGCGGCCGAGAGGCGGCCGCCGACGGCTACTCTGCGTGGACGGTGCCGAGGATATCGAGCACGAAGACCATCACGTCGTCGGCCTGGTGCCCCTGCTGCTCGAGCCCGGCCGCGCCGTACCCGCCGTCTTCAGCGGGAACCACCGAGATGATCTGCGAGCCGACCTTCTGGCCCTCGAGCGCCTGCTGGAAGCCGCCGATGACCTGCGTCGTCAGGAAGTCGGTCGGGGCGCCGCGGCTCCAGCTCGAGTCGAACTCCTCGCCGGTGCGCCAGATCACGCCGCGGTAGTTGACGTAGACCCGGTCTCCCGGCTCCACCGTCTCACCGTCGCCCTCGATGATCGTCGCGATCTCGAGGGAGGTGGGGGCCTCGACGCCCTCGGGGATGGTGATCGTCGGTTCGCCGTCCTCCGCGAGCTTCACCGTCGGGAAGCCCTCGGGAGCGGCCTTCGCCGTGCCCTCGGCCTTCTTCAGGAGCTCATCGGACTCGAGGGTGCCCGGCTCGCTCGCCGTCGCGGACTCGCTGACGTCGCCGAAGTCCATCACGATGACGACCGAATCGTCGTTGGTGACCCCGGTGAGTCCGAGTGTTGCGGGATCCTCGCCCGCCGTGATCTCACTCACGGGGCTGACCAGCGCGACGCGCTGCTCGGGCGCCGCGCAGCGCAAGGCCTCGTAGGCCCAGCCGTTCAGCTGATCTTTCGCGAACGTCACAGTGCTCTCGGGCGCCTGCTGCATCGCGGAGCCATCGACCCCGCTGAACATCGTCATGGTGACGGCGATGGCCTCGCCGTCCTTCGGGGCGTCTCCCGAGCCCTCGGTGAGCACGGTGCGCTGCAGTTCCTTGGCCGACACCGGGGTCTCGGAGGTGAGCTCGAGCTCATCTCCCGCCTCACCGGTGACCTTGACCGAATTGCTGGCGTCGCCGGGGGCCAGGCAGGACTCCCCGCTCGCGTCCGCGGAGCCGTCGGATCCGGCGGAGCAGCCGCTCATGAGCAGCGCCGCAGCGATGGCGACGGGAATCAGGGTGCGCGAGCGCTTCACAGGTGTCCTCACTTCGATGGCGGGCGCCGATCCGCCCTTCCGGGGACCGCGCAATGTCGTCAAGTCTGGTGCATCTCCCGGCCGATTCCCTGTGGAGCGGCTGGATGCACGCTGAGTGCAGCTTAGCGGCGGACCAGGGCGGGCGAGCGCAGGATCGCGCGCGCCGTCAGCACCGCGAAGACGACGAGCAGCACGAGGGTCGCGACGTCGCAGGCGATGTAGACGTAGTGCCAGGGCGACTGCCCGGGATCCGCTCCCGCGAGCACCAGATCGGTGCGCGCATTGAGCGGCGGGCGCACGAAGACCACCTTGCCGGCGAACACCAGGATCAGCCCGAACCACACCAGAAGGCGTGCACCCGCGATGCGCGCGACGACCGGCCAGAATGAGAGGACCGTGAGCGTGAGCAGGATCGCGCCCTCGACGATGTTCAGGGTGGCGAAGACGAGACGGCCGATCCCGAGCCCCAGCGGGATCGTGATGCCGGGCGCCTGGAACTTGAGCGGGGCCTCGATGAACGAGATCGCCGCGACCATGCCGAACCACAGCACGGGCAGGGCGAGTCGCCAGAGCTCGATCCGGATCCGCGCCCGCTCCGCGTCGCGCTCGCGCTCGGCGGCCCGCGCGTCGGCGGCGCTTCGAGATGCAGCGCGGGTCATGGGGTGTCCTTTCGGGCCTCGAGCACGGCGGCGTACAGGTCTCGCGCCGAGAGGCCGGTCGACTCCGCGACCTCGCGCGTCGCGTCCTTGAGCCGCTCGCCCGCGGCGACACGACGCTGCACCTCGGCGAGCGCCGCCTCGGGCGACACGACACGACCGGGTGCCCCGGCGATCACCAGCACGATCTCTCCCCGGACCCCCTCGGCGGCCCATTCCGCGAGCTCGCCCACGGGGCCTCGGCGCACCTCCTCGTGGAGTTTCGTCAGCTCGCGGCACACGGCGCCGCGACGATCCTCCCCGAATGCCTCCGCGATGGCGCGCAAACTCGCGGCGACCCGGGCGGGCGACTCGAAGAACACGAGCGTGCGCGGCTCCTCGGCCAGTGCGGCGAGCGCCCGCGCCCGCTCCCCCGCCTTCCGCGGCAGGAAGCCCTCGAACGCGAACCGGTCCGTGGGTAGCCCCGCGACCGCCAGCGCGGTGATCACGGCGCTCGGTCCGGGAATGACGGTGACGTCGACCCCGCGCTCCGCGGCGAGCTGCACGACGCGGAACCCGGGGTCGGAGACCGTCGGCATCCCCGCGTCGCTGACGAGCACCACGTCTTCTGTCGCGGCGCGGTCGACGAGGGCCGAAGCGCGGTCGTGCTCGTTGTGATCGTGCAGCGCGACGAGCTCGGGGCGGTGATCGATCCCGAGCAGCCGGAGCAGCTGCGCGGTGTGCCGGGTGTCCTCCGCGGCGATCACGCGCGCCGCTGCCAGCGTCTCACGGAGGCGGATCGACGCGTCCCCCAGATTGCCGATCGGGGTGGCCGCGAGGAGGAGCATGGTCCCATCGTACGCGCAGCGCTCAGGCCGGACTGCCAGAATGGACCCCATGAGCACCCCTGAGATGCCCGAGTCCGCCGCACCGTCCACGCCACCCGTCGAACCCGAGGCTCCAGGGGCCTTGGGCACCACCGCACCGCCGCCGCACCCGTACGCCACGCCGCAGCCGGCACCCGGCGGCAGCACCGGTCGCGGCGGGCGGGCGTTCACGATCGCCGCCATGGCGGTCGGGCTCGCGGCGCTCCTCACGACGGTCGTCGCAGCGTTCTACTCCGGTGTCTTCGTGATCGTCGGAGTGGTGCTCGGCATCGCGGCGATCGCGCTCGGGATCATCGCGCTCGTGCTGCGTCAGCGCCCGCTCGCCCCGGGGATCGTGGGCCTCGCGTCCGGTGCGCTCACCCTCGTCGTCGCGCTCGTCGTCGGTGCCTTCGCCCTGGGTTCGGCCTTCATGCCGGCCGCGCAGATGGCCGCCGACGGCGGCGCAGGGCAGCACGGCGGGGACGGATCGGGCGGTTCCGAGGTCGCCCCGGTCGACCCCATGGCGCCCGTGCAGTGGCCCGCGAACTTCGCCACCGGTGGGATCGCGTTCATCGGGAGCGGCGACGACATCACGACGATCCGCTCGGACGCGCCGGCCGACAGCGCTCTGCCGGAGCCGACGGAGCTCGCGGGCCTCGGCGACGGCACCGCCACCAACCGCATCCAGGTCTACGTGGACTACCGCTGCCCCTACTGCGCACTCTTCGAGGAGGCCAACATCGACACCCTCGAGGAGGTCGTCGAGTCGGGATCGACCGTGCTCGAACTGCACCCCCTCACCTTCCTTGACCGCGTTTCCGAGGGCAGCTACTACTCCTCGCGCATCTCCGGCGCGATGTCGTGCGTCGCCGACGCGCAGCCGGACGCGGCCTGGGACGCGCACACCGCACTCATGGACACCGACTTCCAGCCCGCCGAGGGGATCCCCGGCCACGACAACGCAGCGATCATCGCCGAGCTGAACGACGCCGTCGACGGACTGAACGACGAGGTCCGCTCCTGCATCGAGACCGAGCGGTTCGTGCCGTTCGCGCAGGCGCTCAATGATTGGGTGTTCGCGAACCCGGTGCCGCACGCCGAGGACGGCGAGCTCATGGTGAGCGGCACGCCGCTCGCCGTGGTGAACGGGGTGCCTTATACCGGGGATCCCGCGAACGGCCCGGCCTTCCGCGCGTTCCTGGAGGAGCAGGGCGTGGCGCTCCGGTAGTGGTCGCGGGGCGCTGCTCGCCCTCCATTCGCAGCTCACGCGGTTCTCACCGTTCCTGCGGTCGCCGACGGCCGAATTCATCCGCATGACGTGTGAGAACCGCCCGAGCGGCGAACCCGTACCCCCACCAAAGCCCCTCCCGCGGCTCTGGTAAACTCGGTCGGCTATGCGTCCTTCCGAATCACCCGCCGCCGGAGACCCGGTCCCGGCACCCGCCGCGCAGCCGACCGCACCCGCGCAGCCGACCACCCTGCTGGGGCAGACGGGCGTCACCTACTTCCCGCTGGCCTTCATCTCGCGGCTCCCCTTCGCAATGATGGTGATCGGCGTGCTCACGCTGGTCGTGTCCGCGCGCGGCTCCGTCGAGCTCGCGGGCCTCGGGTCGGCGTTGGTCGGGATCGGCGCGGCCAGCATCGGGCCGTTCATCGGCGCCGCCGCCGACCGCTTCGGCCAGCGGCCGACGCTGCTCATCGCCGCGATCGTGAACAGCGCCGCGCTCGGTGCGCTCGCGTGGGTCGCCTACAGCGACCTGCCGAACTGGGTGATGCTCGCGGTCGCCTTCATCACCGGCGCCTCCGGACCGCAGACCTCCCCCATGTCGCGCTCGCGGCTCGTCACGATCATCCAGACGGATCTGCCGGTTGAGCGCCGCCCGCGCACGATCTCGACCGTGCTCGCTTACGAGTCCGCCGCCGATGAGATGGTGTTCGTCTTCGGCCCTGTGGTCGTGGGGGTCCTCGCGACGACGATGGGCGCGTGGGCGCCCGTCGCGGGCGCCGCGATCCTCACCCTCGTCTTCGTCGTGGCGTTCGCCCTCCATCACACGAGCGCACCGGCCAAATCCGCCGCCGAACGCGCTGCCACCCTCGCGCCCGCATCGGAGCTCGCGCGCCCGACCCTGCTCGTCGTCGTCGGCGGCATCTTCACCGTCGGTCTCGTCTTCGGGTCGACGCTCACGTCGCTCACCGCGTTCATGCAGGACGCCGGCTCCGCCGAGTCGGCCGGGCTGCTCTACGGCGTCATGGGCGTGGGGTCCGCGATCCTCGCCCTCTGCGTCGCGCTGTTTTCCCCCAAGTTCACCCTGCGCCACCGATGGCTCGCGTTCGCCGTGTTCATCGTCGCGGGTGAGGCGCTGATGGCGCAGGCGGACAGCGTCGGCACCATCCTCGTCAGTCTGGCGCTCACCGGCATCGGGATCGGCCCCCTGCTCGTGACGCTCTACGGCTTCGGCGCGCAGCGCAGCCCGGTCGGGCGCTCGGCCACCGTCATGACGATGCTGGGATCCGCGCTCATGCTCGGCCAGTCGCTCGCGGCCGCGGCGACCGGGAGCGTCGCCGAGAACCTCGGCACCGACCCCGCGATGAGCCTGCCCCTCGGCGCCGCGGCCCTCGTCATGGTGCTCGGGATCGCGAACTGGATCCTCACGCCGTCGAGTCGCCGCTGAACCGCGCTTTCGGCAGGTGCCAGCCGCGCGCGTAAGAGGCGAGGCGGAGTGTCACCGCGAGGGCGCCCCCGATCAGGGACGCGAGGGTAGCGTCCCCCGTGAGCCGCAGGATCGCGATCGCGGATCCCGCCCCCAGCAGGGCCGAGACGGCGTACAGCTCCCGCGTGAGCACGCCCGGCACCGTGTTCACCAGCACGTCACGGATCACGCCGCCGCCGATCGCCGTGATGGCCCCCACGAGCACCGAGGTGAGCGCGGTCTGGCCGGAGACGGCGGCGACGACCGCGCCGTTCGCGGAGAACAGCCCCAGTCCGAAGGCGTCGAACACGATCTCGAAGTGGCGGATCCGCGCGAATCCCGGGTGCAGCACGAACACGACGAGCGATCCTGCGATGGCGACGGTGAGGTTCTGCCAGTGCAGGAACGACAGCGGCGGATGCACCCCGATGAGCATGTCGCGCAGGATCCCGCCGCCCACCCCGGTGGACGCGCCGACGACGATCACCCCGAGCAGATCGAGCTGCCGCCGCACCCCTACGAGTGCCCCGGAGATGGCGAACGCCAGAATGCCGGCGAGCTGCAGGATCTCGGTGAGGATGGAGGTTGCCACGGGCCCGAGTGTACTGCGCGCGATCCCGACCCGCGTCGCGCACCCGCTCTGGGGCGCCGTACGGAATACTCCGCGGCACCGCACGGAATACACCACGGCACCGCGCCGTTGTAGCCCTCGTACCACCCGCGGACCCGCAGGTGGAAGAATGGGAGTCATGCCTGCGCTTACCCCAGCGGAGGTCGCCGAGTTGCGCGCGGCCTTCCCGTATTTCAGCCTTCCCGCTCGCGAGGATGGGCGGACGGTCGCCTACCTCGACGCCGCAGCGACCTCGCAGCGGCCGGGAGCCGTCCTCGACGCGGAACGCACGTTCCTCGAGACCGCGAACTCGGCGGTGCACCGGGGCACGAGCGGTGCCGTGGGCGCGGCGACCGCGGCCTTCGAGGGCGCGCGCGCGGCGGTGGCCGAGTTCGTCGGTGCCGGCTCCCCCGATCAGATCGTGTGGGCCGAGAATGCGACCGACGCGCTCAACCTCGTGGCGCTCGGGATCGGCGAGGCGAACGCCGGCCTCGGGGTCGAGGGCAGCGACCGCTACCTCCTCGGCGCCGGTGACGAGATCCTGGTCACCGAGGCGGAGCACCACGCGAACCTGATCCCGTGGCAGCGACTCGCCACCAAGACCGGCGCGACGTTCCGCTACATCCCGGTGAGGCCGGACGGCACCTGGACCATCGACGACGCCCGCGCGGCGATCACCCCGCGCACCCGCATCGTCGCCTTCGCCCACGTGTCGAACGTGACCGGCTACGTCGCACCCGTCGCCGAGGTGGTCGAACTCGCCGGCGCCGTCGGCGCCGTGACCGTGCTCGATGCATGCCAGTCGGTGCCGCACATCCCCGTCGATTTCGCCGCGCTCGGCGTCGACTTCGCCGCGTTCTCCGGGCACAAGATGCTCGGACCGAACGGGATCGGCGTACTGTACGGCCGCCCCGAAGCTCTGGCCGCGCTACCGCCTGCGCGCACCGGCGGGTCCGCGATCACCCGAGTGACCATGGAGGCCGCCGAGTTCATGCCTCCGCCGCTCCGCTTCGAGCCCGGCACGCAGCCGGTCTCCCAGGTGGTCGGTCTCGGGGCCGCGATCGCGTTCTCCCGCACCGTCGGCATGGAGCGCGCCGCGGCTCGCGAGCATGAGCTGGTCGAGCGCCTGGTCGAGGGCATCACCGCGACCCCCGGGCTGCGACTCCTCGGCCCCGCAGATCCCGCGCAGCGCGTGGCCCTCGCGGCGGTGTCGGTCGACGGCCTGCACGCGCACGACGTCGGTCAGTTCCTCGACGAGCAGGGGATCCTCGTGCGGGTCGGCCACCACTGCGCGCAGCCGTTGCACCGCGCGCTCGGCATCACGTCGAGCACCCGCGCGAGTGTGCACCTCACGACCACCGAGGACGAGATCGACCGATTCCTCGACGCGCTCCGCGGCGCCCAGCGGTACTTCGGTGTGGAGGTGGCGGCATGAGCGCACTCGACGGGCTCTACCAGGAGGTCATCCTGGATCATTCGAAGCGTCCGATCGGCAAGGGAACGCTCGAGCCGTCGGAGGGTGCGCTCACGGCGTCGCACCACGAGTTCAATCCGAGCTGCGGCGACGAGATCGACGTCTCGATCGCGGTGGACCCCGCGACGGGGAACGTCACCGGTCTCGCCTGGGACGGGCAGGGGTGCTCCATCTCGATGGCCTCCGCCTCGATCCTCTCCCAGCTGCTGCGCGAGGAGGAGCTTACGGTCGAGCAGACCCAGGAGCGGATCGACGCGTTCCGCGAAATGATCCAGGCGCGCGGCGCCGGCGAGCCCGATGAGGAGCTGCTCGGCGACGCGGTCGCTCTGCAGGGGGTCTCGAAGTTCGTGATGCGCGTGAAGTGCGCGATGCTCGGCTGGGTGGCGCTCGAGGCGGATCTCAAGCAGATCGACGCGCAGCGGGCGTAGGGGGTTTTGGCTCGGGCCGCGCGGGTGTCCGGGGGCCCGGCGCCAGTTCTGCCCGGCGCCAGTTCTGCCCGGCGCCAGGTTTGCCCGGCGCCACTTCTGCCCGGCGCCACTGATTGCGGAGATCTCAGCAATTGAGGATCCAATACCCCAGTTCGCTCCGTAGGAATCGAAATCTCCTCCCCAAGTGACGCTCGGATCGGGATCCGGACCCGCGCCGGGCCCGGCCCCGGTATAGCGCGGGACCCAGCACCGCTACATCCGGGTCACGAGGTCGGCGGTCGCCGCACCCGGCGCGGTGAGCCGGTCGGCGATCTCCCGGATCAGCGCCTGCAGCGCCGCACTCGACGGGGTCGGCGCCATGTCCGAGCGGCGCGCCACGCTCACCGTGCGGAGGAGTGCCGGATCGGCCAATGGGGTGGCGCGGAGCAGCGGCCGATCCACTGCGACCATCGCGGGCACCACCGCGACCCCGATGCCGCGCTCCGCGAACCGCAGCGCCGCGTCCATCTCGGCGCCCTCGACCGCGACCACCGGCGTGAGGCCCTCGGCGTGGAAGGCCGCGTCCATTGCCACACGGAGGTCGTAGTTCTCCGGGAACGACACGTGCGGCACGACGGCGAGCTCACGGAGCTCGACTCCCGTGCCGTTCGCGCTCGCGAACGGATCCGGCCCGGCCGCGGCCGACACCACCACGAGTCGCTCGCTCAGGATCGGCTCGTGCTCCAGCACCGCGCGGGCGGAACCCGAGGAGACGCTGGTCACGATCAGCGCGAGGTCGAGCGTCCCCTCCATGAGCGCGGCGATCAGGCTCCGCGATCCTCGCTCGAGAATCTCGATGTCGATACCGGGGTACCGCTCGTGAAAATCCGCGAGCACTTCGACGACGAGGCTCGTGCACAGCGTCGGCGTTGCGCCCATGCGGATGCGACCCCGCCGCAGACCCGCGAGCTCGGCCATCTCCCCGCGCGCTGTCTCGGCGTCCGCGAGCATGCGCCGTGCCAGCGGCAGCAGGCGCTCCCCCGCAGTCGTGAGTGCAACGTGACCGCGGGTGCGGTGCAGGAGTTCGACGCCGAGTTCCGCCTCGAGCGTGGAGATCTGCCGGCTGAGCGAGGGCTGAGCGAGATGCAGCCGCTCGGCCGCGCGCGTGAAGTGACCCGTGTGCGCCACCTCCGCGAAGCTCCGCAGCTGATCGAGATTCATCGTGCTCGCCTCATATTCATAGCGTACACGCATCGTAATGATCCGAACTATTCATTGGAGTAATCGAAAGCGCGTCCCTAACGTGGTGTCCATGACCACGACAGCATCATCCAGCCGCACCGAGCGCCTGCTCGCCACCTCCGTCCTCGTGATCGGAACCGGCGGCGCCGGCCTCCGCGCGTCCATCGAACTCGCCGAGCGCGGGATCCAGGTCCTCGCCGTCGGCAAGCGCCGCGCCCACGACGCGCACACGACTCTTGCCGCGGGCGGGATCAACGCCGCTCTCGGCACCATCGACCCCGAGGACAGCTGGCAGCAGCACGCCGCCGACACGCTGCGCGAGTCCTACTACCTGGCCGATCCCGCGATCGTCGAAATCGTCACCCGCGGTGCTGCTCAGGGCATCGAGGATCTCGAGCGCTGGGGCATGCCCTTCGCGCGCGAGGCCGACGGTCGCATCAGCCAGCGCTTCTTCGGCGCCCACAAGTACCGCCGCACCTGCTACGCGGGCGACTACACGGGACTCGAGATCCAGCGCACGCTCATGCGTCGCGCCTCCGAGCTGCGCGTGCCCATCATCGACACCGTGTACATCACGCGCCTGCTCGAGAGCGACGGCAAGATCTTCGGCGCCTACGGCTTCGACATCGTCGACGGCTCCCCCGTGGTGATCCACGCAGACGCCGTGATTCTCGCCGCCGGCGGCCACACCCGGATCTGGCGCAACACCTCCTCGCGGCGCGACGAGAACACCGGCGACTCGTTCCGCCTCGCGGCCCTCGCGGGCGGCAAGATCCGCGACGCCGAGCTCGTGCAGTTCCACCCGTCCGGGATCCTCGAGCCCGCCGACGCCGCGGGCATGCTCGTCTCGGAGGCCGCTCGCGGTGAGGGCGGGATCCTGCGCAACGCCCTCGGCGAGCGCTACATGGAGCGCTACGACCCCGAGCGCATGGAGCTCTCGACCCGCGACCGCGTTGCGCTCGCGAGCTACACCGAGATCATCGAGGGCCGCGGCACCACGAACGGCGGCGTGTTCCTCGACGTGTCCCACCTGCCGCGCGAGCAGATCCTCTCGAAGCTCCCCCGCGTCTACCGCAACCTCATCGATCTCCAGATGCTCGACATCACCGAGCAGCCGATCGAGATCGCACCCACGGCGCACTACTCCATGGGCGGAGTCTGGGTGCGCCCCGAGGATCACGGCACCGGCGTCGCGGGTCTGTACGCCATCGGCGAGGCGTCGAGCGGCCTGCACGGAGCGAATCGCCTGGGCGGTAACTCCCTCATCGAGCTGCTCGTCTACGGTCGGATCACCGGCGAGGACGCGGCCGAGTACGTGAGCGGGCTGACGACGGTGCATCGGGATCCCGCGGCGGTCGCCGCGGCCCGGGCGGAGATGCAGGGGCTGCTCGGCGCGGGCGATGCAGCCTCGGCCGCGAAGAGCACGGAGAGCCCGCGTCGGCTGCAGCGCGCGCTGCGCGATCTGATGACCGAGCACGCGGGTGTCGTCCGCGACGAGGAGGGGCTGCGCGCAGGGCTCGCGAAGCTCGACGCGCTCGAGGAGCGGGTCGCTCGGGTCACCGCGCACCCCGACATCGCCGGATTCGACGACCTCGCCCACGCATTCGATCTCTACGGATCGATGCTCGCGGCCCGCGCCACGCTCGAGTGCGCGCTGGAACGGCGCGAGACCCGCGGCTGCCACAACCGCTCCGACTTCCCCGAGATGAACGACGAGTTCCGCGGAAACATGGTGTGGTCGCCGTCGACCGGCGTCACCTTCGAGCGGGTCGCCGAGGCCCCCGAATCCTTCCGCGATCTGGCCTACGCGGCCGCCGACGACACGGTCGAGGGCAAGCTCGTCGAGTAGCATGAGCGGTCAGCCGAGCGGAGGTCGGTCCACCTGCTATTCGGGTGGATCGACCTCCGCTCACATCCCGCCACTCTCATCCGATTTCATTCGGCCTCGACCCCTACTGTGGAGAACCCGCCTCGGCCTGCCTCCATCGCCGAGGATCGGACCATGAACGATCTCTCCGACGACCTCCCCGAAGATCCCTCCCGCGTCATCACGTGCCACGGCACCGCGGACTTCCTCGCCGCGCTCCCGCAGCTCACCGGGTTCACCGCGCAGGGCAGCCTGTTCGTGGTGCTCTTCGCCGAGGCCCGCGCCGGGCGGGCGGTGCGCATGGACCTCCCGGAGCCCGACGATCCGCGCACCACTGCGCAACTGCTCGAACTTGTGGTCGACATCCTCCGCACGAGCGGGGCCGTCGGCAGGTCAGGCTCTGCACCGGCCATCGTGATCTCGAGCGCACACACCTTCGCCGCCGCGGGGGGTGTGCCGTGGGTTCGCCTCGCCCGTCGAATCGAACGCCGCCTGCGTCGCGAGCGCATCGGGATCAGGGAACTCTGCTGTCTCGCCCCCGACGGCTGGGCGAGCTACCTCGAACCGGATCCCCCGAGTGCGGGCCACCCGCTCAGCGACATCGCGACGAGCCCGGTGGCCCTCGAAGCGAGCGTGCACGGGCCACCCGTGCCGCGCCTCTCCGAGCTCGGAGCGATTCCCACGCCTGACGGGCGCCGCGCGCGGGCCGTCGCCCGGGCGCTGGCCGCACTGACGCAGGTGCCGGCGCCTGCTCATATGCCTGCGGCACCATCACCGGGATCGGACTCTGACGTGGATTCGGCCACGGAGAGCCTCCCATCACCAGGAGCAGGCCCGGGCCTCCGCGGATACGACGTGCCGCAGTGGTTTCACGACACGGCAACAGCGACGCGGGCGCTCCGCTCCGAGGGCCCCGGCCTGAGCGCGGCCGCCACCGCCGCGGTGATCCACGCGGCGGCGCACCCGGATCGCTGGCTGCTCATCGCTCTGGGGATCCTCACGCGACCGGAGTTCCCCGCGGAGCTGGCACGGGACATGTCGGCTCGCCCCTTCACCGACGTCGCCGTGGACCTCGACGCGGACCCGCAGACCGCCGCCCGCCCCGGGTGGTCGATCCGGCGGGTGCTGGCCTCGATCTGCCCGGAGTTCACCGACCACGCGCGACTGCACACCATCCGCACCCGGCTCCTCACGGTGATCTCCGAGTCGCCCGCTCCCGAGCGCCCCGCTCTCCTCGCGCTGAGCGCCTGGGTGTGGTGGCTCGGCGGGAACCAGACGGTCGCGCAGCGGCACGTTCGCGCGGCGCTCGACGAGGCGCCGGAGCACGAGCTCGCCCGCATGGTCGACCGGATCGTCCGTGTCCCGCTCTACGCCGGGATTCTCGCGGCGTCGCTTCGCGGTGCCGCATCTGCAGCGTAATGCGACGGCACAGCGCGGCGCTCGGCCTAGGCGAGCCCGCCATTCGCGAAGAGCACCTGGCCGTTGACCCAGCGCCCGGGACCGGCGAGGAAGGCGACGGTCTCGGCAATGTCGTCCGGCTGCCCGAGCCGCTCGAGCGGCACGGCACGAGCGAGCGCTGCGACAGCGGCGTCGTCTTTACCGTCGAGGAACAGCGGCGTCGCCGTCGGGCCCGGAGCCACGGCGTTCACCGTGACGTCTCTGCCGCGGAGTTCCCGAGCGAGGACGAGCGTGAGCCCCTCGACGGCCGCCTTGCTCGCCGCGTAGGCCCCGTAGTTCGGGAACGAGGTCCGAGTGACCGTCGTCGAGAAGTTGATGATCGCACCTCCCTCTCGCACGCGGGCCGCGGCGAGCTGGTCAACGACGAACGTGCCGCGCACGTTGGTGCGATGCAGTCGATCGAACGCGTCGAGGTCCATCGACTGGATGGGCGCCAGGATCATGATGCCTGCGGTGTGCACCACGACGTCGATCCCGCCGAACGCCGACGCTACGGCATCGAACACCTCGGTCATCTCAGCCTCGTCCGCGACGTCGCCCCCGACCGCGATCGCACGCCCGCCGTCGGCCACGATCCGGTCCGCGAGCTCCGTTGCGGCGTTCCGGTTGCCCGCGTAGTGCACCGCAACGGCGTATCCGTCACGCGCCAGTCGCTCCACGACTGCGCGTCCGATTCCTCCCGAGCCGCCGGTCACGAGCGCTACTCGCGGGGTGGTCGGGGGTGTGCGGTGATGCAATGCAGATGTGGACATCCGTTCCTCCAAGATCTTCGGGGTGGTCATGTGTGTCGGTGCGGCGCGAGAGCGTCAGGCCGTAGGGGTCTGCCGGTCCTGCAGACGACCGAGCCATTCGGTCAGCAGCGCTTGCTCACCCGCGGAGAACTCCGCGGCGCCACCGAGCTGCGCCCGCAGGGTGGTCGCCGCCCGTGCCGCGGGATCATCGGCGGCCGTGTCATCCACCCCCGCATCGATCAGGATGCCGCGAAACGTGGCTTCGCGCACGGCAACCGACACCGAGGGATCGGGGTAGAGCTCGGGGTGCACGATCTGCCCGAGTGCCACTCCGGAGTTCGCCGCCATGACGATCTCGGCGGCCCGAACCGGATCGAGCCGCAATCGCCCGTGCGCGGCGACTCGTTCGAGCACTGCGCGGAGCAGCGACATGGCTTCGACCGCCGCGGCCGGGCGGGACGTCAGCGCGGACCCGAACAGCAGGCGGTACGGATGAGGGTGCGCACGCGCGAAGGCGGAATGGCGGTCCCATCCGGCTCGCAAGTCCGCGAGCGGATCATCGGAGACCAGCGCCGAGCGCTTGCTCGCGAGGTACTCCTCCCACACCGTGTCGACGACCGCGGCGAGCAATCCGTCCTTGTCCCCGAACAGCCGGTACAGCACCGGCTGCGTCACCCCGGCGGCGTCGCAGACCGCGCGAGTGGAGATATCGCCCGTCGGCGAGCTCGCCAGCAGCTCCGAGGCCGCGGAGAGTATCGATGATCTTGTATTCACGTATCGATGATAACACCCGAGATCTGGGAGAGAGTTCAGCGCCCTCGGGCCGACTCGACTTCCGAGCGCAGCACTCCGGCGATACGGTCGAGGGTGACTGCTTCCAGCGGAGCCGGCAGGGTGAACCGAATGGCGGTCTGCGCGAGAGCGGGATCGATCCCCATCGCGAGGAGCGCGGGCGAGGGCTCGTCCATTCCCGCCGCGCAGGCGGACCCCGAGGAGACCGCGAACCCCGCGGTGTCGAGGGCGATCAGCAGCGACTCTCCGCTCACCCCCGAGACGACGAACGAGGCGTGCCCGGGCAGCCGCTCCGTCGCGTGTCCGGTGAGCTGGGCACCCGGCACCTGCTCGAGCACCCGAGCGATCAGCGCATCTCGACTCTCCAGCAGTGCGAGCGCGCGGGTGCCGACGTCGGCGGTGTGCGCCTGCACCGCTGCGGCGAACCCCGCAACGGCGGCCACATTCTCGGTCCCCGAGCGGACTCCGCCCTCTTGACCGCCGCCGTGCACCAGCGGTTCGATGGGCAGGTGGCGGCGCACCAGCAGGGCACCCGCGCCCTGCGGCCCGCCGAACTTGTGCGAGGCGATCGTCATCGCATCGACGTCGCTGCCCGGCCAGCCTGCAGCCTCGAGAGCTCGACCGGTTCCAGGAGCTCGATCGGGTCCGGCCCGCAGGTCGCGATGCCCGAACACAATCGGCAGGGAGGCGGCGGCCTGCACCGCGTCCGTGTGCACGAGCACGCCGAGCTCCCGCGCGATCGCCGCGATCTCGCCCACCGGCTGGACGGTTCCGACCTCCGCGCTCGCAAGGCCGACCGAGACCAGCGTGGAGTCCGGCCGCAGCGCGCGAGACACATCGGCCGGAGACACCCGGCCCTCGGTATCGACCGGAAGCAGCGTCAGCTCGAACCCGAAGACTCGCTCGAGGTACCGGCAGCTCTCGAGCACCGATGGATGCTCGATCGGCGTCGTGACGAGGTGCCGACCGCGGGGATTCGCGAGCGCCAAGCCGATGATGGCGAGATTGTTCGCCTCCGTCCCGCCCGAGGTGAACACCAGGTCTGCCGGGCGAGCCTCGAACGTCGTGGCGATCCGTGCGCGCGCATCGTCCACGATCGCTCGCGCGCGGATCCCCGGCGAGTGCACACTCGACGGATTCGCCGCGCCGGCGTCGTGCACCGCGTCAATCGCGGCCCGGGCTTCGGCCCGGAACGGTGCGGTTGCCGCCGCATCGAGGTAGGCACTCGTGCGTCCGGTCGGCTCCGCAGGATCGGAGTGGGTGGCCATGCGGAACACCGACTCAGTCCGCGTCGAGACCGAGGTCAAGAGCGCGGGCGCCATGGGTGAGCTGCCCCACCGAGATCACCTCGACCCCGGTCTCGGCGATCCCGGCGACTGTGTCGAGCGAGACCCCACCGCTCGCCTCGGCGATCACCCGGCCGCCGATGAGTCGCACGCCCTCCTTGAGCTCGTCGTTCGTGAAGTTGTCGAGGAGTATCCCGGTCACGTCCGCGGCGAGCACCGCCTCGATCTGGTCGACGCGATCGACCTCGACGATGATCGACGTCGTGTGCCCCGCGCTCCGGCGGAGCTCGCGCAGCGCTGCGGTCGTGCTCGCCGCGTCGACGGCACCGAGCGCCACCAGGTGGTTGTCCTTCACCATGATCGCGTCGGAGAGCCCGAAGCGATGGTTGGATCCTCCGCCCGCGCGCACTGCGTGCTTCTCGAGCGCCCGAAGCCCGGGCGTGGTCTTGCGGGTGTCGGCGATGCGTGCCTCGGTGTGAGCGACGGCGGCGACGAACGCGGCTGTCAGGGTAGCGATGCCGCTCATGCGCTGGCAGAAGTTCAGCGCGACACGCTCCCCGGTCAGCACCCCCTGCGCCGGACCGGCGATCCGTGCGAGGACGTCGCCGGGCTCGAACACGGTGCCCTCCGCTGCCAGGGCGGTCACCTCGATGCGCGCGTCGGTCTGCGCGAAAGCGGCCGAGACGAGCGGCCCCCCGGCGAAGACGCCGGACTCCCGCGCGACGAGACGCGTGTCGAGCACCGCGCGCTCGGGGATCGAGAGCTGCACGGTGAGGTCGCCCCACGGCGCATCCTCACGGAGCGCATTCGCGACGACGGTCTCGATGATCTGGTGGGTCAGCACGGTGACAGGCTCCTCAGCAGCTGCGATTCGGCCGCGGGCGCAGCCTCAGGAAGGTCGGTGATGGTGAATCGGAACGCGCGCCGCGCGGCCTGCGCCGGATCGGTCTCCGGATGGTCGCTGCGCTGATGGGCGCCGCGGGACTCGGTGCGGGACTCGGCGGAGATCCGGATCATCGACGCCAGGGTCGCGGCGGCGCCCGGTCGCGAGGAGAACACGCGGCCCGCATCGCGGAGCCCATCGGCGTCGCGCTCGATCCCGAGCCCGGCAGCGAGCGCCCCGGCGACCGCGGCATCAGTGCCATCGCCAGTGCCATCGCCATCGCCATCGCCCGTGCCATCGCCAACGCCAACGCCAATGCCGCGAGAGTCAGCGGGGAGCATCGAGGCCAGTGCCGTTCCGGAGAGCCCACGAGCTCCCGCACCCCGGAGGCGCCAATCCCCCGCGCGATCTGCGCCGACCGCACGACCCGCGCGGGCCCCGAACACCAGGCCCTCGAGCAGGGAGTTCGAGGCCAACCGGTTCGCACCGTGCACACCGGTCGCCGCGACCTCGCCGACGGCGTAGAGTCCCGGTACGGTCGTCCGACCGTCGAGGTCGCTCACGACGCCGCCCATCGCGTAGTGCGCCGCCGGCGAGACGGGAATCGGCTCCCGGCTCCAGTCGAGGCCCGAACGCGCGACGGCGGCCGAGATCCCCGGGAAGTGCCGGGCGAGCGTTCCGGATCCCCGATCGCGCTCGATCCCCGTCGCGTCGAGCCACACGCTCGCCTCGTCGCGCTCGCGAAGCACCCGATGGATCTCCCGCGACACGACGTCGCGGGGCGCGAGCTCTGCGAGTGGGTGCCGGGCGCGCATGAATCGCCGTCCGGCGCCGTCCAGGAGCACGGCACCGTCGCCCCGCACCGCCTCGGAGACGAGCTCGCCCGTGCCAGCGAGCACCGTGGGGTGGAACTGCACGAACTCGAGATCCGCAACGGCCGCTCCGACGCGCACAGCGAGGACGATGCCCTCACCCCGGGCGCCGGCGTGGTTGGAGGTGCGCGGGTAGAGACCGGCGTACCCGCCGGTGGCGAGGACCACGGCATCGGCACGCCGCGGGGCGAGCGTGCCATCGTCGTGTCGGAGCACCGCCCCGGTCACCGCGCCCCCGTCGAGAACGAGCGAGCGCGCAGAGCAGCACTCAATCACCTCGATCCGCCCGGCGCCCACTTGCCCCCGGACGCGCGCCGCGAGCACGGCGTGCAGGATCGCCCCCGTGCGGTCGCCGCCCGCGTGCACGATCCGGGGGCGGCGATGCGCCGCTTCGAGTCCGAGGCTCAGTTCACCGGTGGCGTCGCGATCCGCGGCAAACCCCGCGGCGAGCAGCGCACGCACGGCATCGATGCCCTCGGCCGTCAGCAACTCGGCGGCCGAGGGATCCACGATCCCTGCCCCGGCAGCCAAGGTGTCGGCGCAGTGATCGGCGGCGCTGTCCGCCGCGCCGAGTGCCGCGGCGATCCCTCCTTGCGCCAGAGCGGTGTTGCCGCCGCCCAGCTCGCTGTGCTCCGAGCCCAGCGTTCCCGGGGTCACCAGCACCACATCGTGCCCCTCGGCCACCGCAGCGAGCGCGCAGGACATGCCCGCGACCCCTGCCCCGAGCACGAGGATCGACGCGGGGTTTCCCACCCGACCGGCCCGATCGGTCATGGCCGGGCCGCGAGCATCCGCTCGAGTGCGACCCGCGAGTCCTCGGCGACCGAGTCTGCGACGCGGATCCGGTTCGGCTCCTCCCCCGCCAGCAGGGACTCGAGCGTCCACGCGAGGTACGCGGGGTGAATGCGGTACATCGTGGAGCACGGGCAGACCACGGGGTCCAAGCAGAAGATCGTGAGTTCCGGGTGCTGCTCCTGGAGCCGGTTCACCAGGTTGATCTCGGTGCCGACGGCGATGACGTCGCCGGGCTGGGCCGCCTCGATCTCCTTCCGGATGTACTCGGTCGATCCCGCACCGTCCGCGGCCTCGACGACTGCGGCCGGGCACTCGGGGTGGACGATCACCCGCACCCCGGGGTACTCCGACCGCGCCTGCTCGATCTGCGCGACGGTGAACCGCTTGTGCACCGAGCAGAAACCGTTCCAGAGGATCACACGGGACGCCTCGAGCTGCTCGATCGTGTTGCCGCCGAGCGCCAGGTGCGGCCGCCACAGGGGCATCAGATCCTCGGAGATCCCCATCGCCTTCGCGGTGTTGCGGCCCAGATGCTGGTCAGGGAAGAACACGACCCGCTGCCCGCGCTCGAATGCCCACTCCAGCACAGTTCGGGCATTCGACGAGGTGCAGACGATCCCGCCGTTGCGACCGCAGAATGCCTTGATCGCCGCGGAGGAGTTCATGTAGGTGACCGGGATCACCGGCTGACGACCGTCGGGCCCCGGAGCCTCGCCGAGCGCCGCCGTGAGCTCGCGCCAGCAGTCCTCCACCTGCTCGATCGTCGCCATGTCGGCCATCGAGCACCCCGCCGCGAGATTCGGCAGGATCACCGCCTGGTGCGCGTCGGACAGGATGTCCGCGGTCTCCGCCATGAAGTGCACTCCGCAGAACACAAAGGCCTCTGCCTCTGGGTGGCTCTTCGCGGCTTGGGCGAGCATGAACGAGTCGCCCACGAAGTCGGCGTGCTCGATGATCTCGTCGCGCTGGTAGAAGTGCCCGAGGATCTGCACGCGGTCGCCGAGCGCCGCCTTGGCATCGACGATCCACTGCCGGAGCTCGTCGTCGCCGGCGTCGGTGTACCGCGCGGGCAGGGGTCCCTGTCGCGGCGCGCTGCGCGGGATCTCGTCCGCGAGCGACGCGCCCGGACCGTACCCGGGATCGCGGTCGATCGCCCACGGATCCTTCACGAGGCCGGAGTCGCAGCTCGAGGCCCCCGTGGCACGGAGCACGATCGGCTTCCGATGCGGGGCGGCGCTCGGGCGGCCGGCGGCCTCTCGCTCGGCGGCACCGCGAATGAGTTCGTGCACGCTCGTCATGGCTTGCTCCCTGTGGATGATGGGTCTGGGGTGGTGGGTTCGAGTGCGGGATCGGACGCGAAGCGGTACAGCCTCGCCGGACGATGCCGGGTGCCCGTCTCGCACCGGCCGGTATCGACGAGGTTGCCCTGCGCGAGCGCCTGCCGTCGGAAGTTGGCGGGATCCACCGCCTGTCCACGCACGGCCTCGTGCACGGCGCGCAACTGGCCGAGCGTGAACTCGGGGCCGAGGAATCGGTGCGCGACCGCCGAGTATTCGGTCTTCGAGCGGAGCCGCGCGAGCGCCGTATCGACGATGTCTCCGTGGTCGAACGCGAGATCCGGGAGCCGGTCCGCGGAGAACCAGGCGACGTTGCGATCGGTGCCCGAAGACGGGTCGTTCCCTTCGTCGATACGCGGAGACCTGGGCGGGACGACATCGTCCCAGCGCGCGCCGCCCGACGGGGCGCCGGACGTGCTCACCGGCACGGCGGGGGCGGTGAGGTCGCGCTCACCGAAGAGCGCCCAGTAGGCGATCGTGACGAGACGCTGCGCTTGGGCGGAGCGCTCGACACCGCCGAAGGAGTACAGCTGCTCGAGATACCCCGGGGCCCGCAGCGCTGCGTCCTGCAGCGTGCGGAGCGCGGTATCAGTCAGGGTCTCGTTCCAATGCGTGGGGCCGCCTGGGAGCGCCCACCGGTCGAGGAACGGCGCCCGGGTTCGCCGCACGAGCGGGATCCAGAGGGTCGTCTGCCCGGCACCGGCGGGTGCCGACGGGTCGACGGTCGCGTCCTCGGGCGGGGTCAGCGCAAAGGCGACCGTGGACACGGCGACGGCGGGCGGCATCGTGAGACGCTCACTCACGCTGGCGTTCTCGTAGAACACGTCAGCCTCCTCGCCTCGCACCAACTTATGGTCACCTTGACCATAAGCCAGCATACGCCTCGGCGCGGGAATGTCAAAGACGGGAGCGGAACGCTGAGCTCGGGCACAGCGTCTCCGTCACATGCCGGATGCCGCTACTCGGTCGCTGTGGTGCGATGGACTCGATCGGGCGAATACATCGCCTCTCACCTCAGGAGTCTCGAATGGATCTGAATGCCACGCTGCCCCGCCGCGTCATCGTCACCGGCGCGTCATCCGGGATCGGCCGCGCCGTCGGCGACGCCGTGATCGACTCCGGCGGTCGCGTTTACGGTCTCGACCTCCGCGCACCGGCCGTGCCGCGGGACGGTCTCGTCTCCCGCACCGCGGACCTCACCGATCCAGCCGCAACCGCCGCCGCGTTCGACGATGCGGAGTCTGCACTCACCGGACCGCCCGATGCCGTAGTCCACTGCGCGGGCGTCTACCGGTGGAGGCCGATTTCCGAGATGACTGTCGCCGAGTGGGACCGGGTGATGCGCATCAACGGCACCGGCTCGTTCCTCGTTGCCCAGGCCGCGGCGCGCGTGATGACCCGCGGCGCAATCGTTCTGCTCTCCTCCGTCGCGTACGGCCGCGGCGACGCCGCTGAGCCGTGCGTCGCCTACTCCGCGAGCAAGGGGGCCATCGTCAGCCTCACGCAGCAACTCGCCGTAGAACTGGGCCCTCGCGGAATCCGCGTGAACGCCGTGGCCCCCGGCATGATCGACACGCCGATGCTGACGCTGGGCGACACCCCGGGTGCGGTCGCGGCCCTCACGGAGCGGCTCCCCGTGCAGCGGCTCGGCGAACCCGCCGACGTCGCTGCGGCGTGCCTCTTCCTGATCAGCGAAGCCTCCTCCTACATCACCGGGGCGACCATCCCCGTCGACGGCGGGTATCTCATCTCATAGACCCCGCTCGGCGCCCTCCCGTGCCGCCGCCGCGGGCGATTCAGAGGACGATTCCACGGATGCCCCATCCTCGACGTCCTCGTCCTCGTCGTATTCGTCCTCGTCCATCCAGGCCTGGAAGCGGGCCCAGACGGCGCTGAAGAACGGCACGAGCCCGCGCGGCATCAAGAGGATGACGATGAGGAGCACCGCGCCGAGTGCCGCGAGCCGGATCTCCGGAACGTCCTGGAGCTGCATCTGCACGAAGGAGAGGATCAGCGTTCCGATGATCGGTCCGGTGACCGTCCCGAGGCCGCCCACGACGAGCATGGTGACCACGAGGGTCATCGGCCCCAGGCCCATGAGTGTCGGCGAGGCGACTTCGAAGACATGCGCGTAGAGCGATCCCGCGACGCCGGCGAGGAACCCCGACACCGCGAACACGAGCATCTGGTAGGTCCGCTGGCTGATCCCGCGCGCCGAGGCGAGCGTCGGGTTGTCGCGCATCGCGATCATGCCGTTTCCCAGCGGCGAGCGCACGAGGATCAGCACGATGAGGCAGGTCACCACCGCGGCCGCGAGCCCGATCCAGTAGTTCACATTGGCGGCGCCGGGGCCCGTGAACCCGAATCCGCCGAAGCCGGAAAGCCCATAGGCGCCCCCGGTCACACCGGATTGATCGGCGATGATCAGCAGCCGCACCACCTCCGCGAACCCGAAGGTGAGCAGAGAGACGTAGATCCCCCGCAGTCGCAGGATCGGGATCGAGAGCAGCAGCGCGATGCCCCCGGAGACGAGCCCGGCGATCGGGATCGAGAGCCATGCCGGGATCGGGAGGTACATGGTGACCAGCGCTGCGGAATAGGCCCCGAGCGCGTAGAAGGCGAGTTGGCCGAAGTTCCAGACGCCACCGTACCCGAGCACGAGGTTCCAGCTCTGGGCGAGCGTCAGCGTGATCATGGCGAGCGTGGCCACGGTGAGCCAGCTACGATCTGGGGCGAGGAACGGGAAGAGGATCCCGACGACGAGGGCCACGGTGATGGGGAGCGGCCGTGGTTGCGGCCACCCCATCACCTTTGCGTTCCAGCGCGGCAGTGCGACCGCGCGCGGATCCGAGACGGACGTGGGTGCGCTCATAGCCTGGCCTCCTGGGGCTTCCCGGCGATTCCGAAGGGTCGTGCGATGAGCACGACGACGATCAACGCGTACAGCACGGGCATGGCGTACGTGGAGCTCCAGAAGATGGAGACCGCGGCCTGCACGAATCCGATGATGTACGCGGCGATGATGGTGCCCTTGGTACTCCCCAACCCCGCGAAAATCGCCACGATGAGGGCCTGCAGCATGGGCAGCTCGCCCATCGTCGGCGACACGAAGTAGACCGGGGCGAGCAGCACGCCGGCCAGGCCGGCGAGTCCCGCGGCGAGGCCCATCGTGAGCACGTACGCCCTGCGCGCAGGGATGCCCATCAGGCGAGCGGCGTCGAGATTCTGCGCGACCGCGACGATCGCCAGTCCGTATCGCGACCGGCTGAGGAAGAGCCCGAGCGCGACAAGGGCCAGAATTGCGATCCCCGCGGTCAGGATCTGCTGCCACGTGATCGATACCCCGTCCGTGAGCTGGATCCGGCCTTCCACGAGCGACGGGAAGTCCTTCTGCCGCGGACCGTAGACGAGTTGCACGACGCTCTGCACGATCGAGGCGATCGCGAACGTGGAGATGAACGCGGTCATCTCGAAGTCGACCCCGGCGCGGCCGATGAGCCGACTGATGCCGACGCCGTAGCTCAGCATGCCGAGCGCGAACGTGACGATCACCGCGAAGATCATGGCGATCCAGGGCGAGAGCCCCGTGCCGGCGACGAACGTCCAGGCCGCGATGCCGCCGACCATCACCATCACCCCCTGCGCCATGTTCAGCACGCGGAGCGTTCCGTAGACGAGGCTCATGCCGATCGTGATGAGCGCCAGCATCGATCCCTGCACGAGCGTGCTCACGAGGGTCTGCAGGACGAGGTTCATTCGGTCACCCCCAGGTAGGTCTCGCGGATCGCGCGCTCGTCGAGCACCTCCGCGCCGCTGCCCGAACGCACGATCTCGCCGTTCTCGACGAGGTGCAGGCGGGACGCCAGGCTCTGCGCGCGGTTGACGTTCTCCTCCACGAGCAGGACGGTCATGCCGCTGTCGACGATCCGTCGCAGCTGCTCGTACACCTCATCGACGATCACCGGGGCCAACCCGAGGCTCGGCTCGTCGACCATGATGAGGCGGGCATCTCCCATGAGCCCCCTCCCGATGGCGAGCATGCGCCGCTCACCACCCGAGAGGGTGCGGGCGCGCTGCGTGCGCCGTTCCAGGAGCCGCGGGAAGATCTCGTAGACCTCCTCCATCCGCTGCCGTGCCCGCTTCGACGCAGCAGAGGTGAACGCGCCCAGCACGAGGTTTTCCTCGACCGACATGTCGGGGAACACCAGATCACCCTGCGGCATGTGGATGATGCCGCGCTCCACGATCTTCTCGGCGCGCTCACGCGTGAGGTCGACACCGTCGAATCTCACCGTGCCCGACCGGATCTTGATGAGCCCGCTGATCGCGCGAAGCAGGGTCGTCTTGCCGTGCCCGTTGGGTCCGATGAGCGCAGCGCATTCCCCGGCATCCACTTCGAGAGAGATCCCCTGCACGATCGTCGTCGACCCGTAGCCTGCGACCAGGTCCGTCACCTCAAGCATCACGCGCCGCCTTTCCGTACGACTCGATGCGCCGCGGTCGACGCGGCTTCGTCGGCGGAGGAGCCGAGATACACCCGCACGACCTCCGGATCGCTCATGACCTCGCCCGGTTGCCCCTGCCGGAGCGTCCTGCCCTGGTTCATGATGAGCACCCGATCGGAGAGCGACATGAGCGCCCGCATCACGTGCTCGATCAGCACGATGGTCACCCCGTCGCCATTGATCCGTTCCAGCAGCACCAACAGCGCGTCGATCTCCTCGTCGCTGAGGCCACCGAACGGCTCATCCAGGAAGAGCATGCGCGGCGAGCTCGCCAGCGCCGAAGCGATCATGAGTCGTTTTTTGTCGTACACCGGGAGCGGTCCGGAGAGCTCGCCGGCCTGCTCCCCCAGTCCGACGAAATCGAGTGCCGCGGCGGCGCGATCCCACGCATCGGCGTTCCGCGACAGTCCCCGCCACCACGGGGCGCCCGAACCGAAGTGCGCACCGACCACGGCGTTGCCCATCACGGTCTCGCTGTCGAAGACCGATGGCTTCTGGAACGTGCGGGTGATTCCGAGGTGGCAGATCTCGTGGATCGAGGCGCGATGGATCGGCGTTCCTCGGAACCGGACCTCGCCGCTCGTCGCGCGCACCATGCCGGTGACGACGTCGAACAGGGTGGTCTTCCCCGCGCCGTTCGGTCCGGCGATGCCGAAGATCTCGCCCTCGTGCACCTCGAAACTCACCTGGTCGACGGCGGTGAGCCCGCCGTAGCGCTTGGTCGCCTGTCGGACCTCGAGCATCACGTCGCCCATGATGCCGCTCACAGCCACGGGGGGAGCTGGAATTCCCCGGTCTCATAAGGCGATGGCGAGATCAACTGCTGCTCGCCGCCCTGAATCTGGTAGGTGAGGTGGGGCATCCCGAGGCTGGGGTCGTTCGTGGCATCCGGGTACGGGATGGCCGTGCGCTCGGTCGGATCGAAGTGGTAGGTGCCGACGACCCCGCGGAACGTCGACTGTCGCACGGCCTCGGCGACGCGCTCGAAGTCGTAGGCGTCGCCCGCGCGCGATGCGGCCTGCGCCCACAGTCGGACGATGTCGTACTGCGCCCCCGACTGGCTCAGCCCGGCTTCCGAACCGTAGGCCTCGAGGTAGCGCGCGCGGAAGTCCGTGCCGATGGTGTCGGGGAGTGTGCCGATCGTCGTCGACCAGATGACGCCGTTCGCGGCATCCCCCGCGAGTTCGAGATACTCCGGAACGCTCGGGCCGTACTGCTGGTACAGCAACGACGGTGTGGGGGCGGTCGCGAACTGCTTCGCGAAACTCGCCAGGTCGCCCGCCAGGTAGTCGGTGACGAAGATCAGCCCGGGCGGGTTGTTCCGGATCTTCGAGAGCTGCGGACCCCAGTCGACGTAGGGCACCGAGACCTCTTCGTACATCGTGATGTCCCAGCCGATCTCACGCAGCCCGTCCTGCAGCACCGTGGCGATCGAGATGGAGTACGCGTCGTTGCTCGAGATCACCGCCGCGGTCTGCGAGGACGGCGTCCAGACTCCCTCGTCGATCCAGCCCTGCATGAGTTGCAGGAATCCGCTCGCGTACCAGATTTCGGTCGGGCAGCACTGGAAGACGTTGGTCAGGCCTCGCTCGACGACGAAGTCCGTGTTGGCCTGCAGGGTATTCGTGTGGAAGAGCGGCACACCCGCCTGCGCGTAGGTGTCGAACTCGACGGATGTGGCGGTCGTGTATCCGCCCGAGGCCGCAGCGACGTTCTGCCGCGAGACGAGTCGTTCCGCGACCTGGATGAAGTTCTCGGGCGACTGGTCGCCGACATCGCCCACAACGAGCTCGACCGTGTTGCCGAGCACCCCGCCCGCGGCATTGATGTCTTCGATCGCGAGCTCCGCTCCTCGCACCATCTCCTGGCCATCGCCGGAATACGGGCCCGTCACCGGCGCCACGATGCCGAACGGGATCGTTCCGCCGCCGCCCGTGGAGGCACCCGTCGCCCCGCGGCGCGGTGAGAGGAAGAATCCACCCGCTCCACCCGCCACCAGCCCGGCCGCCCCCGCAACCCCGATGCCCCGCATCAGGTCCCTGCGCGTGACCCGCGGTTTCCGGGGGCCGGTGACCGGATTGTGCTCGCTCATTTCCACTCCTTCGTGACAGGCATGCACGTGACTCCCCGGCGAGAGATCGAGCCGGATCTGTGCTGCCTCTCACGCTAGGCGAGGGCCCGCACGGGAGCATGCGTCATTTGACGGATTCTGCACTCCGCCCGAGCCAGCGGGGTACCACGAAGTCGTCGATCGATCCGAACGGCTCGGGATCGAGCAGCACGTGGTGACCGCCCTGGATCTGGTAGACGAGGTGGGCCTGGCTGAGCGCGGCATCCGGAGTGGTGTCGGGGTACAGCCGCGGCGCCTGGCCGGTCTCGCCGAAGTAGTAGACGCCGTTCACGCCGCGATACGGCCACCGTCGCAGGTACCGCACCACATCGACCGTGTTGCGGGCGTCGACCGAGGACCAGGCGGCGGCCAGCATCCGAACCTGGTCGTACACGGCCCCGGCGATCGACCAGCCCGGGTCCTCGCGGTACTTCGCACGATACTGCGTGCGGAAGCGGCTGCCGAGATCGTCGTCGTAGGTGCCCGTGGTGGTGGACCAGATCACCCCGTCCGCCTGCTCGCCCAGTTGCCCGATGAAGGATGGGCTCGACGGCGAGTAGATGCCGTATACCAGCGCCTGCAGCGGTGCCCGCTGGAACGCGCGCTGGAACTCCACCAGCTCGCTGTCGATGTAGTTGGCGATGAGGATCACACTGGGGTCGTGCGCCGAAGCCCGCGCGATGACGTCGTCCCAGTCGGTCTCCCCGACGGGGGTGCGGATCGGGTCGGCGACGTGCCAGCCCTGCGTGGCCGCCTGGGCCAGGAACTCGGGTGTGGCGAGATGCATGCTTTCGGAGGGCATCTCGATCGGCACGATCGTGCGTCGCGCAGGACTCCAGAGCTCCGCGAGCTCGAGCTTGCGGACGAGACGCAGGAGGCCCGGACCGTAGTAGGTTTCCGACGCGCAGGTCTGGAAGATCATGCCGTACTTCCACGGCTCGAGCTCGGCTCGGCGCACGTCGGCCTCGAACGTCGCCGTGTGGAGGAACGGCTTGCCGTAGTCCGCGATCACCTCCATGAACTGCGGATGCTCGGCACTGACGTAGGTGGTGATGATCGCATCCACGTCGGCGTCGAAGAGGCGGCCGAGCCCGGCTCGGATGTCGTCCCAATCGAAGGTGCGCACGACCTCGCGGATCGGCTCGATCATACGCCCGCCGATGCCGCCCTGCTGGTTGATCTCGTCGATCGCGAGCAGCGCACCGTTGAGGGCCTGTGCACTGTCCGTCGCCGGGCTGTCGGGCACCACGATCCCGAGGCGGATCGGCACCCGGGTCATGAAGTGATTCCGGATCGGCTCGAGGTCGCGATCGAGCCGGTGCCGGAAGGCGAGTTCGAGTTCCGCGACCCCGATGCCGCCGCTTTCGGGGGCGCCGCCCGGGAGCGGCATCCGCAGCAGTCCGAGGTCCACCGCGATTGCGGCGAGGCCACCGCGAGAGCTCTGATCCAGCTTCTCGAGGAGGCGCTCGAGCTGACTCGAGACCGTGCGTGCCGAGGTGCCGAGGCGCTCGGCCACGCCGAGGTTCGTGAGCCCGAGTGCGAGAAGCGTCAGCACGTCCAGCTCCCGCACCGTGATCCCGCGCGGCATCTCGACCTGCTCGACGCGGGCGATCATCCGATCCGGGCTCCGACTGAGCGACCCCCGGCTGCTCTCGCGGGTGAACTGCACGTCGAGCCACTCGTCGTCGCTGCGCCAGAGAAACCGGAGCGACGGCCGATGGATGATGAGGAACGCTTTCGCATACGCCCAGATCTCTGCGGGGACCTGCGACGGCAGCATCGACTCCGACGTATCTGCGGTGATCGTGCGTTCGATCGCCCAGTGCGGCATGCGTCTTCTCCCGGTCCGTGTCCTCCGCCAGTCGACCCCGGGGTCAGGTGGCCAAGAACCCTCCGTCGACGGCGAGCGCCACTCCCGTGACGTACGACGAGGCCCTGCTGATCAGATAGTAGCAAGCTTCCGCGACCTCCTCGGGGCTCCCTTCGCGCCCCAGCGGGATCCTCCGGGAGAGTTCCTCCGGCTGCAGGCCGCCACCCGCGATGAGCCCGGCCTGGAGCATGTTCACCCGGATCCCGTAGGGCCCCCACTCCACCGCCAGTTGCCGCATCATCCCGGTCATACCCGTGACGGCGGCGCCGGACGACGCCCTCGGATACCCCGGGATGCCGCGGGCCGCCGAGGCCTCTCCCAGAAAGACGATCGAGCCGTCGTCGACGGGAGCCCCGCCACGCAACCGGAGCATCTCCCTGGCGCCCGCCTGCGCGAACACAAAAGCGGCGCCCAATTGCCGGTCCTGCACCCGGTCCCAGCGGGTGACCGACTCGGTGACCGCCGCAAGCGGCGCCTCGATCCCTCCCGCGTAGACCAGTGCCGCCGGCGGCTGCCGCCACGAGGAGGTGAGGCGCGACAGCGCCGATTCGATCGCCTCGGACTCCGTGGAATCGACCTGGATGCACTCCGCGCCCGCCCGTTCCAGTTCGGGGTCCGAGTGACGTCCCACGCAGGCCACGCGCCAGCCCCGCGCCACCGCGAGCCGGATGAGCGCACCGACGACCGGCCCGGCGTCTCCCGCGATCACCAGGCCCGGCGCCCCCTGGCACTCGATCATCCGACCGCCACCCCTCCGTTCACCGCGATCTTCTGCCCGGTGACGTAGGCGCTCTCGGGCGTCGCGAGCCAGAGGATCGTCGACGCCACGTCATCGGGTGTACCGTGGCGACCGAGTGGCACCTCGGACCGGAGCTCCGCGTACCGCTCCTCGGCCGTCATGCCCCGCTCCGCCGCCTGGAACTCGACCTCCTCGGCGTGCATCGGGGTGAGGATGTACCCCGGCGCAACCGTGTTGCAGACGATGTTCTGCGGTCCGAGCTCCACCGCGAGGGAGCGTGTCAGCGTGTGAATCGCACCCTTGCTGACGCAGTAGGGCGCCCCGCCCGCCACGGGTTCGTCGCCGAACAGTGAGCCCACGTTCACGATCCGACCCGCACCGGATGCGACGAGCAGCGGCAGGGCCAGCTGGACGAGTCCGATCACGGCGACCACGTTGACCTCCAGGGTCCGACGGAGGTCGTCGAGGTCGAGCGCACCGACCGTGGCGGACTCCCCTCCCGTGGCGGCATTGTTCACGAGGACGTCGAGTCGACCGAAGCTCGAGCGCACGGCATCTACGAGTGCACCGCGCACCCCGGCATCCGTCACATCACCGATGACCGCCACGGCCAGCCCGTCCCGGATCTCCGCCGTGAACAGACGGTGCAGCGCCTCGGAGCGATCGCAGATGCCGACCGCGAACCCCGATCGGAGGAATCGGCGGGCGGCCGCCAGGCCGATCCCCGACGCGGCGCCCGTCACGATCGCGACGGGTCGCGGCGCCGCTCCCCGGTCATTGGTGACTCCTGACATGGACCCGTGCCTCCTCGTGACGTGCGGTGATCTGCCGTGGCTCCACCCTCGCGTCAGGGCCGCCCGGGGGCATCGGTCAAATGACGGACGTCGACCGCGGGGCTCCACGGTGGATGTACGTCGAATGACGCATGTATCGGCGCCCGGAGACGCTCAGACTGGCATCACCGGGCACCTCGATCCGCCCGGCACGAACAGGAGTCACCGATGACCGCACGGCAGTGGACGATCAGCATCGACGCCGGAGGGACCTTCACCGACGCCATCGCGCGCCGCTCCGACGGCGAGGTGCGCGAGGCGAAGGTCGCCTCCACGCCCCAGGACCCGTCGCAGGGACTGCGCGATGCCGTGGCCTCCCTCGAGGCGCTCGGGGTGCCCCTCACCGAGGTCGCGCTCGTGTGCCACGGCACGACCGTCGCCACCAATGCCACGCTCACCGGATCGCTGGGTCGAGCCGCTCTCGTGACCACCCGCGGGTTCCGCGACGTGCTCGGGTTTCGGCAGCAGAATCGGCCCGACGTCTACAGCCTCACGCCGGAACGCCCCTCGGAGCTCATCTCCCGCGAGCTCCGCTTCGACCTCGACGAGCGGCTTGACTCTGCCGGCCGGGTGCTGTCCCCGATCGACCCGGCGGAACTGACGGACCTGATCGAACGCCTCCGCGCCGCGGATCCCGAGGCCATCGCGGTGTCGTTCCTGTTCAGCTATCTCAATGACGCGCACGAGCGCGTCGTCGGCCAGGCCCTCCGAGCGGCCTTCCCCGACCGCCCGGTGACGCTCTCGTCGGAGGTGGCCCGAGAGTTCCGGGAGTATCCGCGCACCGCGACGACCGCGATCAACGCCGCACTGCGTCCGCTCGTCGAGCGATACCTGAACCGCGCGAGCGCAGCGCTCGCTGCCAGCGGCGTCTCGTCGCCGCTGCTCGTCATGCAGTCGAACGGCGGCAGCGTCCCCGCGGCCCGCGCCGGCGCCGAAGCGCACCGGCTGGTCCTCTCCGGCCCGGCCGGCGGTGTCGCGGGCCTGGCGGCCCTCGCCGTATCGCTCGACGAGCCCAACCTGATCAGCCTCGACATGGGCGGTACGTCCACCGACGTCTGCCTGCTCCGCGACGGACGGATCCCGTTCACGACCGTGCAGCACGTGCAGGATCACACACTGCTCGCCCCGACGGTGGACATCCACACCATCGGCGCCGGCGGCGGCAGCATCGCATGGATCGATCAAGCCGGCAGCCTGAAGGTCGGACCGGCCTCGGCGAAGGCGGTGCCCGGGCCGGCCTGTTACGGGCGCGGCGGCATCGAACCGACCATCAGTGACGCCCATGTCGTGCTCGGCACGCTCGGCGCCGGCGCGCTCGCGGGCGGGCTCGTCATCGATCGTGACCTGGCGAGGCAGGCCGTGCAGCGGATCGCCGAGCCGCTCGGGATGTCGGTCGAGGAGGGCGCTGAAGCGATTCTCGCCATCGGACTGGCGCACATGGTCCGGGCGGTGCGCAAGGTCAGCGTGGAGCGCGGCCTCGATTCTCGGGACTTCGCCCTCGTCCCGTTCGGCGGCGCCGGTCCCCTCCACGCCGGCATGATGCTCCGGCATCTGGCGCTCAAGTCCGCGATCATCCCGCTGCGGCCGGGCCTCTTCGCCGCCGACGGTCTCCTCGTCGCCGGGCTGCGACTCGATCACTCCCAGACCCTGCTGAGCGATGCCTCGGCGGAGACGTCCGCGTCGCTCAGCGAGTGGTTCGATGATGCCGCGGCCGAGGCCGTGGAGCAGTTCCAGCACGACGGCATCGCGGCCGACCGCATCTCGACCACCGCCTCGCTCGATTGCCGGTACCGGGGCCAGGGCTTCGAGCTCAACATCCCTCTCACCGATTGGAATCCGGAGACCCTGCAGCGCGTGCCCGAGCTTTTCCATGCAGCGCACGGCGAACGCTACGGTCACAGCAATGTGCTGGAGCCCGTCGAGATCGTGACCGCCCGTCTCACCTCGAACGGCGACGTGGACCGCACCCTTGAACATGCACGGGAGAGCGTCCCTCGGCCACTCGACGATGCAGCGGTCCTCGCGAGACGGGACGTGCGACTCCCGGGGATCGGGGCCGTGGAGCTCCCGGTCATCGATCGCTCCCGACTCCTCCCCGGCACCGACTTCACCGGACCGGCCATCATCCAGCAGATGGACGCGACCACGATCATCCTTCCGGGGCAACGATGCCGGGTGGCCAGCACCCTCGACATCGTCGTCACCGAACCGACCCGAAACGAGGACGCACGATGACCGCACCGCACCTGATCGACGCCGTGACCGCGGAGGTCGCGTCCGCGGCGCTGCAGTCGGCCGCCGAGGAAATGGGGAGCGTCCTCAAGCGCTCCAGCTACAGTCCGATCATCCGGGACATGGACGACTTCTCCTGCGCCCTCTTCACCGCGGACGGCGATCTGGTCGCGCAGGCCGACTACATTCCCGCGCAGCTCGGCGCCATGTCCCTCGTCGTGCAGTCGATTCTCGAGCGCTGGCGCGGACGGATCTCCGAGCACGACGCGTTTATCTGCAATCACCCCTACCAGGGCGCCATGCATCTCCCGGACGTCAACGTCGTGATCCCCATCTTCCTCGACGGCGCACTGGCCGCGTGGGCCGGCACGGCGGCGCACCACATCGATGTGGGCGGCGTCAACCCGGGGAGCGAGGGACCCGAGCTCACCGAGCTCTACGGCGAGGGGGTCGTCATGCCTCCGGTTCGGCTCTCCATCGCCGGCGTGGAGAACGAGGACCTCGTCGCCCTGCTGACCGAGAACATCCGCGACCCGCTGTCGACGCTCAGCGATCTGCGCGCGCAGCGCGCGGCCTGCCGGCTCGGCGAGGAGCGCGTGCACGAGCTCGCCGCCCTCTACGGAGCCCCGGCTCTGCGCGAGGTGATGCAGCGCATGCTCGACTCGGTCGAGTCCGCCGTCTCGCGGCTCCTCTCCGCGCTTCCCGACGGGGTGGGCGAGGCGGAGGGAGCGCTCGACGACGACGGTCGCGGAGGCCCACCCACCCGGATCCACGCTCGCATCGAAAAACGGGGCAGCCGGCTCACCATCGATCTCTCGGGATCGGATCCCCAGACCGCCGGAGCGATGAACATCCCGTGGGCGAGCGCGCGTGCGGGGCTCGTCTACGCCGTCCGCTGCGTCGTCGCACCCGGCCTCGGCTCGAACGACGGGCTCCTGCGCGCACTCGACATCATCGCCCCAGAAGGTTCGGTCGTGAATCCCCGGCACCCGGCAGCCGTCTCGATCCGGCACAATTCCTGCCAGCGTCTCGCCGACACGCTCATCCGAGCGATGTACGAGATCTGGCCGGATCGCGCCGTCGCCTCGAGCACGGTGACCTTCTTCAGCTTCAATGTCGGTTCGACCCACCCGCGCACCGATCGACCGTCCGTCATGGCCGATGTCGTCGGCGGGGGCACGGGCGCCACCCCGACCGGCGACGGCATCGACGGCGTCGACACCTATATGTCGAACGTCGGCATCATGCCGACGGAGGTCGTCGAGACCAACTACCGCATCCGCGTCCGGAAGACGGAGTTCCGCCCCGGCTCCCAGGGGCTCGGAGAGTTCAACGGCGGTCTGGGTCTGGTGCGAGAGTACGAGATCCTCGATCACCCGCAGCACGCGACGTTCTACGCCGAGCAGACCGACGCGCGATTCGCTCCGGAGGGCGCCGGGGAGGGCGGCCCCGCCCGGCCGACGATCATCACCGTGATCGGGCCCGACGGCGCAGTGCTCGACCGCCCGCAGAAGACGTCGCGGGTGCTCGAGCCCGGCACCGTCGTCCGTGTCGAAACCGCGGGCGGTGGCGGGTTCGGGGATCCGGCGCACCGCTCGGCGGAGCTCCGGAGTCGCGACGCCCGCGAGGGACGGCTGGGAGCGCCGAACCTCGACGACCACCGACCGGCTTCGACCGGTCCCGTCACGAAGGAGGCATGACATGACTCAGTGGCCGAACGGTCATTCGTACGCCGCGACGCTGAGCTTCGATTTCGACGCCGAAGAGGTGTGGGTCGGAGAAAATCCGGCCAACGCCGCAGCGCCAGGGGTGCTGTCGCAGGGGCGGTACGGTCCCCGCGTCGGTGTGCCTCTGATCCTCGACCTGCTCGAACGGCACGGGATCACCGCGACCTTCTTCATCTGCGGGCGCGACGCCCTGCGCCACCCCGACGCGGTGCGCCGGATCATCGCGGCGGGCCACGAGGTCGGCCATCACGGTCACTCCCACATCTCCCCGACGGCGCTCACCGTCGACGAGGAACGAGAGGAGCTCCATCAGGGGCTCGAGGTGCTGCGGGAGCTCGGTGCGGACGTGACCGGGTATCGATCGCCCTCGTGGGAGTTCAGCCCGAACACACTCGATCTACTCGTCGAGCACGGCTTCGGGTACAGCTCCAATCTGCTCGACCATCTCCTGCCCTACATCCACGAACATCACGACCTCGTCGAGGTCCCCGTGTCGTGGATCCTCGACGACGCCCCGCACTTCTGGTTCGCCAACGACACCTGGGAGAAGACGATCCGGTCGCCTCGGGAGGTGCTCGATGTCTGGCGTCCCGAGATCGAGGGTATCGCCAGTGTCGGCGGCCACGTGATGGTGACGACGCACCCCATGCTCATCGGACGGCCATCGCGCCTCGCGATGCTCGAGCAGGTCGTGGAGCACCTCGCGGAGACCGGCGCTTGGATCGCCCCGACCCGTGACATCGTTGCGCACACCCGCGCGTTCGGGCCCCTCACACTCGACGTCGGCGGTGCACGGTGAGCGAGTTCCCGAGGATCCGAGTGAGCGGCGACTCGGCGACGCGCTCCGAGCAGTATGGCCACCTCGCCGCGACCCAGATCGCGATCATCCGCGACGGCTACGAACGCGCGTTCGCGGCGCAGGGCGTCTCGTGGGCGGAGGCGACCGCGCAGGCGCGCGGGTACTTGCCCGCGATTGAGACGCATCTGCCCGATCTCGTGACCGAACTGCGCGGGATCGCGACGGGAAGCGGGCTCGGCTTCGACGAGATCCTCACGATCAATTGCCGCACAGAAATCCTGCACCGGGCCACCGTTGCGTCGGTGCCGACATCGACGCGGATCCCCGGTGAGTGCTCGTCCTTCGCCTTCGAGGGGGACCGGGTGTCCACGGGTGCGGCCGTGATCGGGCAGAACTGGGACTGGCTCGCGTTCCTGCAGCCGGGAACCGTGATCCTCGAGGTCGAACGACCTGACCTGCCAAACTACGTCACCCTGGTCGAGGCGGGACTGCTGGGCAAGATCACCCTCACTGCCAGCGGGCTCGCGCTCGGACTGAACACGCTGGTGACGTCGCTCGACGGCCGCGCCGACGGCGTGCCCTTTCACTGCGTGATCCGGGCGCTCGCGGACAGCCCGCACGTCGCGGCCGCGCTCGAGACGGTCTCGCGACTCCCCCGAGCGTCATCCGGCAATTACCTGCTCGCCGGGTCGGACGGCGCGATCCTCAACCTGGAGACCTCTCCGGGCGGACCCCGGAACGTGCGGCCGCAGGTGGCGCGCGACGGGGCGCTCTTCCACACGAACCACTTCCTCGATCGGGTGCCCGACGGTTTCGATCTCGCTCCGGTGGGCATGTCGGATAGCTTCGTGCGCTTCGGCCGCATCGAACGCCGGCTCGGATCCACGGCGGTTCCGCACCCGGACGCGGCGCTCCGAGTTGCACTCACCGATCACGTCGCGGCCCCCAACTCCGTCTGCTGTCACCCGGACCCGTCGAGTCCCGAGGGAGCGCAGTGGAAAACGATCGCCTCGACCATCCTCACGCCGGAGACCGCCACCCTCGAGTACACCGCCGGCCCGCCGTGCGAATCCACCTGGAATCGACTCGATTACGCGGCCTTTTTCACGTGACCGTCACCCATGGACACAAGAAGGTCACGAAACCACGACAAGACGCGCGTCTTGGGGTAGGCTCAGGCCGTAAGACCAGTAATGCCGAACGTTGGGAAACCTCAAGCACGTTTTATTTGTCGCGATCTCGCGGCACGCTACCAGTCTCCACGTCGGCACCGTCGCCGTGGCACCCAAAGATCGTCACGGCGATCAGCAACACGAAGGAATACAGATGGCTCAGGGCACTGTGAAATGGTTCAACTCCGAAAAGGGCTTCGGCTTCATCGCTCCTGACGACGGTTCCGCCGACGTCTTCGCGCACTTCAGCGCGATCCAGGGCAGCGGCCGCCGCGATCTGTTCGAAGATCAGCGCGTCGAGTTCGACGTCGAGCAGGGCCAGAAGGGCCTGCAGGCAACGAACATCCAGGCGATCTAAGCACCTGGAAACGGTGAAGGGGTGGGGCTTCGGCCCCACCCCTTCCGTGCGTTTGGGGCAGGTGCCGCGGAGCGGACGTGCCGATGCCGCGGAGCAGCGTGCCGGGGCAACGAACCCGCGACCCCACCCGCCCGCACTTTTGTACACTCGCCACACTCCGCTCGACACGCAGTTGTGACTCCCCGTACATTCGAGGGACTCACCACCGCCCCCAGACCCCAGGGACACATGTCAGCGCAGACTTACCCCCACCTCTTCGCACCGCTCGATCTCGGGTTCACCACTCTCCCGAACCGTGTACTCATGGGCTCGATGCACCTCGGCCTCGAGGAGGCCCCGGGCGGCTTCGCCCGCATGGCCGAGTTCTATCGCGAACGGGCCCGCGGCGGTGCGGCCCTCATCGTCACCGGCGGCATCTCCCCGAACGAGGAGGGCCGCCTGACGCCCGGCGCCGCCACGCTCAGCTCGGAGACGGAGGCCGCCGAGCACCGAGTGCTCACCGACGCGGTGCACGCGGAGGGCGGCCGGATCGCCCTCCAGGTCCTGCACGCGGGTCGGTACGCCGCGCACCCCGCCCTCGTCGCCCCGAGCCCGATCCAGGCCCCGATCTCGCCGCTCGTCCCGCGGGAGCTCACGGCGGAGGACATCGAGCGCACGATCGACGACTACGTGCGCACGGCGGTGCTTGCCCAGCGCGCCGGATACGACGGCGTGGAGATCATGGGCTCGGAGGGCTACCTCATCAACGAGTTCATCGTGCGCCACACGAACCACCGCACCGACGCCTGGGGCGGAGACTACGCGAATCGGGTGCGCTTCCCGGTCGAGATCGTGCGCCGCGTGCGCGAGGCCGTCGGCGACGATTGGATCCTCATCTACCGACTCTCGATGCTCGACCTCATCCCCGACGGGTCGACGCTCAGCGAGGTCATCGACCTCGGCCGTCGGGTGGAGGCAGCAGGGGCGACGATGATCAACACCGGGATCGGCTGGCACGAGGCCCGGGTCCCGACCATCGCCACGTCGGTTCCCCGAGGCGCCTTCGCCTGGGTCACGGAGCGGCTGTCGGGCGAGGTCTCGATCCCGCTCATCACCACGAACCGGATCAACACCCCGGAGGTCGCCGAGGAAGTGCTCGCGTCGGGCGCCGCCGACATGGTCTCGCTCGCCCGCCCGTTCCTCGCGGATCCCGAGTTCGTCGCGAAGGCCGCCGCGGGCACCCCGGAGCGCATCAACACCTGCATCGGGTGCAATCAGGCGTGCCTCGATCACACATTCTCGGGCCGGATCACCTCCTGCCTCGTCAACCCGCGCGCCGCGCACGAGACCGAACTCGTCATCGCACCCGCGGCGGAGCGCCGCCGCATCGCCGTGGTCGGCGCGGGACCGGCGGGGCTCTCCTTCGCCACGACCGCGGCGTCGCGCGGTCACGACATCACCCTCTTCGAGGCCGACGAGCGGATCGGCGGGCAACTGAATGTCGCCCTCCAGGTGCCGGGCAAGTTCGAATTCGCCGAGACGCTCCGCTACTTCCGGCAGCGCATCCTCGAGACGGGGGTCGAGCTCCGCCTCGGGCACCGCGCCGAGGCGACCGAGCTCGCGGGGTTCGACGAGGTCGTCATCGCCGCGGGGGTCGAACCGCGGGTCCCCGACATCCCCGGGCTCGACCACCGCAGCGTGGTGACGTACTTGGAGGTGCTGCGCGAGAAGGTTCCCGTCGGCGAGCGCGTCGCGATCCTCGGTGCCGGCGGGATCGGCTTCGACGTGGCCGAGTTCCTGACGGCCGCGGAGCCCGAGGATCCCGAGGACATCGCCGGGTTCCTCGCGCACTGGGGCGTCGATGCCGGCTACACCCACCGCGGCGGGGTCACCGCGCCGACGGAGGCGCCGTCCCCGCGCGAGGTCGTCATGCTGCAGCGGAAGCCGGGAAAGCTCGGTGCGGGCCTCGGCAAGACGACCGGCTGGATCCACCGCACGGAGCTCGCGCGGCGCGGGGTCCGGATGATCCCCGGTGCGCAGTACCTCGGCATCGACGACGCCGGACTGCACGTGCGGATCAGCGGCCGGGACGGCGAGATCGAGGACCGCACGCTCGCCGTCGACTCCGTCGTGCTCTGCACCGGCCAGGAGCCGCGACGCGCGCTGCACGGGGAGCTCGCCGGCCTCGGGGTGACCGCGCACCTCATCGGCGGCGCGGACGTCGCCGGTGAGCTCGACGCGAAGCGGGCCATCGACCAGGGCACTCGGCTCGCGGCGGCGCTCTAACGGCGGTGCTCCCACGGAGTACGGCAGGATACGGTGGTGACATGATCGACCAGGGTGAGCCGACGACGGTGCGCGACGGCGCTGCCGAGCGGCTGTCGCGCATGATCCAGATCCCGACGGTCTCCGCGGAACTCGACGAGCGCGGGATCGAGCCGTTCGAGCGCTTCGTCGTTCTGCTCGCGGAGCTGTACCCGCGCGTCCACGAGCACCTGGAGCGCGAGCGGATCACCGACTTCGGGCTGCTCTTCCACTGGCGCGGGATCGACGCCGCCGCCGACCCGGCCGTGCTGATGGCGCACTACGACGTCGTGCCCGTCGATGAGAGCGACGCGTGGACGCATCCGCCGTTCGCGGGCCGCATCGCCGACGGCTACGTCTACGGCCGCGGCACCCTGGACGACAAGGGCCCGCTGCTCGTGGTCCTCGAGGCGGTGGAGAACCTGCTGGCGGCGGGCTTCACCCCGGCACGCGACGTGTTCCTGTCGTTCGGTGGCAACGAGGAAACCTTCGGCGACGCGGGCCTGCGGATCTCCGAGGTGTTCGAGGAGCGCGGCATCACCCCCTGGCTCGTGCTCGACGAGGGCGGGGCCGTGGTGGACGCGCCGCTGCCGTTCGTGCGGGGCACGGCGGCGATGGTGGGGGTCGGCGAGAAGGGCGCGACGACCGTGCGGCTGAGCGCCCGCGGCCAGGGCGGGCACGCCTCGGCGCCGCCGTCGCTCACCGCGGTGGGTCGTGTCGCACGCGCGGTGCAGCGCCTCACGCCGACGACGTTCCCGGCGCGCACGCCCGCCGGAGTGACGCGCATGCTCGGCCTGTTCGCCGAGCGCAGCCGCGGCCCCGCCCGGCTCCTCTACCGGACCCTCGCGGCGTCGCCGCCGCTCGCCGCTCGGGTCTTCAGCCTGCTCGGCGGCGAACCCGCGGCCCTCGTCCGCACCACGGTCGCGCCGACCATGCTCGCCGGGGGCACTGCGGCGAACGTCCTGCCGTCGCAGGCCAGCGCCACGATCAATCTGCGGATCGCCCTCGGCGAGAGCGTCGCGAGCACGGTGCGCCGGATCCGCCGCAGGATCCGCGATCGTCGGGTCGAGGTCACGGTGCTCGACGCGGGCGAGCCCTCCCCCGAATCGGCGACGGACAACGCGCAGTTCGCGTGCATCGAGCGCGCGGTCGGCCGGTCCCACCCCGATGCGCGTACCGTCCCCTACGTCATGATGGCCGCGACCGACTCGCGGCACTTCCACCGCTTCACCCCCGCGACCTACCGATTCGCGCCGCTCGCCATGTCGGCCGAGCTCCGCGCCACGATCCACGGCGTCGACGAGCGCGTGGCGGTCTCGGAGCTCGCGCGCGGTGAGATCTTCCATCGCACCCTGCTCCAGAGCCTCTGAGACTTGGAGGTCCGGGCCAGCGGTCCCGGATCCGGGCCCCCGATGCCCTAGGATCTGCTCAGGTGGTGAACAAAGGGGTGAGCATGCACCGAGTGACCCTCGGAACGCTGGCGGGTGTCGTCGGGTTCCTGGCATTCGTCGAGCTGACGAGCGGCTTTCTGCAGGGGTACTACACCCCCATGCTCACCGACATCGCGCGGCACCTGAGCGTCAATGACGCCGACGTGAACTGGCTCGAGGGGTCGCAGCTGATGCTCGCGGCCCTCGTGGTCCCGGCGCTCGCCAAGCTCGGCGACATGGTCGGACACAAGCGGATCCTGCTGTGGTCGACCGCGATCACCGCACTCGCGACCCTCGCGCTGCCCTTCACCGACTCCTTCGTCCTGTTCCTCGTCGCGTGGACCCTCCAGGGATTCTACGTCGTGTGGCTCCCCCTCGAGATCGCACTCATCTGGTCGCGGTCGCGGAGCAGGGAGGGCCGCTCGCTGGTCACGGCGCGAGCGGCGGGGATCCTCGTCGCGGCGCTCGAGACGGGTGCGATCACCGGGGCGCTGCTCGGCGGCCAACTCGTCGACACGCTCCCGCTCACCGTGGTCCTGCTGATCCCGGGGATCCTCGTCACCCTCTGCTTCTTCGTGATCCTGTTCGGCGTGCAGGAGTCGCCGGACCAGCTCGGCGGCCGGCTCGACCTCGTCGGCCTCTCCCTCATCTCGCTCGCGCTCATCGCCTTCACGGGCGGCCTCAGCCTGCTCCGGCTGAACGGCGTCGGGGACCCGATCTCCTGGATCGTCGTGGTGCTCGGGATCTTGCTCATCATCCCGTTCGCGCGCTGGGAGCTGCGCCACCCCGACCCGCTCATCGATGTGCGGCTGTTCCGCTCCCCCGCGCTCGCCCCGGTGTTCCTCACGGCGGCGCTCTTCGGCATGAGCGTCCTCGGCGCGCAGGCCCCGCTCTCGACGTTCCTCCGCACGGACCCCGAGGTGTACGGCTACGGCCTCGGGACCACGGGCTTCGTGACCTCGCTCGCCATCGGCCTCTACCTGATCGCGATGATCATCGGTGCGCTGCTCTACCCCTGGGTCGCCCGGATCGCGACGCCCCGGCTCACCCTCGTCGGCGCGGCCGGTCTCGTCGGGGTCGGGTACCTGCTCTTCGTGCCGCTCCACGACACCTACGCGCAGATGGTGACGAACATCATGGTCGCGGGCCTCGGATCGGGGGCGCTCGTCGCCGCGCTCCCCGCAGCCGCGGCCGCAGCCGCCCCTGCCCACCAGACCGGGGTCGCCACCGGGCTCACGAACTCGACGAAGACCGTCGGCGGGGCGATCGCCTCGGCGGTGTTCGGGATCGCGCTCATGCACGGCGCGTCGGGCGGGGCGACGGGAGGCACCGCGGGCTCCTTCGAGGGCTACGTCACCGTGTGGCTGGTGTGCAGCATCTCCGCGTTCGTGGCCGCGGCGGCCCTCCTCTTCGTAGTGCCGAAGCACGCGTTCCAGGATCGCGGCGCCCCCGTCCCGGTGCCGGCCTCGGAGCTGCCATGAGGCGCCATCTTTTCCCCCGCTCCGGCACCTCGGCGGGCACCGCACGCGGCGTGATCCCCGGCGCGGTCGTGCTGATCACCGGCGCCGCCCGCGGCATGGGCGAGCTCTACGCTCGCGCCGCACGGGCCCAGGGCGCACGGGCGATCGCGATCTGGGACCGCGACGAGCCCGCCGCCCGCCGGGTGGCGGAGGAGCTCGACGGCCCGGAGTGCACGGTTCGGGCGTTCATCGTCGACCTCGCCTCGCTGACGGACATCCGGCGCGGAGTGGCCGAGGTTCGCGCGCAGCTCGGCTCGGTGGACGTGCTGGTGAACAACGCCGGCATCGTCACCGGCCGACCGTTCTGGGAGCACGACGCCGAGCGCGACATCCGCGGCACGCTGGAGGTCAACACCCTGGCACCGATGTGGCTGACTCGGGAGCTGCTGCCCGAGATGCGCGCCGATGCGAGCCGCCCGAAGCGGATCCTCAACATCGCCTCCGCCGCCGGCACCCTCGCGAACCCCAACATGAGCGTCTACGCGGCGTCGAAGTGGGCGCTCATCGGGTGGAGCGAATCCCTCCGCCTCGAACTCGAGCGCGACGGGGCCCCTCACCTCGCCGTCACCACGTTCTGCCCGAGCTACGTGTCGACCGGCATGTTCGCCGGGGCGCGGGGTCCGCTGCTCACGCCGATCATGCGCCCGGGGGTGGCGGCCCGCGCCGCCTGGACCGGAATGCTCCGCGGGACCCCGGTCGTGATGAAACCGTGGACCGTCAAACTGGCGATGGCGCTCCGTGGCGTCCTCCCGACGCGACTGTGGGACCGCATCGCGGGACGGATCTTCCACGTGTACTCCTCAATGGACCGCTTCACCGGGCGCGCCCCGCGCTGACCCGCTGGGATCAGAGGGTCGGGATCGCGGGGTCAGCCGGCCAGGATCGCGCTCGCAGCGCGCACTCCGCTCCGCAGCGCGCCCTCCATCAGTCCCGTGAACTCCGGGTCCACGTACTCCCCCGCGAAGTGCAGACGCCCGACCGGGGCCTCGAGCGCCTGCGCATCATCCGCGTCGAACCCGGGAGCGTGCGCCGTGTACGCTCCGCGGGCGAGCGGATCGAGCGGCCAGGCAGTCATGACGGCGGGTGAGGCGGCGAGCGCCAGGTCCGAGCGCAGCGCGCGGACCCGCGCCTCCCACTCGGCGCTCCCCGACTCGATCCCGAGCGCGCGGAGCTTGCCGAGTTCACCGCCGAAGCAGTGCAGCACAGGGCCCACGCCACCCCCGAGTTCGTTGGCGGTCCAAGTCCAGAAGCGATCGCCGACGCTCATGACGGCGCTCGGCTCGGGAACCTCATCGAGTGCGAGGTGCAGCTTGGCGGCGTTGCCCTGCACGACCCCGGCGAACGCCGCGCGCTTCCACTCGGGCAGCTCGAGGCGCACCGCATCTCCCGCGGTGAGTACCCCGAACGGCAGGGCGATCACGGCGGCGTCGTACGTGTCCTCGCTGCCGCCCGACACCACGCGCACCACCGCATCGTCCTGCACCACCGCCTCCACTGCGGCCCCGAGCCGCACTCGGCTGCCGAGCGCCGCAGCCATCGCATCGGGCAGACCCTGGTTGCCGCCGCCGATCCGCCAGCTCGGCCGGGGTTCGAACGAGGCCACGTGCTCGAGCGTGTGCTCGGCAGTGACCTGATCCACCCGCGCGGCCGTCGACATCTCGATGCGGGCCTCGAGGGCCTCGCGCGCCGGACCCGCGACACCGATGACGTCGAGCACGTCGGCGACGGAGCGGGCGCCGGTCCCCTCGGCGGCCGCCCGAGCGGCGACTCCGCCGAGCTCGGCCATGTCGGCGGTCGTGACACTCGGGCGATCCGCGGGCGTGCGCACGTAGTAGCTCATGCCCGTGTCGACGAGTTCGAGCCCGTGCTCGGCGCATAGACCGCGCAGCACGTCGTACCCGGCGAGCACGAACTCCGCGCCGCGCTCGATCGGGTGCGGCACTCCGGACACCTGGAGCGTCTCGCTCCAAACTCGACCTCCGACCCGATCCCGGGCCTCGTACACGACGACCTCGGCTCCGCCTTCGACCAGGCGCGCGGCGGCAGCGAGACCTGCGAGCCCGGCGCCGATGACAGCGACCCGGGGAGGGGTGGTGACAGTGGACATGCGCGGAGCTCCGTTCGGTTCGAGGGTGGTACCGTCAGGCTAGGCTGCCGCCGTAGTTCGCCACCACGGTGAAAAGTGTGGATTTTGCCGTGTTTTTATACAATGTGATCACCATGCCCCCTTCACCGCCTCTCACCGCACTCACCGTGCGCGACCTCGTCGCCGATGCCACGCTCGGCACCCGGGTCGTGGCGGGGAGCGGCGGACTCGACCGCGCGGTGCTCTGGGCGCACGCGAGCGAGATCCCTGAGCCCGACCGCTGGCTCGGACCGCACGAACTGCTCATGACCGTCGGACTCTGCGTTCCGTCCGGAAGTGCCGCGCAACGCCAGTTCATCTCGCGGCTGGCCGACGCCGGGCTCGCGGGCGTCGCCATCGGCGAGGACGGCATCGCGCCGCGGCTCACCAAGGCCATGCTCGCGGAGGCGGACGCGCGGGGGTTCCCCGTCCTCGCGACCGGGGGTGATGTGCCCTTCGCCGCGATCGGCCGCACCGTCGCCGCGGCGAATGCCGATCGCCAGACCATGTCGGTGCTCCAGCTCGCCAGGCTGTACCAGGCCGTCGCTCGGCAGGACACCGACGGTCGCCGCTCGGGGCGGTACCTCCGGGACCTGTTCGGCGCGGATCTCACCGTCGTCGACGAGGCGACGGGCTGCGTCGTGATCGGGCCCGGGACGATCCGGTTCGATGCGTCCCGGTCCGCCGCCCCGTCCATCGCACCGCTCTCCAGTCGATCCCGATCCACGGCCCTGCGGTCCACGTCTCTGCGGTCCACGTCTCTGCGGTCCAGCCCGCCGACGCGGCTGCTGATCGCCGGCGAGGTCGCGCTCGACAGCCTCACGCTCGCCCACCTCACCCAGGTGCTCGCCGTGGAGGCCACTGCGATCCTGCAGGCGGCGTCCGATCAGATCGGGGGCTGGACGCATCGACTCGACGGTGTGCTCGCGGGGCGCATCGAGGCGGTGCGGGCGGCCCGCCACCACCTCGGTGACATCGCCGCGGACGCGGACGCGCTCCAGGTCGTCGCGGTGCCGCTCGGCGTGCCGGATCAGGTGGCTCTGGCCGTTGCTCTCGCAGGGATTCCCATCCTCGGTCTCTCGGTTCGGCGCGACACCGTGGTGATCGCCGCTCCATCGGCGCAGATCGCGCGGCTGCGGGAACTGCTCGCCGAGCTCGGGCATCCGGCGGGCGGATCGGCTCCGCACACCCGACTCGAGGACCTGCCGAGCGCGGTGGAGCAGGCGACCGAGGAACTCCAGCGCGCACAGGCGGAGGGCTCTGCGTGGAGGGAGTATCGCGGCGCTCCCTTGACGCTCCTGACCCGCTCGGACAGCGAGGCCCGGCACGCCATCGCGTCGGTGCTCCGAGGCCTCGCCGATCCGGACCCCCGTGCGACGGCGCTGAGGGAGACGCTGTTCTGCCTGCTCGACCACGATCTGCGCTGGGGAGCGACTGCCGACGCCCTCGGCATCCACCGGCAGACCCTCGTGCACCGCATGCACCGCGTCGAGGAGACCACCGGGCGCTCCGTGCGCTCGACCGCGCACGTGTCCGAGCTCTGGCTGGCCCGCACTGCGTGGCGACGCCTGGAATTCGTCGAAGGTTCCGCGAGCTGAGGATCGGCCACTTCGGACGTCAGCGGGGCCAACGCAGCGATCTCAGCGGAGCAGCGCAGCGATCTCAGCGGAGCAGCGCAGCGACTTCCGCGAGCCCGTCGGCCACCTGCGCCTCCAACCGGTGGCGCCCCGCGCCGAGTCCCGCCCAGCGCCACACGGACGCGATGAGCGCGGCGGCGATCGCCCCGGCGGTGATCTGGGCGCGTATCGACGCGGTGCCGTCGCGCTCCAGGCGCTGTGCGACAAGGTCGGCGATCCGGAGCTGCCGCACCGCGCGCCCGAGTGCGAGCTCCTCCTCCACCCGCATGGTGCGCGCCTCGACGATCGCGAGCGCCAGGGTCTCGGGCACGGGTCCCCCGCCGAACGCCGCGAGTGCGTCGTCGACCGGGGTAGCCGGATCCTCGAGCGCGGCGGCCAGTGCGTCGATCTGCGCGTCGAGCACGAACCAGAGGATCGCCGACTTGCTCGAGAAGTAGTTGAAGAAGCTCGAGCGGCTCACCCCGGTTCTCCGGGTGATCTCCGTGACCGAGGTCGCCTCGTAGCCCTGCTCGAGGAACAGCTCGCAGGCGGCGTCCGCGAGCATCGCGTGCGAGGAGGCGTGCGGGCGGCCGCGCGTAGAGGACATGCCAGCAGCCTAGAGGATCGATTCCGAGGGTTCGGTGGTCGACGCGGCCGGTGGTCGTGCCCGCTTGACTGCGGTACTGTCCAGCCCCTCCTTTGACGTCGAACGCCTCCATTCGCGCCGAACGCCTCCGAAGTGAGCGCGCAGATCGGGGGCGTTCGGCATCAAGAGGGGCGTTCGGCGAAGAAGGCGGGGATCGGCGCGCGGCGGATGCGCGCGGCAGCGACGCCAGCGGGTGCGCGCGGCGGATGCGCGCGGCAGCGACGCCAGCGGGTGCGCGCGGCAGGTGCGCGCGTGACCAGATCGGCATGCCGGGTGCGCTAGGATTCATTTGTTGTACCGAATCTAACAAGTAGGGATCGTCATGCCACGCACCTCTCCTCGCTCGCTCGCCGTGCTCGCCGCGGCCGCGGTCGGCGCCCTCGCCCTGAGCGCCTGCACCAGCGGACCCTCGGACGCCACCACCACCGCCGTCGACGGCGGCACGCTCGTCTACGCCACGGGCGACGCGGAGCCCACCTGCCTCGACCCCCACGTGGGCGGCAACTACCCGCAAGCCCTGATCTCGACCCAGTACCTGGAGCCGCTCGTCGGGCGCACCGCCGATGGCACGATCACCCCGTGGCTCGCGACCGAGTGGGAGACCAGCACGGACGGCCTGACCTGGGACTTCACGCTGCAGGAGGACGTCACGTTCACCGACGGCACCCCGCTCGACGCGGAGGCCGTCAAGGCGAACATCGAGCACCTGCAGGATCCCGAGACCCAGTCGTCCACCGGCTATCTCGCGGTCGAGAAGATCACCGAGGTCGAGCCGGTCGATGCAACGCACGTGCGGTTCCACCTGTCGTCCCCCGACTCGGCGCTGCTCGAGTCGATGAGCCAGCAGTGGACCGCGATCCAGTCCCCCGCCGGCATCGCCCGCGGCATGGAGGAGAACTGCGCGGCCCCCATCGGCACCGGCCCGTTCACGGTCGAGGAGTGGACGCCGCAGCAGCAGGTCACCCTCGTGCGCAACGAGGACTACCGCACCTCCGGCCCGAGGCAGACCACACCGGTCCGGCGCACCTCGACCGCATCGAGTGGCGCTTCATCCCGGACGCGGCGACCCGGTACGCCGCGCTCACCTCCGGCGAGGTGCACGTGATCGACAACCCCCAGCCGGACTCGATCGTCGCCGCGGAGCAGGACGGCTCCGGCATCGAGCACATCGACGCCCCGCGCCCGGGTTCGGTGAACCGCATCGAGCTGAACGCCGGGCAGGCGCCGTTCGACGACGTCCGTGTGCGCGAGGCGTTCATCCGGGCAGCGGATCCGGAACCCGGCATCGAGTCCCTCTATCTCGGTACCGCCGATCGCTCGACCTCACCCCTCGCGAGCACCGAGCCGACCGCGGTCAGCGACGCCGCGCTCTTCGACACCGACCCGGCAGCCGCCGAACGCCTCCTCGACGAGGCGGGCTGGAGCGCCACCGACGAGGACGGCATCCGCGTGAAGGACGGCCAGCGACTCACCGTCCGGTTCCCCGTCAGCACCAACCAGTCGGTCGCCGCCGAGCAGTCGCTCTTCGAGCAGATCCAGGCGAACGCCGCGGCGGTCGGCTTCGACGTGATCCTCACGCCGGTCGACCTGAGCACGTGGTACGGCGCCCTCGGCGCGAACGAGTACGAGGCTGTGAGTGCGCCCTATACGAAGGTCGGCCCGGACGTGCTCCGGATCCTGTACCACTCCGACGGGATCGTGCCCGCGCCCTCCGGCTACTTCGCCAACCACGCCCAGCTCTCCGATCCCGAGCTCGATGCGATCCTCGACGAGGCCTCCGCCACGCTCGACGAGGCCCAGCGCGCCGAGCTGTACGCCGATGCGCAGCAGCGGATCCTCGAGAGCTTCACGGTGCTGCCGCTCTACGACCAGCAGAACCACTTCCTCGTGCGGGGTGCGAGCGGCGTCACGACCCTCGGCACGGTCGCCACGCCGACCTTCATCAACGCGCAGCTCGCCGAGTAGGCTGGCCGGGTGAGCGAGCGGGCGGGCGGCCGACGGGGCGGGCGAGCGACACGCCTCCTCCGCGGCGTGCTCGCCCGCGTCGGCTCCGCGCTGCTCGTCGTCTGGATCACGGCGACCGTCGTCTTCGTCGCGCTGCGGGCCTCGGGTGATCCGCTCGAGGCGATCATGGGCGGCCCCGGCTCGCAGGCGGGGCCGGAGGCGGTCGCCCGCGCAACGGAGGCCTACGGGCTCGATCAGCCGGTCTTCGTGCAGTACCTCGCGCAGCTGTGGCGCATCGCGACGCTCCAGTTCGGCGACTCGTACGCGCGGAAGCAGCCCGTCGCCGATCTCCTCGCGGAGAACGTGCCGCCGACGATCCTGCTCGCCACCCTGGCGCTGGCCCTCGCTTGGGTGCTCGCGGTGATCGGCACCCTGATCGCTACGACGAGCCGCGGGCGGGCGGGCTCGTTGGTCCGCGCGACCCTGTCGGCGATCGAGACCGTCGCGAGTGTCGTCCCGCAGTTCTTCCTCGGGGCCGTGCTCATCCTCGTCTTCTCGACCGGGCTCGGGATCCTGCCCGCGACCAGCTCCGGTGCGCAGCCCGCGGGGCTGATCCTCCCGGTCATCACCCTCGCCGTACCGATCGCGGGCTACCTGGCGCACATCCTCCACGGCTCCCTCGCCGAGGTCGACGACGCTCCGTTCGCCACGACGGCTCGCTCGCGCGGGGCCTCGGAATCGCGCGTCTTTCTGACCCACACCCTCCGGCACGCCGCACTTCCCGCGATCGCCCTCTCGGGCTGGGCGTACGGCTCCCTCTTGAGCGGTGCCGTGGTCGTGGAGGCGCTCTTCGCCCGGCAGGGGCTCGGGCGGCTCCTGCTCGAGGCCGCGACCGTGCGCGACGTGCCGGTGGTCATCGGGGCGGTGACAGTCATCGCGCTGCTCTACGTCGCCATCCTGCTGCTGTCGAGCGCGATCGAGGTGCTCGTCGACCCGCGGCACTCCGCCCGGCCCGGAATCACCCCGGCACCGACCGAGGCGGTGGGGGCGTGAGCGCGCCGGCGACCGCGGCTCGGACCGCGGACACGGGGCGCAGATGGCCGCCCGCGCTCGACTGGGGCCTGGCGCCCGCGCTCGTCGTGCTGGTGCTCACGGCCGTCACCGTGGTCGCGCCGGGGCTGCTCGCGCCCGGCGATCCGCTCGCCATCGACCCGCGCGCGTCGCTGCAGCCCCCGTCGCTCGCGCACCCGTTCGGCACCGACGAATCGGGGCGCGACCTCTACACGCGGGTGGTGCACGGCGCCGCCGCCTCGATCGGCATCGGGCTGGCCGCGACCGGGATCGGGATCGGGATCGGCGCTGTCCTGGGGTTCGCCGCCGGGCTCGGACCGCGGATTCTCGACGCGTTCCTCGCCCGGGTATTCGAGGTGCTCTTCGCCCTGCCGACCCTGGTCATGGCGCTGCTCTTCATCGCGGTCATGGGCGGTGGCCCCGCAACGTCGACCCTCGCGATCGGGCTCGCGACCATCCCCGGGTACGCGCGGATGCTGCGAGCACGGGTGCGCGGCATCTCCCAGAGCGGGTACGTGGAGTGGGCGAGGCTCGACGGCACGGGTCCGCTCCGCCTCTTCACCCGGCACATCGCGCCGAACTCGCTCTGGCCGCTGGCCTCGGCGGCGACTCTCGGGGTGGGGCAGGCGATCATCTGGGTCTCCGCCCTCGGCTTCCTCGGGCTCGGCGCGCTGCCGCCCTCCCCCGAGTGGGGGGCCATGCTCAACTCCGGTCGGGTCTACATCGCGACGGCGTGGTGGATGACGGTGTTCCCGGGCCTCGCGATCGTCGCGACCGCGGCGGCGCTCACCGCCCTCGGCCGACGGCTCGGCGCGAGCGGAGGCCTCCGATGAGCACTGCACCACTGGATCCGACGACACCGCTCGATCCCGTCGCGCCCGTCGACCCCGCCGCACCGCTCGACTCCGCCGAGCCCGTGCTCGCGGTGCGCGGACTGCGCGTGGCGCGTCATGACCGACGCCATCCGCAGCGACCGCCGATCCTCGACGGCGTCTCCCTCACCGTCGCGGCCGGAGAGTGCCTCGCGATCGTGGGGGAATCCGGCGCCGGGAAGTCGGTGCTGACGCGCACCCTGCTGGGGCTCACTCAGGCGGAACCCGGTTGGGACGTGGCCGCCGAGGCCTTCACGCTGTCGGGCACGGACGTCCGCCGAGCGCGCCCGCGCACCTGGCGGACGCTGCGGGGCGCGACGGTGTCGCTCGTGCTGCAGGACGCGCTCCAGTCACTCGATCCCCTGCGCACCATCGCGGCCGAGGTCGGGGAAACCCTCACCATCCGCGGGATCCGCGGGACAGCGCGACGCACCCGGGTACTCCAGGCCCTCCGTGACGCGGGGCTGCCGCACGCCGAGCTGCGCGCATCCCAGCGCTCGGACCAGCTCTCGGGCGGGATGCGCCAGCGCGCGCTCATCGCCTCCGCACTCATCGGCGAGCCCCGACTGCTCATCGCCGACGAACCGACGACAGCGCTCGATCCGTCGACGGCGTCGATCATCCTGGAGGAGTTCCGCGCGATCACCGCCCGCGGCACCGCGCTGCTGCTGGTGAGCCACGACCTCGGCAGCGTTGCGCGCGTCGCGGATCGCATCGCCGTGATGGATCGCGGCCGCATCGTCGAGACGGGCTCCACTGCCGAGCTCCTGGCAGACCCGCAGCACCCGGTCACGCGACGCCTCATCGACTCCATGCCCGCCGGGCCGAAGCCGGGGCCGCCGCCCGCACCGGGTGGCACCGTGCTCGAAATGCGCGGCATCCACCGCAGGTTCCCGGCGCACGAGGGCGGGACGGCCGCCCTCGTCGACGTCGACCTCACCCTCGCCCGGGGCGAGGCCGTCGGCGTCGTGGGCGAATCGGGGGCCGGCAAGACGACCCTCGCGCGGGTGCTCGTCGGCGCGGAACGCGTCGACTCCGGCACCATCACCCGCGCGGATCCCGCCCTTCGGATCCGGCTGATCCCGCAGGATCCGCTCGCGACGTTCGATCCGCGGTGGCGGGTCGAACGGATCCTCGCCGCTTCGAACCGGCTCCCCGGCACGAGCACGGCCGACCTGCTCCGACGCGTCGGCCTCGATCCCGAGCTCGCCCACCGCCGCCCGAGCACCCTCTCGGGCGGGCAGCGGCAGCGGATCGCGATCGCCCGCGCGATTGCCGCGGATCCCGACGTGCTCGTCTGCGACGAGCCCGTCTCGGCCCTCGACGTCTCCACGCAGGCGGGGATCCTGGCGCTGCTGCGGGATCTCCAGCGCGAGCGGCGGCTGACGCTCGTGTTCGTGTCGCACGACCTCGCAGCGGTCCGGGCGGTCACCGACCGGGTGCTGGTGATGCGCGACGGCCGCGTGGTCGAGTCGGGGCCGACCGAGGCGGTGCTCGGCGGTTCGTAGGGTGCGGCGGCATGGCCGGCGGCTCGTGGATGGCGGTCGGGATCGGCCACCAGCACCCATCAGGCGTCAATGCGTGCGGAGATCTCAGCAATTACGGAGCGAAACGCTGAATTCGCTCCGCTATACGTGAGATCTCCGCCGCAATCGGCGCTGCACGCCACGGTGTGTGGCGCTGCACCCCGGCGCCACAGGCTCAGTGCTCGCGGAGCAGGTCGATCAGCTCCTGCTTGCGGAGCTTCGAATACCCCGACAGCCCCAGCTCGCGGGCGCGAGCCCGCAGCTCCGGCACGGTGCGGTCCTCGTAGTCCTCGGCGTTGCCCCCGCGCCGCCCGACCTTCGAACGCCCCTCCTTCGCCGCAGCGTTGGAGATGCGCGCGGCCTTCTCCGCGGAGGCACCCTCGCTTCGAAGCGTCTCGTAGAGTTCGGGATCCTTGAGGCTCGGGTTGTGCTTCGGCACGGTGGTCTCCAATCGGCGATACGGGGCGGATGATGACTTGCGCACCGGTCGCGCGGTGCTCTCCTGCCACGCTACGGGCGCGCGACCGCGTGCGGCGAGGCCTCGACATCTCCCCGTCGACCGGTTAGCCTGCGCCCAAAGTCGGCACCCGGGCCCAGCGCCCAGGACCCGGCATCCGAACCCCGGATCCCGGCACCCGCCTACGTGCCCCGGAGCAACCGCACCGTGCACTGCTCGTCGGCGCTCCAGTGGCGTCGGTCGCGTAGCCGCGCGCGGGATCGGCGCAGGCGCGCGAGCAGCGCGGGATCCTCGGCGGCCGCAAGCACCCGCGGATCGATGTACGACGACCGGGTGACCGCCGGGGTGTTGCCCAGCCGCTCGGCCACCGCCGCGACCACGCCGCGGACGGCCCGGGCCGTCGACGTCGGCGTCTCGAACTCCACCGGATCCACCTCGAGGAGGCGGGACGTGGCGAGCATCGTGCCGCCCCAGGTGCGGAAGTCCTTCGCGGTGAACTCCTCCCCCATCACTCGCTTGACGTACGCGTTCACGTGCCGGCTGTCGACGTTCCGCACGATCGGTTCTCCCCCGGGCTCCTCCTGGTCCAGGAACCGGAACAGCTCCGCCCCGGGCAGCTCCTCGAGCCGCGCGATGAGCGTGGCGACCCGGCGATCCCGAATCGTCCGCGTGTGCCGCTTGCCACCCTTGCCGACGAAATCGAACGTGACCGAGGTGCTCGTCGCGGTGGCGTGGGAGGTGCGCAGCGTCGTGGCGCCGTAGCTGCGATGGCGCCGCGCATACGCCGCGTTGCCCACGCGGAAGTACTCCTCGTCGATGATGCGGAGGATGCAGGCCACCACACGCTCACGGCTGAGACTGCGCTTGCGGAGGTCGCGGTCGACCTGCGCGCGCAGCGCGGGCAGCTGGTCGGCGAAACGGATCAGGCGGGTGAACTTCGCGCGATCCTGCTTGCGTCGGAACGCCGGATGATAGATGGCCTGCACCCGCCCCGCGGCGTCGAGTCCGCGGGCGAGCACCTTCGCGGAGGGCGAGCGCGCGATCTCGACGTCGACCCAGGCGGGCGGGATCGCCAGGGCGTTGAGGCGCTCGATCTCTCGCACCCGCGTGATGCGACGCCCGCGGAGCCGATAGATCGGTGATCCATCGACGATCTCGCGGGTGATGGGGCGGCGGGCGCTAGCCACGCGACGGCCCGGAGCGCTCGGAAGGGTCAGGGGGCCCGGGATCTTCCGCGGCGCCCGCGCCTCGCCCGGATCCCGCAGCGTACAGGTCGAGCAGCCCGGCGATGCCGGCGTCGGCGAAGCGAGCCTCCTGCACCCGCGCCGGGCTCCCGAGCCGTCGTCGCCGCTCCAAGTACGCCGTCACCCGGCCGAGGTCGCCGGCCGCGTCGAGATCCGCGGTGACCGACTCCCGCATGCGGTCCACGAGGTCGAAGGCCGGCTGCGCCACACCCAGCAGCGGATCGACGAGCCGCCCCTCGAGCCCATCGCGCGCGGCGAGCCAGATCGCCCCGTCGACGGTCGTCGGTGTGAGGCGCGGCGCCCGGATCCCGGCTTCGTGCTCCCGCAGCGCCGCCGACACCAGGGCGCGGGCGAGCAGCGCGAAGTCCACCGCGTCGGCCGCGGCGAGCTGAGCATCGGCGATCCGCAGCTCGACCGTCGGATAGCGCTCGGAGAGGCGGGCGACCCAGGTCACGAGCCCGGGATCGATCAGAATGTCGCTCGCGACCAGCTCGGAGATGGTGCGCGTGTAGTCCGCGCCGCTCTCGAACGGCGGCGGGTATCCCGTGACCGGCCACTGCAGCGCATTGATGTGACGCCAGCTCGCGAATCCCGTCGGTTCACCGCACCACAGCGGCGAGTTCGCGGTGAGGGCGAGGAGCGCCGGGCTCCACCGCGCGAGCCGGGCCAGCACATCGACGCCCGCGTCGCGGGACGGAACGGCGACGTGCACATGGGTGCCCGTACCGTACTGGTGCGCCGCCGCCGTTCGCACCGTCGCCTGGATCTCGCGGTAGCGGGACTTCGGGGTCACGGTGCCGGCGACGTCGCCGCCGAGCGGCGGGAGGCCTGTGCCCGCGAGCACGGCGCCGTGCGCGGCGGCGATCCGGGAAGCGGCGCGTCGGAACTCCGTGAGCGACGCCTCCGCCTCGTCCGCGCGGGTGCAGACCGCCGTCGCGGTCTCGAGCTGGCTGGAAAAGAACTCGCGATCCGCGCGGTCGCCGGGGATCGGCAGCTCACGGATGATCTCGGCCGCACGATCGGCTGGTCGGCCGGTCTCGCGGTCGAGCAGGAGATACTCCTCCTCGACGCCGAACGTCAACTCATCGGGTGCGTGCATCGTCGGTCCTTTCCTCCGGGGCCCGGCGTCGCTCGGTCCCCAGCGGGCCTCCTGTCGGGGCCCGGCACCAGCCTGCCCGGCGCACCGGGGGCCCGGCAAGGGCTTGCGCGGCGGATCGCGGATTGGCTAGTGCGGCAGATCGCGAATAAGTTAGTGCGGCGCGATCCCGTCGGTGCCGATCACGATGCCGGTGCGCAGCTCGCTCAACTGCGCGAGCACCATCGCCGCGGCCTCGGGGTCACTCACCCGCTCCTTCGCCGCGGTGTCCCCCGCCCCGACCTTGATCCCGAGGTCGTCGGGGCCGAGCACGCGGAACACGTCCTCGTCCGTCACGTCGTCGCCGAGGAACAGCACCGGCGCCGCCGGCAGCAGCGCGCGGATCTGCTGCAGCGCCGACCCCTTGTCGCTCGTGCGCACCGAGAACTCGCGGACCTGCTTGCCCTCGCGCATCTGGATCCCCGGCACGGCACCCAGCTCCACCGCCGCCGCGAGCAGCTCGTCCGCGCGCTCGGCCTCCGCCACCTCGCGGGTGTGCACGACGATCCCGAACGGCTTCCGCTCGAGCCGCACGCCGTCCTCGTCGCGGAAGACCCGATCGAAGCGACGCGACAGGCGCGAGAGGCGCTGCTCCTCGTCATCGCTGAGCGGGCCCGTCGCGGTCGATGCCACGCCCTCGGTCTCGGCGCCGGACCCGGTCCCGGCACCCGCCCGGCCACCGGTCGCCGCCTCCAGCCCGGTGAGCTCGGCGCCGTGAGACGCCGACAGGATCCAGGCGTCGGACTCGAGTCCCGTGACCTGGAGCCCGTCGATGGAGCGCCCCGTGAGCAGGATCACCTGCACCCCGGGCGACTCCTGCAGCACGTCGAGCGCCTGGCGGGCTCGGGGCAGGATCCGCGCGTCCTGCGGACGGCCGACGATCGGCGCGAGCGTGCCGTCGAAGTCGCTGGCCACGATGAGGGTGGGGGCGGTCGCGAGCCGCCGCAAGCGCGCCCGCAGCGCGCTGGAGACGAACACCTCGGGTGCGGCGGTCGGCTCGGGCCCCTCCGGGCTCTGCGCCTGTTCCAGCACCCGGGACCGGTTCTCCGCGACCGCCGCGACCGATCCGAGATACTGATTCGCCCAGTGCGCGACATCGTTGTCGTACACTGCACGGCGCAGCGACCGCATACGACGGCGCTGCTCATCTCGCGGCAGGTGGATCGCACGCAGCATCGCGGCTTTGACCCCCTCGATGTCGTGAGGGTTGATGAGCAGGGCGTCGCGCAGTTCATCAGCGGCGCCGGTGAACTCGCTCAGGATCAGCGCGCCGCCCTCGTCGGCGCGGCAGGCGACGTACTCCTTGGCCACGAGGTTCATGCCGTCGCGCAGCGGCGTGACGACCGCGACGTCGGCGGCGAGGTAGAGCGCGGCCATCTCGTCGCGCGAGTAGCCCCGGTGCAGGTAGACGAGCGGGGCATGCCCGATCGATCCGTGGGCGCCGTTGATCCGCCCGACCGTCACCTCGACTTCTTCGCGCAAGCGCTGATAGGCCTCGACCTGCTCACGACTCGGGCTCGCGACCTGCACGAGCACCGTGTCCTGCGCGCTGATCTCGCCGTCCTCGAGCAGTTCCTCGAAGGCCTTCAGGCGGTGCCGGATCCCCTTCGTGTAGTCCAATCGGTCGACCCCGAGCAGGATCGTGCGATCCGTGCCGAGCTCTTCCCGGATCTCCTGCGCGCGGTGCCGCACCTCGGGGCTCGCGGCGAGCGCCTCGAAGCCGCCGGCGTCGATGGAGATCGGGAATTCCTGCGCCAGCACCGAGCGCGACGGGCGCCCCGGTGCCTCCGGGATCACGATGGTGTTGCCGCGTGCCGGAGCACCGGCGTAGCGCTCCGTGACGAAGCGGAAGTTCACCGCGTCCTGCACGCGCTGGAAGCCGATCACGTCGGCGCCGAGCAGACCGCGCGTGATCTGCCGCCGCCACGGCAGCTGCGCGAACAGGCTGCGCGGCGGGAACGGGATGTGCAGGAAGAACGCGATCGTGACGTCGGGGCGGAGCTCGCGCAGCATCTCGGGCACGAGCTGCAGCTGGTAGTCGTGGACCCAGACGATGGCCCCCTCAGCGGCCTCCTCGGCGACGCGCTCGGCGAAGCGGCGGTTCACCCGCTGGTAGGAATCCCACCAGGTGCGGTGGTACACCGGCGCCGAGATCACGTCGTGGTAGAGCGGCCAGAGCGTGCCGTTCGAGAAGCCCTCGTAGTAGGACGCCATCTCATCGCTGCTGAGCGGGATCGGCGCGAGGCGCATCGACCCGATCTCGAACGGCTCGATCTCCTCGTCCGTACTGCCGGCCCAGCCCACCCAGAGGCAGCCGAGCTCGCGCACGATCGGCTCGACCGCGGTGACGAGCCCGCCGGGCGACGTGCGCCACTCGGCCGAGCCGTCGGGCAGCCGCACCCGATCGACCGGCAGTCGATTCGACACCATCACCAGTTCGCGGCCGCGAGCGACATCGCGCAGATCGAACATTCCAACGCCCCCAACACCTGTAGCGTTCAGCGAAACCGTTCCGTGCCTCCCAGTCTAGTCACGACCGCTCGGGCACGACGGCCGCGTCCGTCGAGCGCCACCGCTCCGGCAGCTCGTCGAGCCCCGGCGGGGTGAACAGCGTCGCCACCCAGGTCGTGATCGGCACGGCGAGCACCAGACCGATGGAACCGCAGAACGTCCGCACGAGCTCGACCGCGATGTCCTCCTTCGTCAGGAGCGACAGCACCGGTCGATCGGTGAGGTACAGCAGCAGGAGCACGCTGAGCGCGGCGCCGACATAGGAGAAGAACACGGTGTAGACGGTCGACGCGATGTGGTCGCGACCGATCCGCATCGCGCGGGCGTAGATCTCGCGCCGCGCCATCGCGGGGGCGGCCGCGCGCAGCTCCCACACCGCCGAAGCCTGGGTGATGGTGACGTCGTTGAGGATCCCGAGCCCGGCGATGATGATGGCGCAGGTGAGGAGCCCCCGGAAGTCGATCTGGGTGGTGACGCCGGAGAGGACGCCGGATGCCTCGTCTCCGATGCCACTGAGTCGGGTGGTATGCACGGCGATGAGGGAGATGGCGGCCATGATCAGGATGCCACAGAGGGTGCCGATCAGCGCCGCGGTCGTGCGCATGGTCGGCCCGTGCACGAAGTACAGGGTCGCGAACATGATCGCGCTCGATCCGACGAGCGCGACCGGGAGCCCCGGCTGCCCCGTCACGAGCGCGGGCAGGATGAACGCGAGGAGCACCCAGGCGCTCACGGCGAGAGCGACGAGCGCGAGGAATCCGCGGATTCGACCGATCCAGACGACGACCGCGACGAAGAGCAGCGCGAGGAGGGCGAGCGGCAGTCCGCGGAAGACGCCGGAGACGCCGTAGTTCGCCGCGGAGACGTCGTACTCGGTGGCGGGGGCGTCTGCTGCGGCGTCGGTCGCGGGGTCGGTCGCGGCGCCGGGCTCGGCGCCGGGCTCGGCGTCGTCCGCTGCGGCAGCGCCGCCCGGGGTGTCCTGTGCCACCGCCGGGGCGACCGTATAGGCGATGAGCTCGACCCGGTCGCCGGTCTGCAGTCCGGCTGCGGCGAGCGCGCCACGGACCGGCAGGCTGAGCATGCGGCCGGAGTCGGGGCCGGATCGGACGCCCACGCTCGCCGTGATGCAGCGCTCCCCCACGCTCATGCCGGCATCCGACTCAGGTGATCCCGGTGTCGCGCACTCCTCGGTGATCCCGAGGATCTCTCCCTCCTCGTACCGCACGTCCTGGGCCGTCGTGCCGCTCTGGGTCGCCACCTCCGATACCTGGTTCCCGTTCGGCCAGAGCGACACGAGCCCCGCCACGGTCGCGATGGCCACGGCCGCCAGCACGGCGAACGTCACGATCCGGACGACCCGGCTCGTGGCGACGGCACTGCTCGGCAGATCGTGTGAGTGACCGTGCCCGTGGCCCGAACCGGTCCTGTTGCCGGATCCTGATCCCGATCCGCTCCCGGGCGAGGTCCCGCGTTCGGTGCGATCGGTGCGGGCCCATCTATTGAACATGGTTCTCAATCTACCAACGGCGGATCGATCCACCGTTCCCGAACCGGGGCGCGGCGAGATCCGCCGCGGGGCGGAGAGGATCCCCCGACCGAGGGAAGTGCGAGCCCGAGCCCGCGATGAGAATGGGACGTACGCAGAAGGGAGCACCCCATGAACGCATCGCAACGGTCTCGGTCGAGCTCACCGCAGTCGAACCCCAACTACGGTTTGTCGCTCGGTATCGGCATCGGCCTGCCGCTCGGCCTCGTGATCGGCCTGCTGACGGACAACGTCGGGGTCTGGTTGAGCGCCGGCCTGGCCATCGGAATCGCCTTCGGGCTCATCTCCGACGAGCGGCAGAAGAAGGCGCGCGCGGCTCAGCGGGTGAAGGTGCTCGATGGCGCGACGTACACGCTCGTCATGCGCACGGATCCGTTGCCCGGCCAGCGCCATCACTTCTGGCTGGGCGACAACGGCCGCGAGCTGGAGCTGACCGACGCGGAGGCGGCGGAGCTGGGCTGAGCGGCGGGCTGGCGGCGGGCCGGCGGCGGGCCGATGATGCAGCACGCCCGTTGCGGGGTCAGTTTGGCGTGGTGCGACGCGGTCGACACTCCCCCGAAGTGACCCCGGAACGTCGGGCCGGAAACACCACAGCCCACCAACAACAGAGCCCCGGAACTCCACTGAAATCTCAGCGGTGTTCCGGGGCTCTCTGTCGGGATGACAGGATTTGAACCTGCGACCCCGTCGTCCCGAACGACGTGCGCTACCAAGCTGCGCCACATCCCGATCGCGCTTTCACGCAAGGAATACTCTATCGGGTCGTCGGCAAAAAACGAAAACGGGCGGGCACTGGAGAGCGCCGCACGGCGGGTCGCGACGCACCGCCGCGAACCACCGATGCACGGCACCGCCGCACGGCACCGCCGCACGGCACCTCAGCGCGGCGCTACACCACCAACGCCGCGAGCACCGTCGGCTCGAGCTGCCCCGGCCACGTGGCGCGCAGCACCTCGGTCGTCGGCACCGCCAGCGACGGGATCGCCGGGGACGGCACCGCCGGATCCACGACCCGCCGTACGGCGAGCGTCGCGAGCGGCGTCGAGAGCTCCACCCAGTCGCCGTGCTCCTCCGCGACGGCGTCCCACAGCCCGGGCACGGGCGCGCCCGCGGATCCTGAGCCCCGCACGTGCACGGCCCGCTCGAGTGCCGACTCGGCGCCGTCGGCGTTCCGCAGCACGAGCTGAGCCTCCGATCCCCCCTGGGCGACCGCGGTGGCGAGCACGGCGCGATACACCGGGTCCCCGGTCGCGTCGCTGATCCACCGCGTGCCGAGCACCCCGTGCTCGGAGGTGCCGACGAGGGACGCCTCACCGCCCTCGAGCAGCGCCCCGCGATAGCTGAGCGGCACGTGGTACACGGTGTCGCCACCGGCCGTCAGCAGGTAGCCCTCGAGTCCGACCTCGCCCTCCGGGTCGTCGAAGCGGTATGCGCCGAGCGAGCTGAGTTGCGCGATGTCGCCGGAGAACCACGGCTGGAGCGGCAGCCACTCCGCGAGCAGTTCGAGCTTCGACGGGTGCATGGTGGTGGCGTGGATCACGGACATGCCCAGATCATACGCCTCGCCGCCGACACCGCGCATACGCCGACACCGACACCGCGCACCGACACCTACCCGCCCGTACAGCACAGCGCGGGGCCGGACACACGTTGCTGCGTGTCCGACCCCGCGCTGTCACGGGCGGGAAGGCCTTACTTCTGGTTCTTGATCCGCGATGCGGAACGCGCACGAGCGTTCGCATCGAGCACGACCTTGCGGATGCGCACCTCTTCGGGGGTGACCTCCACGCACTCGTCCTCGCGGGCGAACTCCAGGCATTCCTCGAGGGTGAGCTGGCGCGGCGGGGTCATGGACTCGAAGGAGTCGGAGGAGGCCGCACGCATGTTGGTGAGCTTCTTCTCCTTGGTGATGTTCACGTCCATGTCCTCGGAGCGCGAGTTCTCGCCGATGACCATGCCCTCGTAGACCTCGGCCGTCGGCTGCACGAAGAACGACATGCGCTCCTGCAGGTTGATGAGGGAGAACGGGGTCACGACACCCTGGCGGTCGGCGACGATCGACCCGTTGTTGCGGGTGACGATCGGGCCGGCCCACACGTCGTAGCCGTGCAGGATCGCGTTCGCGATGCCGGTGCCGCGGGTGGTGGTCATGAACTCCGAGCGGAAGCCGATGAGCCCGCGCGACGGCACGATGAACTCCATGCGCACCCAGCCGGTGCCGTTGTTCACCATGTTCTCCATGCGGCCCTTGCGGTTCGCGAGGAGCTGCGTGATCGCACCGAGGTGCTCTTCGGGGGTATCGATCGTGAGATGCTCGTAGGGCTCGTGCGTCTTGCCGTCGACCTGCTTGGTGACCACCTGGGGCTTGCCCACGGTGAGCTCGAAGCCCTCGCGGCGCATGTTCTCGACGAGGATCGCGAGCGCGAGCTCGCCGCGTCCCTGCACCTCCCACGCGTCCGGGCGCTCGGTGTCGAGCACGCGCAGCGACACGTTGCCGATGAGCTCGCGGTCGAGGCGATCCTTGATCATGCGCGCGGTGAGCTTGTGCCCCTTGACCTTGCCGACGAGCGGCGAGGTGTTGGCGCCGATCGTCATGGAGATGGCCGGCTCGTCGATCATGATCGCCGGGAGTGGGCGCACGTCGTCGGCGTCGCTGATGGTCTCGCCGATCGTGATGTCCTCGATGCCCGCGATCGCGACGATGTCACCGGGGCCCGCCTTCTCGGCCGGGTAACGGGTCAGCGCCTTCGTCAGCAGCAGCTCGGTGATGCGCACGTTCTGCACGCTGCCGTCGAGCTTCACCCAGGCGACGGTCTCGCCCTTGTGGATCCAGCCGTTGTGCACGCGCAGCAGCGCGATACGGCCGAGGAACGGCGAGGAGTCGAGGTTCGTGACGTGGGCCTGGAGCGGCGCCTCGTCGTCGAAGCTCGGAGCCGGCACGCGGTCGAGGATCGTCTCGAAGAGCGGCTCGAGATCCGGGTTGTCGGGCAACGACGCGTCGGCGGGACGGTTGTGGCTCGCGGCGCCGGCGCGGCCCGAGAGGTACACGGTCGGTACATCGAGCACCGCGTCCACGTCGATGTCGGGGTGATCCTCGGAGAGATCGGACGCGAGGCCGAGCAGCAGATCCTGCGCCTCCCCCTCGACCTCTTCGATGCGCGCGTCGGCGCGGTCCGTCTTGTTCACCGCGAGGATCACGGGGAGCTTCGCCTCGAGCGCCTTGCGCAGCACGAAGCGGGTCTGGGGCAGCGGGCCCTCCGACGCGTCGACGAGCAGCACGACACCGTCGACCATGGACAGCGCGCGCTCGACCTCGCCGCCGAAGTCGGCGTGGCCCGGGGTGTCGACGACGTTGATGACGATCGGCGTGCCCTTGGCGTGCGCACCCTCGTAGGTGATGGCCGTGTTCTTGGCCAGGATCGTGATGCCCTTCTCACGCTCGAGATCATTCGAGTCCATGACCCGATCGTCCATCTCGGCGTGGGCGTCGAACGAGTTCGTCTGCCGCAGCATGGCATCGACGAGCGTCGTCTTTCCGTGGTCGACGTGTGCGACAATAGCGACGTTACGGAGGTCTTCGCGTGTGGCGAGAGCCATAAAAGTGGAGTCCTAACGAGACGAACGGATCGCCGGCACAGCGGGTTGCCGGGCACGGCCAGAGATGAACCTGGGCAGGATGCCAGGGACGGCCGACGCACAATTCTAACGGATACCTGGCGCCGCTGCGTCAAAATACCACAGGGAAAGGCGACGCCGACGATCATGAGGCCGGAATCGCCCCGACTGACCCCCGGCCTGCTCGTCGTGCTCGCGGTGATCGCCGCGGTCGGGCCGCTCGCGACCGACATGTATCTGCCGGCCTTCACGGACATCGCCACCGACCTCGGCTCGAATCCCTCCTCGGTGCAGCTCACCCTCACCACGTTCATGCTCGGGCTCGGGATCGGCCAGCTCTTCCTCGGCCCGCTCTCCGACCGCTGGGGGCGGCGCGGGGTGCTCATCATCGCGCTGGCGGTGTTCGCGGCGTCGAGCATCGCGATGACGTTCACCCCGAACGTCGAGATCTTCATCGCCCTGCGCACCGTGCAGGGGTTGTCGGGCGCCGCCGGCATCGTGCTGAGCCGCGCGGTGATCGCCGACACCGAGAAGGGCTCCGCCGCGGTGCGCGCGTTCAGCCTGCTTGCCATGATGGTGGCGATCGCGCCCCTGATCGCGCCGCTCGCCGGCGGGGTGATCAGCGAGTTCTGGGGCTGGCGCGGTGTGCTCGCGGTGGTCGCGGCCGTGACGGTGCTGATGTTCGCGCTCGCGTGCCTCTTCGTGCACGAGTCGCTCCCGCGGGACCAGCGCCACGTGGGCGGCATCAGCCGCACCCTCGCGAACTTCGCGCGCTTGATCCGGGATCGGAACTTCTTGCTCCTGATGGTGGTCGTGGGCATGGCGTTCGGCACGCTGCTCGCCTACATCTCGGCGTCGCCGTTCGTCGCCCAGGTGATGCTCGGCATGTCGCCGACGCAGTTCTCCCTCGCGTTCGCGGTGGGCGCCCTGTCGATGGTCGCTGCGAATCTGCTGAACGCGCGCTTCGCCGGGCGTGCCAGCCCGATCCGGATGCTCCTCATTGGCAGTGGTCTCGTGCTGCTCGCCGCGGTGGCGATGACGGTGTTCGCGACGACCGGCACGCTGACGGCGGCGGGATTCATCCCGAGCGCGTTCGTGCTGAGCGGCGGGGTGGCGCTCGTCATGGCGAACACTTCGGCGATCGCACTGGGCCTCGCCGATTTCGCCCGCGGGTCGGGATCCGCGCTCCTCGGCGCCTCCCAGTTCCTGGGCGGCAGCATCGTGTCCCCGATCGTGGGCGCGTGGGGCGAGCACACGGCGCTGCCGATGGCGCTCACGATGCTGACGACCTCGGCCATCGCGATCGTGTGCGTGCTCGTGGTTCTGCGGTCCCGCCGCGTCTAGCCCGCGCTTTCCGCGCCGCGCCGCGCCACACCAAGCCGCGCCACGCGCCCCCACCCATCCCCACACCACCCCGAGTGAACGTGAATGCCCCGTGTGAGACTCCACACGGGGCATTCACGTTCACTCGAAGAGGAAAAGGGAGAGGATGGCCTCGCTACACCCCGAGCTCGATATGTGCACCGGGGATCGCGGCCAGCAGGTTCTTCGTGTACTCCTGCTGCGGGCGCTCGAAGACCTCCTCGGTCGTCGCCTGCTCCACGATCCGTCCCTTCTGCATCACGCACACACGATCCGCGATGAGCCGGACGACCGCGAGGTCGTGCGTGATGAACAGGTAGGTCAGCCCCAGCTCGCGCTGCAGCTCCGCGAGGAGATCCAGAATCTGCGCCTGCACCAGCACGTCGAGGGCCGACACCGCCTCGTCGAGGATGAGGATGTCGGGCTTCAGCGCCAGCCCGCGCGCGACCGCGACGCGCTGCCGCTGCCCGCCCGAGAGCTCGTTCGGGTACCGGCTCGCCAGCTCGCGCGGCAGCGCCACCTGATCGAGCAGCTCGAGCACCCGGGCCTTGCGGCTCGCAGCGTCGCCCACGCCGTGGATCTTCAGCGGCTCCATGATCGTGTTGCCGATGTTGGTGAGCGGATCGAGCGAACCGTAGGGATCCTGGAACACCGGCTGCAGCGTGCGCCGCAGATCGAAGAGGCCCTTGCCGGAGAGCCCGGCGGTCTCCTTGCCGGCGATCCGGATGCTCCCCGAGGTCGGCTTCTCGAGCTGCAGCACCATCTTCGCGATCGTGGACTTGCCCGAGCCGGACTCCCCCACGAGCGCGAGTGTCTCGCCCTTGTTCACGGTGAACGTGGCGTCGGACACGGCGTGGAAGTCCTCGGAGCTGAAGTTGCCCTTCCGGATCTTGTACACCTTGCCGAGATCCGCGACCTCGATCATCGGCTGACCGTGCGCCACCGTCTCGCGCGCGCTCGCGGTGAGCGCGGCGACGTCGAACGACTCGGTCGGCGCGGCGGGCAGCTCGGCATCGCTCCCGATCCGGCGCGAGGCCAGACTGGGCGCGGCCGAGACGAGCCGCTTCGTGTACGGATGCTGCGGACGCTCGAGGATCTCGCGGCTCGGCCCCGACTCCACGATGTTGCCCTTGTACATCACGATCAGCTTCTCGGCGCGCTCGGCGGCGAGGCCGAGGTCGTGCGTGATGAACACCACGGCCGTGCCGAGCTCGCTCGTCATCTTCGCGAGGTGATCCAGGACCACCCGCTGCACCGTGACGTCGAGCGCCGAGGTCGGCTCGTCCGCGATCAGCAGCTGCGGGTCGGCGGAGAGCCCGATGCCGATGAGCGCACGCTGCTTCATGCCTCCCGAGAACTGGTGCGGGAACTGCTTCATGCGCTTCTCGGCGTCCTGCAGCCCGGCCTGCTGCAGCACCTCGACGGCGCGCTCGCGCACCGCCTTGCGGCCCTTCGCGACGCCGTTCGCCCGGATCGCCTCCTCGACCTGGAACCCGACCGACCACACCGGGTTCAGGTTGGACATCGGGTCCTGGGGCACGAGACCGATCTCGCGACCGCGGATCGACTCCATGTCGCGCCGGTGGATCCCGACGAGCTCGCGCCCGTTCCAGAGCACCGAGCCCTCGGTGATCCGGCCCGTGCCGGGAAGCAGGTTCATGACCGCGTGCATCGTGGTCGACTTGCCGGAACCCGACTCGCCGACGATCGCGACGGTCTCGCCCGGGTAGACGTCGAGATCGATGCCGTGCAGCACCTCGTTCATCGCCCGATCGACCTTGAACGCGACCTTCAGGTCGCGCACGCGGAGCAGCGGCTGCATGAACGCCTCGCCCCCCTGTGGGTTGTGTTCGCTCATCGCCGAGCCCTCGCCTTCGGATCGAGCGCGTCGCGAACGACCTCGCCCAGCAGGATGAAGCCCAGCACGGTGACGGTCAGCGCGATGGACGGGTAGATCAGCGGCATCGGATCGGTGCGGAGCGAGAGCTGCGCCGCACTGATGTCATTGCCCCAGCTGATGTAGTCGCCGGGGGGCAGCCCGACGCCCAGGAACGACAGCGTCGCCTCGGCCACGATCGCCGACGCGAGCGAGATGGTCGTGACGACGATCGCGGGGGCGATCGAGTTCGGCAGCACGTGCCGCAGCAGCGTGCGGGGGCGCGACAGCCCGAGCGACTCCGACGCCATCACGAAGTCCGCGTTCTTCACCCGCAGGATCTCGCTGCGCACGATGCGCGCGGTGATCGGCCACGAGAACCCGCCGATCGCGAGCGCGATGACGAACGGGTTGCGGTGATCCGACAGCACGCTCATCACGACGACGGCCGCGAGGATGTAGGGGATCGAGAAGAAGATGTCGCCCAGACGGGACAGGATCGTGTCCATGATGCCGCCGAAGAAGCCGGCGAGCGCGCCCATGACCGTGCCCACCACGAACGTGATGAGGATCACGAGCAGACCGACGGAGACCGACGTCGAGGCGCCGTAGACGATGCGCGAGTAGACGTCGCAGCCCTGCTTGTTGAACCCGAGCGGGTGACCGGCCTCCGGCCCCGCGTTCGAGAACGCCAGCGAGCAGGCCCGCGGATCCACCTGCGTGAAGAGACCCGGCAGCAGCGAGACGAGGCCCACGAGCAGGATGATCGCGGCGGAGATCCAGAACATCGGGCGGCGGCGCATGTCGCGCCACGCGTCGAGCCAGAGCGTCGACTTCTTCTCGGCGATCCGGACCGCGTCGACGGCGACGACGGGCGTCTCGTCGATCGGGGCCACGAAGTGGACGATGGGCGGCTTCGCGCCGCGCGCGGGCTGCTGCGGAGCAGACTGCGGTGCGGAGTGCGACTCAGACATAGCGGATCCTCGGATCGAGCACGGCGTACAGGAGGTCGACGACGAGGTTGACGCCGAGGTAGATGAGCACCATCACGGTCACGAAGGAGACGACCGTGGTGTTCTCCCCCTTCAGGATCGCGTTGAACAGCACGTTGCCGACGCCGGGCACGTTGAAGATGCCCTCGGTCACCGTGGCACCGACCATGAGGATGCCGAAGTCGGTCGCGGTGTTCGTGATCGTCGGGATCAGCGAGTTGCGGAGCACGTGCACCGGGATCACGCGGCCCCGGCTCAGTCCCTTCGCGTACGCGGTGCGCACGAAGTCCTGATTGAGCGTGTCGATGACCGACGCGCGCGTCAGGCGCATGCTCGTCGCGTACAGGCTGACGCCCAGCACGATGGCGGGGAGCAGCAGATCCTGGATCGGCGCCCCCGCCCCGACTGTGGGGCTGAACCAGCCGAGTTTCAGGCCGAGGCCGAACTGGGCGATGAAGGCGATCACGAAGATCGGGATGCTCATGAAGATCAGCCCGATGATCAGGTTGATGTTGTCGAAGAGCTTGCCCTTGCGCAGACCCGAGAACAGGCCGATCACGATCGCGAGGCCCAGCGAGATGATGATCGCCATGACCGCGAGGCGGATGGTCACCGGGAAGGTGCGCGCCAGGATCTCGGAGACGGGCTCACCGGAGAAGCTCATGCCGAAGTCGCCGACGAAGATCCCCTGCAGGTACAGCAGGTACTGGATGAAGAACGGCTTGTCGAGGTTGTACTGCTCGCGCAGCCGCTCGAGCACGGCATCGCTCGGGACCTTGTCGCCGAACATCGCGGCGACCGGGTCGCCGGGCATGGCGAAGACCATGAAGTAGATCAGGAAGGTGGTGCCCAGCAGCACTGGGATCACCTGGAGGATGCGGAAGAGGATGTATCTCAGCATGCGCCGCTCCTCCGCTCAAAAGTGGATGGCATGGTGCGTCGTCTTTCGGGTGGCTCACATGTGGCGAGGATCGGACGGCTGTGTCCGGATCCTCGCGGGAATCGGCCCCGGACAAGACCGGGACCAACGATGCCGAGGCCCCGAACGCGATGTCCGGGGCCTCGGCGAAGAGGGTTAGCCCTTCGTGATCTCGTTGAAGATCGGCACGGAGTTCCACCCGAAGGCGACGTTGTCGACGCTCTCGCTGTGGCCACCCGTGGTGCCCTGGTACCAGAGCGGGATCGACGGCAGGTCGGCGAGCAGGATCTCCTGCGCCTCGTTCAGCTTCGCGATCCGCGCGTCGTGATCGGACTCGCGCGACGCCTCGTCGAGCAGCGTGTCGAAGGCCTCGTTGGAGTAGAAGCCGTGATTCGAGCTGGAGCCGGTGTAGTACAGCGGCTGCATGTAGTTGTACGCACCCGGGTAGTCGCCCTGCCAGCCGGCGCGGAACGGGCCGCCGACGACATCGGCTTCACGATCGTCCAGGAACGCCTGGAAGGTCGGGTAGAGCTTCGGCGCCGCGGTGATCCCGAGGTTGTTCGCCCACTGGTTCGCAACGGCCTCGATCCACACCTGGTGCGGGCCGTCGGAGTTGGTCGCCACCTCGAGGGTGCCGGTGAACGGGCTGATCGCATCGGCCTCGGCCCAGAGCTTCTTCGCCTCGTCGGCGTTGAACTCGAGCACCTCGGCACCGGCGAGATCGTCGGCGTAGCCGTCGACCACCGGCGAGGTGAAGTCGGTCGCGGGGATGTTCGTGCCCTCGAAGATCACGTCGATGATCTCATCGCGATCCAGCGCCATGGAGAGCGCCGCACGACGGAGCTTGCCCTCTTCACCCGTGAAGTGCTCGAGGTTCTCCGAGATCGTGAGCGTCGTCGTGAGCGCGCCGGCCTGGTTGATCGCACGATCGCCCAGCTCCTCCTGGAACACCGAGAAGGAGGTGTCCGGGATCTGGTCGAGCACGTCGAGGTTGTTCGCCAGCAGATCGGTGTACGCGGCGTCGAGCGACGCGTAGATCTTGAAGTCGATGCCCTCGTTCGCGACCTCGCGCGGGCCCACGTAGGTGTCGTTCTTCACGAGCGCGATCGACTCGTTGTGCTTCCAGGCGTCCTCGCCATCGAGCTTGTACAGGCCGTTGCCGATCGGGTTCTGACCGAACGCCTCCATGTCCTCGAACGCGACGTCCGGGAGCGGGTAGTAGGCCGAGTAGCCGAGGCGGTCCGGGAAGTCCGGGGTCGCGGCGACGGTGAAGGTGTGGTCGTCGACGATCTTGAGCCCCGACATGGCCTCGACGGGCTCGGTCTCGCTGAAGCCCTCGATGACGCTGAAGAAGTACTGGTTGCCCATCGCGTTGTCGACGTTGGCCGCGTAGTTCCACGCGTCCACGAAGTTCTTCGCGAGCACCGGGGTGCCGTCCGAGAAGACCGCGTCGTCGCGGAGCTTCACGGTCCAGGTCACCTGGTCGTCGGACTCGATCGACTCCGCAACACCCATCTGCGTGACGCCGTCAGCGTCGTAGTAGACGAGGCCCTCCCAGAGCGCGTCGACGACCTTGCCGCCGCCGACCTCGGTGGTGTCCGCGGGCACGAGGCCCTTCTGCGGCTCGGTGTTGTTGACCGTGATGATCCCCGAGCCGGCTGCGCCGCCGCCCGAGCCCTCGCCGCTCGACGAGCAGCCCGACAACACAAGTGCGCTTGCGGCCGCCAGAGCGATAAAGCCCAGCGCCTTCTTCGAACGCTTCACAGGTATTCCCCTTTGCTTTCCCCGCGTCGCACGCCGATTCAGATTTCCAGATGCCGCACGCCTCTCGCACCAATGTGTGCGATTCCAGCTGCGTATCCCGCTCAATCTGCGCGCGAACGGAACGTAATTGACGCTTCTCACCCTAGCTGGCGTGTCTGAAGATCATCGACTCAGGCCGCGTTCGCAACCGACTCGTGACGACAGTTTGTGGATCCCGAGGAATTTCACGCGAATTCAGACGAGCGGATTGTCGTATTCGAATATCCGCTGGAGCGGCTCAAGACGCTGTCTGGTACAACCCGTTCGCGCACCGGATCCGGGATCCCCCTCGGGCGCTCGCCCGAAGAACCGACGCTACGCTGAGTCCGTGACCACCCCCACGGCGACCACGCACCCGCGCCCAGATCTCCGCACCCGCATCCGCTCCCGACTCCGCTGGGAGATCGGGATCGTGCTCGCGCTGTCGTTCGGCGCCTCCGGTGTCTACGCGATCGTGAACATCGTCGAGCGGCTCACGCGCGAGGCGGCGCTCTCCGCCCAGACGGCGACGATCAATCGGCCGCTCGCCGAGCGCCCGACGTTCGACCTGATCTACCAGCTGCTCGGCTTCGCCTTCGGCCTCGCGCCCGTCGCGCTCGTGATCTTCCTGCTCTGGAGCGACCGCCGCCCCCACCTGCGACGGCTCGGCTTCGGCCGGCCCGTCAACGGAGGGCGACTGTGGTGGTTCCGCGAGACGGGAGGCGGCTTCCTCCTGGCCGCGGCGGTCGGGATCCCCGGGATCGTGTTCTACGTGTTCGCGAAGACGATCGGGATCAACACGACCGTCGTCCCGGCTGCACTGGACGCCGCCTGGTGGACCGCGCCGATCCTGATCCTCCAGGCGCTCCGCGCGGCACTCGGCGAGGAGCTGATCGTGGTTGCCTACCTCTTCGACCGTCTCAAGCGGCTCGGCTTCGGCACGCTCTCCATCATTCTGTCGAGCGCGCTGCTGCGCGGCAGCTACCACCTCTACCAGGGCTTCGGCGGGTTCATCGGCAACGTGGCGATGGGGCTGCTGTTCGGCTGGGCGTACCACCGGTTCGGCCGAGTGCTCCCGCTCGTCGTGGCGCACTGGATCCTCGACATCGTGAGTTTCGTCGGGTATCCCCTGGCCGTCGCGCTGCTTCCGGCGCTGTTCGCGGCGCCCGCGGCGTAACCCCCGCGTCGTGGCAGTCGCTACGCCGGCTTGATCGTCGTGACCCAGGCCGCGACGAGACCCCAGACCTCGTCGTAGAGCTCGGGCGCCGCGGCGCACCGGGTCGCGGGCTTCCGCACCTCGTACGTGCCGTTCTCGAGCAGCGTCGCCCCCCACGCGGTGCGCATGTCGGCGCACTCGTTCGGGAACGAGTCGAGCAGCGCCGAGGACAGCACCAGGTTCGAGCCGTCGGGAATCGAGAAGCTCGTGGACCCCAGTTTCTGCGAGAGTTCGGACGTGGCGTTCCACGGCCCGATCGGCATGTTGTTCGTCGGCCCCACCTCGACCGCCGGCACCTCATCGGGGTCGGGCGTCGGATCGTCGGTCTCCGTCGGCTCGGTGGTCGCCGGAGTCGAGGGCGAGTTCTCAGTCGTCGGCTGCGTGGTCGTCGGCGCCGGCGTCGCGGTCGTGTCCCCTCCCCCGCGCGCGAGGTTCACCATCACGATCGAGCCCACGAGCGCGAGCACCGCGACGACCCCGACGATGATCCAGGGACGGAACTTGGCGATGCGGTTCGTCGACTCCGGCTTCGTCTCCAGCTGCGCCGTGCGCACCCGCTCGGCCTGCTCGTAGGCGAGGCGGTCGCGTGCCGGAACGGGGCGGGGCTCCTCTCCGGCCGGGCCGAACAGTTCCTCAAACGGATCTCTAGTCACGCACTCAGCCTAACGAGTTCCTGACTGAGGGTCTCCCTGACGATCCGCGTGCGCGACGATGCGCGCCGCGAGCTCGGCGAGGTGCGACGTGTCGGTGCCGCAGCAACCGCCGAAGGTGGCCGCGGTCGGCACCACGCTCGAGAGCCGCCACTCCGCCTCCGCGAAGTCCGCAGGCGCGTCACCCGGGCCGTCATCGCCGTGACGCGCAGCGTTCAGCCGGAAGCCGATGAGGCGGTCGAGCTCGGGCGATCCCGCGCTCCCCTCGAGCCCCGTCCGCACCTCGTCCGGGTGCGCGCAGTTCACGAGGAACCCCAGCGCCGCGGCGTCCGTGGCGGCGTCGACGGCGGCGATGGCGTCGACGAGGGAGCTGCCGTCGGCCAACCGGCCGTCCGCGCCGACGACGAACGACACCGCGGCGGGGATGCGCACCGCGACCGCGGCCCGCACGACGCCGATCCCCTCGTCCGCGTCGAGTGTGGTGACCGAGGTCACACGGTCGGCACCGGCTTCCGCCAGTGCCGTCACCTGCGGTGCGTGGTACGCCGTCGCCTCCTCCGCGCTCATGCGCGCGTCTGCGACGTAGTCGTCCCAGCGCGGACCGACGCAGCCGTTGATGACCGCGCGACCGGCGTCGTCGCACGACCGCACGAGGGCGACCGCGTCCGCGTTCGCCGCCGCCAGGCGCTCCGCGTCGTATCCGAGCAGCGCACCCCAGTCGGCGTTCGCGCGCCACGTCGGGGTGTCGAGTGTGAGGGGCAGATCAGACGCCTCCGCGAGTTCGACATAGGGCCGGAAGTAGGCGCGCAGAGCGTCCCGTCCCTCGACCGAATCGAGCAGCACGAAGGCCGCGAACTCCGGGAGCTCATGTCCGAGGGCCTCGGCGAGCGACGTCTCGATCCCGCCATCCGCGAGTCCGACGGCCGACGTGCGCGTCATGCCGCGCCTTCGGCACCGCCGTGCTCGGCGCGGAACACGGCGACGAGGGCATTGGCGTGGCCGTGCCCCATCCCCTGCTCCTTGAGGAAGGCCACCTGCTCCATGTGCTTCTGCCCGGCGGTGGGGCGCAGCACCTCGATCCACTCGTCGATCGATTTGCCGTACGTGGCCTCGATCGAGGGGAAGTAGGACTTCGGTCCCTTGACGGTCTCACTCATCGCTGTTGCTCCCTTGCTGCGTGACTGCATGCTGCGTGACTGCATGCTGCGTGACTGGTCGGCCGCTGCCAGTGTGACACAGTCGCCGTGCCACCGTCACGCCGGCAGGTGGTCGAGGATCGCCGCGCGTCGGTCTGCGAAGGCCGCCACGCGGGCGAGGTGGCGGTCCATGATCCCGGCGTCGCGGAGCGCGATGGTGCCCGGGTCGCCGCGCTCGAGCCCGGCCCGCCAGCGCTCGGCGATGAGACCCATGCGGTCCGAGACGGCGTCGAGCAACCGCGCGGGAGCGACGTCGCCGTACGCCTCCGCGACGGCGGCGAGACGATCCGCCGCCTCAGCCGCGGGAATGGGGCGCAGGAGAGGGACCCCGGACCACACCAGGAACGCCAGGTCGTCGAGCGGGCGGCCGGGCCCGGCGCGATCCCAATCGATCATGCCCGCGAAGTCGTCGTCGACGACGACCCAGTTGTAGAGCCCGGGGTCGTTGTGACAGATCACCTCGTCGGGCCCGAGCTCTTGCAATCCCTGGCGCCACTCGAGGGCGCCGGGCCGGAAGTCGCGCACGGCGTCGTGGAACCTCCGGAGCCACGCCGCGGCGTGCACGAGGGCGCGGGCGCTCGGCTGCTCGGTCTCGGGATCGAGGGTGCGGCCGGGCAGGTAGCTCAGCACCTCGCGGTCCTCGTCGTCCCGCCCGATCACGCGCGGGATCCCGTCGAGGCCCCGCTCGGCGAGGTGCGCGAGCAGCGCATGCACGGCGGGGGTCCAGGCGCCCGTGGGGCGGTGCACGCGGGTCTCGCCGTCGGGCAGGCGCACGCGCCACACGCCGCCGGATCCGCCCGGGAGGTATTCGGTTTCCACGCTTCGACGCTACCGCACGGCGGTCGGTGCGGAGCGCACCCGGTGCGCGGCGCCGCGGCCGCCGCTACACGTCGCCGCCGCTAAACGTCGTCGCCGCTACACGGAGTGGATGCGCGGTTCGACCGGGTGCAGGCCGATCTCGGGGCGCGGGGAACTCGGGTCGCCGTGGAGCTGCACGTGCAGGCTCTCCATGCGGGTGTCGAGCTCCGCAGCGGTGTCGGCGGCGGTCTTGAGCTCGTGGATCAGCGCGTCCGGCACCTGGCGGTCGTACTTGTAGTAGATCTTGTGCTCGAGCGTCGCCCAGAAGTCCATGGCGATCGTGCGGAACTGCACCTCGACCGGCACGTCCACGCGACCGGTCGAGAGGTAGACCGGCACCGAGATGATCGTGTGCAGGCTCTTGTAGCCGTTCGCCTTCGGCTCGTCGATGAAGTCCTCGACCTCGAGCACGGTGATGTCGTCCTGCTGGGTCAGCAGATCGAACAGCCGGTAGACGTCGCGGATGAACGCGCAGGTCACCCGCACGCCCGCGATGTCGTGGATCTCGCGACGGATCACGTCGAACTCGCTGCTCACCCCGCGCCGGCTGAGCTTGTCCACCAGGCTGTCGACCGACTTCACCCGGCTCGAGACGTGCTCGATCGGGTTGTACTCGTGCATGTGGAGGAACTCCTCCTGCAGGATCGCGAGTTTCGTCTCGACCTCCTGCATCGCGAATCGGTATTCGAGCAGGAAGCGCTGCATCTGGTCCCCGAGGGACCGCAATGCACTCGCGGATATGGTGATCTCGTCGTCGACGGCGGGAGTACTCATGGCGCCAGCGTAGCCAAGATGCTGACGAAGCGCCTGAGATGATCCGGATCCCGGCGTGGCGCGCGGGGCCCACTCGGCGCGCCGCGCATTCCGCCAGGCCGCTCAGCCCAGGCCGGCGATGAGGTTGATGGTGGTGGCGATGATCCCGGCGCCGAAGAGGTAGCCGAGCAGGGTCTGGGCGATCACGATGCGACGGATCGCGTTGCGCGAGATGTTCGTGTCGGCCACCTGGTACGCGATCCCGAGCCCGACGGCGAAGTAGATGAAGTCGGAGTACTCCGGGTCCTCGCGTTGGTTGAAGTCGATGCCCCCGGCGTCGTCCGCGTAGTACTCCTTGGCGTAGCGCAGCATGTAGTCGGTCTGGATCAGCAGCCAGGAGGAGAGCACGCTCAGCACGGCGACGCCCGCGAGCAGATAGGCGTCGAGGCCGTTGGAGTGGCGCGAGTGGAGCACCACGGCCGCGACGGCGCCGAGGCTGACGACGCTCCCGACGATCGCGATCGTGCGGGCGACGCGGTGGCCGGGGTCTTCTGCGGTCGCGTGGGCGCGGGTCTCGCCCGCGTCCATCCGCCACACCTGCAGGAGCGTCCAGGCCGCGCTCACGATGGCGAGTGCGGACCAGCCCGCGAGCAGGCCCGCGGCGACCCCGAGCACGGCGGCGACGGCGATGCCGGCCGCCACCCCGACGAGCAGGGCGACGGTCCAGCGCATGCGCACCTGCGCCCGCAGCGGGAGATCACTCATACCCGGATCGTAGCGCGTCGGGGCCGAGCGCTCAGCGGGTGCGGCGGGCGGCCTCGAACGCGTCGGCGTCGTCGTACCACCGGCACAGCCCGTCGAGCGCGTCGAATCCGCCCGCGACGAAGCCGCGCACCGCCGCCCGATACTGCGCCAGGTCGTCGACCATCCCGTACTCCACCCGGTACACGGGCTCGGATCCCCCGCGGGCGGGCACCATCGTGCTCACTCGCGCCAGGGCGTCGGCGTACAGCAGCAGCTGGATCCCGTCCCCCGCCGCCTCGTCCTCAACGGTGAAGACCTCGTTCTTCGAACCATAGTGCTCTGCCACGAACCCCCAGAAGGCCTCGACGGCCGACGGGGCGGAGCCGGGCCACCAGGATCCGTCGTGGCCCGCATCGTCGCTGAACGCGAGCACGCGGTCGAGGGTTCCGGATCCGGAATCCACGGGCGACCCCGCGTCACCGGCGCCCTCCGGGTCGTACGGCAGATCCCGCGCGGCGTGCGCCGCCTCCGAGCAGAGCAGGAAGCTCACCGTGCGCACCGCATCTCGCGCGAGGCCCGGGTGCTCCTGCCGCAGCGCCGCTTCGACGGCCGTTTCCATGCGGGTCCAGTCCGCTTTGTCGGTGCCCCGCGCGCCCCGGCGCGGATCCCGCGCGATCCGGAGCCCCGCACTCGCGCGCTCCGCGGTCTCGACCACCCGCAGCACATCGGGTAGCCGCGTCGGATCAACGGCGTCGGGCAGGCGGCGCGGCAGGGTCGAGCCGTGCAGGAACTGCCCGGTGTAGCGCAGCACGGCCTCGTCGAGCGGCGCCAGCGTCACGCCCCGCTGCGCCCGGCGGCGATGCGCGTCGTCCTCCTGCGCGCGCGACCAGTCCGCGGTCTCGCGCGCGGACCGCATCGCCGCGTGCACCTTGCCGCGGTCGAGCAGAGCGAGGTCGGCCCCGTGCGCGACGAGCTGGCCCCGATCCCACCGGGCGGCCGCGAGCGCGGCATCGACCTCGTCGGGCGCGCCGAGCAGCAGCGGATCGAGGAGCGCGACAGCCGCGCCCTCGTCGAGCGGCCCGTCGATCCCGGCGTCGCGGCAGAGCGGCAGCAGCGCACTGCACAGGATCAGGTGGCGGGCGAGGTCCGAGCGGATCGCCTCGAGGTGCGCCGCCTCGATCGGCAGGCTGAAGACCCGCGGATCGTGCAGCGCGTCGGCCCCACCGACGACCTCGAGCCGCAACCCGGCAACGCCGCGCAGCACGCGCGGCAGCCAGCCGTTGTCACGCCGGAACTCGACGGTCTCCACGCGGCCCCCGTTCGGTCAGACGTTGAAGCGCCACTCGCAGACGTCGCCGTCCTGCATCACGTAGTCCTTGCCCTCCATGCGCGCCTTGCCCTTCGCGCGGGCCTCGGCGACCGAGCCGGTCTCCACGAGGTCATCGAAGGAGATGATCTCGCCCTTGATGAACCCCTTCTCGAAGTCCGTGTGGATCGCGCCGGCCGCCTGCGGCGCCGTCGAGCCCTTCTTGATCGTCCAGGCGCGCGTCTCTTTGGGCCCGGCGGTCAGGTAGGTCTGCAGTCCGAGGGTGTCGAAGCCGACACGGGCGAGCTGATCCAGCCCGCTCTCCTCCTGCCCGATCGACGCGAGCAGCTCGGCCGCGTCCTCGTCGTCGAGCTCGATCAGCTCGCTCTCGAGCTTCGCGTCCAGGAAGATCGCCTTCGCGGGAGCGACGAGCTCGGCGAGCGCGTCGAGGCGCGCCTGATCGCCCAGCACCCCCTCGTCGACGTTGAAGACGTAGAGGAACGGCTTCGCCGTGAGCAGTCCGAGCTCGCGGATCGGCTCCAGGTCGAGCCCGGCGGTCGAGAGCAGCGTGCCCTCGTTGAGCACCTTCTGGGCGGCCTGCGCGGTCTCCACTACCTTCGCGTCGATCTTCTTCGACTTGAGCTCCTTCTCGAAGCGCGGCAGCGCCTTCTCGAGGGTCTGCAGGTCGGCGAGGATCAGCTCGGTGTTGATCGTCTCCATGTCGCTCGCCGGGTTCACGTCGCCGTCGACGTGGATCACGTCGGGATCGGTGAAGCCGCGCACGACCTGGGTGATCGCGTCCGCCTCGCGGATGTTCGCGAGGAACTGGTTGCCGAGCCCCTCGCCCTCGCTCGCACCGCGCACGATGCCCGCGATGTCGACGAAGCTCACGGGCGCCGGGAGGATCCGCTCCGAGCCGAAGATCTCGGCGAGCTTCTCGAGCCGCGGATCCGGCAGGTTCACGACGCCGACGTTCGGCTCGATCGTCGCGAACGGGTAGTTCGCGGCGAGCACCTGATTGCGCGTCAGCGCGTTGAAGAGGGTCGACTTGCCGACGTTCGGGAGACCGACGATTCCGATAGTAAGAGCCACGAGGGATCAGTCTACGCGTCTATCCGATCGCGGGCGGCCAGACGCCGAGGATCACCGACATGACGAGCACCGTGACGAGTTCGTGCGCGACGTTCATGACCGTGAGCGCGGCCGGGCGCCCCTCGAAGGCGTCGTGGGTGATGAAGCGCGCCGCGGTGAAGCCGGCCCACAGGATCAGCCCCGTGAACACCGCCGCCACGAGAAAGGATCCGCCGTAGAAGTCGAAGGCGATCCAGCTCGCCCCCGCCAGCACCCACGCGGAGATGAAGCTGACGACCAGTGTGATGAGGATCGGCCGCACGGCGGCCTTGGGGTCGTCCCCCGGCGTCACCTTCGCGAGTGCCATCCAGCGGTTCCCGAACACCTTCGGGGTGTACCAGATCGATCCGACGACCATGGTCGAGAGTGTTGCGACGATGACGGCCCAGTAGTTGATGTCGGGAATCATGAGTGTCTCCTCTGCCTCCGCTGCGCACCTTTGCGCCGCGCGATGTGAACATCATGCCACCGGCACGGGACATCCGAGCGGATTCCCCCTGTCGCCCGCGTCGACTCCGGGGATAGGATCGCCGCATGACTGACAACGATGCCGTACACGAGAAGATCCGCGAAGAGCGCGAGCGCGCCCAGAAGGAGAAGGATCGCCTGGAGGCCGCCGAGCAGCGCCGCCTCGATGACGAGAACCGCTGAGCCGCTGAGCCGCTGAGCCGCTGGAGTATTGCAGCGCTGAGCACGTGCGTCGCTGAGCCGGTGCACCGCCGCGTGGGATCGGGCCTGTCGGCGTCAACGTCAGTGGCGTGTGCCAGGATCGAAGCGTGCCCGTAGATTTCACCGCGCTCGATTTCGAGACCGCGAACAGCCACCCGTCCTCCGCCTGCTCGGTCGGGCTGGTGCGCGTCCGCGACGGCACGGTGGTCGAGCGCACCTCCTGGCTGATCCATCCGCCCGAGGGGCACGCGCAGTTCCTGCCGTTCAACATCAAGATCCACGGCATCACCCCGAGCATGGTGGTCGATGCGCTCCGGTGGGAGGAGCAGCTCGCCGACCTCACCGCTTTCATCGGCGACGACGTCGCGATCGCCCACAACGCCAGCTTCGACATGGGGGTCATTCGCGCGGCATGCGCGGAGACCATCACCCCCACCCCCCGCTTGAAGTACCTCTGCAGCGTGCAGGTCTCGCGCAAGACCTACGACATCCCGTCGCACCGTCTCCCGCTGTCGGCCGAAGCAGCGGGCTTCGGGGCCTTCGCCCACCACGACGCGCTCGCCGACGCGGAGGCCTGCGCCGCGATCATCAGCGATGCGGCCCGCCGCCACGAGGTGGGAGACGTGCTCACCCTCGCGAAGAAGACGGGCCTCCGAGTGCAGCAGCTGAAGGCGATCCCGCTGAAGCTCTGACGCCACTCGCGTCGAAACTCCCCGCATTGTCCGAGGCCCGTGGGAGCATGCAGCCATGACCGCGCTCCTCACGTTTCTCCTCGTCGCTGTGACCGCTCTACTCGCCGCTGCGGCCGGGGCCTTCGTCGGCGTCGCCGTGCGCGGCCGAGCCGCCGCGCAGCAGCTCACCGAGGCCGCGGCCGCGGCGGAGCGGGATCGCGGCCTCGCCGTGCAGCAGGCGCGACTCGACGCCGAGGCGGGCGCGCGCCTCCTCCGAGAAGAGCTCGCGGCCGCCGAGACGCGGGTGCAGGGGCTCGAAGAGCGCTTGCACGACGCGCACGTGCACGCACAGCAGCGCTCCGCGCTCGACCGGGAGGAGCAGCGGGTGCTGCAGCAGCTGGCTCCGCTCCGCGAGACCCTCGGCAAGCTCGAGGGCACGGTCGCCACGATGGAGCAGCAGCGGGCCGCCCAGCACGGCGAACTCACGGAGCAGCTGCGCCAGGCGGCCCGCGCCGAGGAGAAGCTGCGCGGCACGGCCGAGGGGCTCGCCGCGGCGCTCCGCTCGAACAACACGCGGGGGCTCTGGGGCGAAACGCAGCTGCGCCGCATCATCGAGGCCGCGGGCATGCTCGAGCGGGTGGATTTCGAGGTGCAGCAGCACCTCGCGTCCGAGCGGGGAGCGCTCCGCCCCGACATGGTCGTGCATCTCCCCGGCGGCAAGTCGATCGCCATCGACGCGAAGGTGCCGTTCGATGCCTATCTCGAGGCGCAGCATCTCGGCAACGCTCCGCGCTCGAGCGAGGCCGACGACGCGGCAGCCGACGCCCGCCGGGCCGTGCTGCTCGGCAAACACGCCAAGGCGCTGCGCGAGCACATCGTCGCGCTCAGCACACGCGACTACTCTGCCGCCCTCCCCGACTCCCCCGAGTTCGTCATCGCCTTCGTGCCGAGTGAGGCGCTCCTCTCGAGTGCTCTCGACACGGATCCGCTCCTGCTCGAGTACGCGTTCGAGCGCCGGGTGGCCCTTGCCTCCCCGGTGAGTCTCTGGGCGATTCTGAAGTCGGTGGCGCACAGCTGGCGGCAGGAATCGCTCACCGCCGAGGCCCGCACGCTGTTCGACCTCAGTCGCGAGCTGCACGCCCGCCTCGGACGCACGGCGGGGCACCTCGACAAGCTCGGCCGCACGCTGAGCCGAGGGGTGCAGGACTACAACGCGTTCGTGGGATCGCTCGAACGGCAGGTGCTGCCGACGGCCCGCAAGATCGGCGCGCTGAACGGCGAGCGGATCGGCACCGAACCGACCCAGCTCGACGACGCGGTGCGCCCGCTCGTGGCCCCCGAGCTGCAGGTCGCGGTGGAGGACGATCCGCGCGGTGTCACGCCAGCGGCCGAATGAGACGGTGCCCGATGGCCCGACGCCGCTCCGCGGCCCACAGCGCAATGCGCAGGTCCGTGAGCCCGGCGAGGGTCAGCGGGTCGCGTCCACTGAGTTCGTGCACGCGCCCGAGGCGGTGCCGCACGGTGTTGACGTGCACATAGAGGCGCGCGGCGGTCTCTTGGAGGTGCCGGTCGCACTCGATGAAGGCGGTGAGTGTGGAGACCAGGTCGCCGCGCCCCTCGTCATCCGCTTGCAGGATCGGGGCGAGCAGTTGCTCGATGAACGGCGCCAGCTGCTCGCTCGACTGCTGCTCCAGGAGCGCCTCGAGCGACACCAGTTGCTCCGGCCCAGCCACCCCACCGCGGCTCCGCGCGAGCTTCACCGCCGACCGCGCCTCGCTCAGCGCCCGCCGGAGATCCAGGAGATCGACGACGGCGCTGTACCCGCAGACGAATCCCGGCGTGCGGAATGCGGCGACGGGCGTCGGGCCCGAGACCATCACGGTCCCCAGCGCCGAGATCCCGACGATGGCTTCCGGCCAGTGCACGGCGAGGGCGCCCTCGCTCCCCCGCGGCCAGCAGCTCACCCGCAGCCGCGACCGGTCGAGGCCCCGCGATTCCACCTCGGGGAGGATCGCGGCGGGGTGCGCCAGCCCGCTGGCGATCAGGTCGATCAGCTGCCCGAGCTGCGCGAGCCGATCCGCGGAGTCCCGCTCGCGCTCCCGGCGCGAGAACTCGAGCAGACTGTCGAGCTGCTCCCGGAATTCTCGAGACGGACCCGGCGCCTCCGGCACCTCGAGCGTCGCCGAGGCGCGTCGGCGCAATTCCGCCTCGGCGGCACCGTTTCGCGCCAGTTCCAACAGCTCCGAGATCAGCGCCGTCTCCTTCCGCCTCGCTTCACCCTCCAACTCGCTCCGTCGCTTCAGTACCGCATCGTTGACTGTGAGAAACGGCACGCCGTGCGGCACGACCACGAGGGGCACCTCGTGCGCGCGGCACGCGTCGACCAGTTCGCGCGGCGGCTGGAGGTGGACCTCGCCGAGCCCCAGCGCGATCCCGGTCACGCCGGCTGCCGCGACCGCCGACGCGAACTGCTCGGCGGTCCCCGGCCCGACGAGCGCACTCCCCAGGGTGCACACGAGCTCGTGGGCTCGGAGGTGCGGCCGGGGGTCGATCTGCTCGGTCGCGTGGACCCACGAGACCGGCCGTCGCCCCGCGTCCGCGGGGACATACGCCGGTTCGAGTTCCAGTGACGCATCGGCCATGAGGTCGGCGAGCGTGACCAGAACGTCACGGTCCGAGCGTGCGATCTCCATGTCCCGAATTGTAGCTTCACACAACCACCATCGCGAAGTCTGGAGAAAACACCTCGATTCTCCCGATTTCGAATGGACGAGTGAATAATTGCGGGAGCACGCTCGATCTGGCCAAAGGAGACCATCGTGACCTCACTCCCCACCGAGGCGCCCTCGTCGGCGCAGACCCTGAAACGCGAGTTCTCCTTCGGGTCGGCCTTCGCGTTCTCCTTCGCCTTCATCTCACCGATCGTGGCGCTCTACGGCATCTTCGGCCTCGCCATCACCGCGGCCGGCCCGTCGTTCTGGTGGGGCTTCCTCATCGTCTTCGGCGGGCAGCTCCTCGTCGCACTGGTCTTCGCCATGCTCGTGTCCCGCTGGCCGCTCGAGGGATCGATCTACCAGTGGTCGAATCGTATGCTCGGTGCGGGTTACGGCTGGTTCGCGGGGTGGTTCTACATCTGGACGCTCACGATCGCCATGGCGACCGTCGCGCTCGGCGCCGCCGGCTTCATCGCCAACATCCTCGGCATCCACGAGCCGAGCGGCACGCAGGTCGCGCTCATCGCGTTCGTCGTGCTCGCCCTCGGCACCCTCATCAACCTCGCGGGTCGCGGGATCCTCAAGGGGTTCATGTTCGCGAGCATCATCGCGGAGGTCGTCGGATCGATCGGGCTGGGTGTGTGGCTGCTGATCGCGCACCGCGAGCACGACCTGTCGGTGCTCTTCGACGGCGGTGCGAGCCTCGACGCGGCCGAGGGGTACTTCGCGGTCGGCGGCCCGTTCCTGCTGGCGATGGTCTTCATCGGCTTCTCCTTCGTCGGGTTCGAGAGCGCCGGATCGATCGCCGAGGAGGTGCACGAACCGCGCAAGAACCTGCCGAAGGCCGTGCTCTTCTCGATCAGCTTCATCGCGGTGGTGGTGATGTTCTCGAGCCTCGCGATCATCCTCGCGACGCCGGAGAACGCCAGCGAGCTCCCCGGGTACGATGTCGACCCGGTGTACGCGGTCCTCACCGCTCAGCTGGGCGCCGGGATCGCGCTGCCCCTGCAGGCGCTGTTCGCCATCGGTTTCATCGCGAGCTTCCTCGCGCTCCAGACCTCGGCCTCCCGCCTCATCTGGGCGAAGGCCCGCGATGGCGCGCTCCCCTTCTCCACCGCTCTCACGAAGCTCAGCCGGGTGCAGCGGCAACCGGTCGGACCGATCCTCATCACGACCGTGATCGGCACCGCGCTCTTCCTGCTGAGCAACGTCGCCGAGAATCTGTACACGATGATGGTCAACTTCACGTCGGGCGGGTTCTACCTGAGCTTCCTCTTCCCGGTTGTCGCATTCGCCGCAACGGTGCTCCGACGGGCCTGGCGCCCGGGCCCCTTCTCGATCGGCCGGTGGACCCCGGTGGTCGCCGTCGCCGCGCTGGTCTGGGTGGTGTTCGAACTCGTGAACATCGCGTGGCCGCGCGAGCTCAACGGCAACGCGTGGCTGGACTGGTCGGTCATCGTCGGGGCGGCCGCGCTGACCGTCATCGGCGCGCTCATCTACGCTCGGGTACGCCGCCGGATCGTCCCGGTCGACTCGAGTGCGATCCTCCTGCCCGTGTCGGACGGAGCCGAGCGATGAGCACGGAGCGCACGACCGGCCCCGCCGGCGGACCCGTCGCGATCGTCACGGGGGCCGCCGGAGGCATGGGGAGCGCCATCGCGCGACGGCTCGCGACCGGCGGCATGACCGTCGTGGGGCTCGACCGGGCGGCAGCGCAGGACTGCCACCGGTCCGAGGTGCTCGATGTCGCGGATCAGCGTGCCGTGCGGTCCGCGATCGACGGGATCATCGCCGAGTTCGGGCCCATCGACGCCCTCGTGAGCACCGCCGGCCACTACCGCAGCGTGCCGTTCACCGACGTGTCGGACGAGGATCTGCGCACGATGCTCCGGGTGCACCTCGGCGGATTCTTTGCTGCCAGCCAGGCGGTGCTCCCGGGCATGCTGGCTCGCGGGCAGGGATCCATCGTGGCGATCGCGAGCGAACTCGCCGTGGGCGGGGGCGCCAGGGATTCTCACTACGCCGCGGCGAAGGGCGCCGTGCTCGGCGCGGTGCGCAGCCTCGCCGCCGAGGTCGCCGACGCCGGCGTGCGGGTCAACGCGGTCGCGCCCGGTCCCACGAACACCCCCATGCTGGCCCAGGATTCCCCCTGGCGGGAACCCGGGTACCTGCGCACGCTGCCGACGCGCGCGCTCGCGGAACCGGAGGAGGTCGCGCTCTGCGTCGACTTCCTCGTGCGTTCCGGCGGATTCATGACGGGCGAAGTCCTCAATCCCAACTCAGGGGCGGTGATCTGATGGCACAGCATTCCTCTCACGATTTCGACGGGCGCAACGGGCTCGACGGGCGCAACGGGCTCGACGGGCTCGACGGGCTCACCGCCCTCGTCACCGGCGCGACGGGAGGGCTTGGGGTCGCCGAGACCACGGTCCTCCGCACCGCGGGTGCGCAGGTGCTGGCCCACGCCCGCACCTCAGACGAGCGACTCCGGAGGCTCGAGGAGTCGACGGGAGCGATCGGGGTCGTCCAGGATCTCAGCACCCCGGAGGCCTGCCGCGCGCTCGTGCGCACGGCCGCCGAGATCCACGGCGCCCTCGACGTTGTCGTGGCCAATCACGCGGCCATGTCGATGTCCCCGCTCGTCGACGCGGATCCGGAGGAGTGGTGGCGCGTCGTCGACGTCAACCTGGTCGGCACCTTCGCGCTGGTGCAGGAGGCGGTGCGTGTCATGCGGGAGCAGGGCCGCGGCGGTCGGATCATCGTGATCGTGAGCGAGTGGGGCGTGACCGGCTGGCCCAACGCCTCCGCTTATGCGGCGTCGAAGGCGGGCCTGATCAGCCTGGTGAAGTGTCTCGGTCACGAGCTCGCCCCCGAGGGGATCCTCGTGAACGCGATCGCCCCCGGGGTGATCGATACCCCCCAGCTCACTGTCGACGCCGCGGACGCCGGGCTCACCCTCGATGCCATGCACGCGCAGTACGCCGAGCAGATCCCCGCGGGTCGCATCGGTCGTCCGGAGGAGATCGCCGCCGCCGTGGCGTTCCTCGCTCAGCCGAGCCTGCGGTCGATCGCGGGTCAGACCCTCCAGCTCAACGGCGGCTCGACGCGCAGCCGCGTGTAGCCCCTCGACCAGAAAGGTTCTCCGTGAACACCACTCCCCCGATTCCCCCGGTCGACGGTCAGGTCTCCCCGCGGTACGCCGGGCTCACCAGCTTCGCCCGGCTACCTCGACTGAACGATGCTCCGGACTACGACATCGCCGTCGTCGGCGTGCCCTTCGACACGGGCGTCACGTTCCGCCCCGGAGCACGCTTCGGTCCCGGGGCGATCCGCGAGGCGTCGCGTCTGCTCCGACCGTACAACCCCGCGCTCGACGTGGCACCGTTCGACAGCGTGCAGGTCGTCGACGCGGGCGATGTCGACTGCAACCCCTTCGATATCACCACCGCACTCACCGAGATCGAGGCGGGCATCAGCGGCCTCATCGCCGGTGGCAAGCGGGTGATGGTGCTCGGCGGCGACCACACCATCGCGCTGGCGTCCCTCCGGGCCCTGCACCGCGAGCACGGTCCGGTCGCCCTCGTCCACTTCGACGCGCACCTCGACACCTGGGGGCCGTACTTCGACACCCCGGTGACGCACGGCACACCGTTCCGGGTCGCCATCGAAGAGGGGCTGCTGCTCAAGGAGCACTCCGCGCACGTGGGCATTCGAGGGTCGCTCTACAGCGCCGACGACCTGACCGATGACGCGGAACTCGGGTTCACCATCGTGCACGCCCGCGAGTTCCACACCACACCCTTCCTCGACATCATCGCCCGCATCAGTGAGCGGATCGGGGACGCTCCGCTGTACATCTCGATCGACATCGACGTGCTGGATCCCGCGCACGCCCCCGGCACCGGCACACCCGAGGCGGGAGGCCTCACGAGTCGTGAGCTCCTTGAGCTGCTCCGCGGTCTCCGGGACAAGAACGTCGTCGGTGCGGACGTCGTCGAGGTGGCACCCGCCTACGACCACGCGAGCATCACCGCCGTCGCCGCCGCGCACTGCGCCTATGATTTGGTCAGCATCATGAGCGAGCGGATGACGGAGGAGATCGATGGGCGCTGACGTCGTCTGGCCGGACGCCGCGGTCTGCGCCGCCTCGTTCTCCTTCGACGTCGACGGCGAGGCGGCGGCCATCGCCGCTGATCCCGCAACGGCGCGCAGCATGAGCGCGATGAGCCACCAGGCCTACGGGCCGCTCGTGGGAGTCGCACGGCTGCTCGACATCCTGGATCATCGGCGGGTGCGCAGCACCTTCTTCGTGCCCGGCGCCACCGCCGACCGCTACCCGGGTGTCGTCCGTGACATCGCAGCCGCCGGGCACGAGATCGCGCACCACGGGTACCACCACGTCACCCCGACGACGCTCTCACCCGCGGAGCAGGCCGAGCAGCTCGACCGCGGTTCCGACACGCTCGAGCAGTTGACGGGGCTCCGGCCCGTGGGCTATCGCGCACCGATGTGGGACCTGTCGTGGGAGATGCCGGGGCTCCTCGCCGAGCGCGGATTCCAGTATGACTCGAGCCTCATGGACGGCGATGTGCCGTACGCACTCGCCACGAGGTCGGAACGGCCAGGTCGTGCACCGCTCATCGAGATCCCGATCCAGTGGGCCCTCGACGACTGGGAGCAGTACTGCTATCTGCCCGGGGTCACCGAGCTCGGCCCGATCCAGACACCCGAGCACGCGGTGGCGCTCTGGCGGAGCGAACTCGATGGGATGCGCCGCTTCGGCGGCTGCTGGGTGCTCACGAACCACCCGTTCCTGTCCGGGCGTCCGGGACGCGCCGCGGCCCTCGACGCGCTCATTGCCGAGGTTCTGGAGCTCCCCGATGTGTGGGTCGCTCCGCTCGCGGACATCGCCGACCGGGTGCGCGGGAGCGTCGGGGCACCCCGCGCGGTGGCCCCGATCCCGAGCAGCATGCTGCGGACGGCGCCCCGCGAGGACTAGTTCCAGCGGTTGGGATCCATGTCGCTGATGACGTGGCGGATGGTGCCCGAGTGCGAGCGCATCACGATGCTCTCGGCGCGCACGAAGGGCCCGCGGCGCTGCACGCCGTCGATGAACTCGGCGTCGGTGATCCCGGTGGCCACGAAGTAGGCGTTGTCGCTCGAGACGAGGTCGTTCGCCTGCAGTACGCGGCTGAGGTCGTGGCCGGCGTCGATCGCGCGCTGGCGCTCCTCGTCGTCCTTCGGCCAGAGGCGGCCCTGGATCACTCCGCCGAGCGCCTTCACTGCGCAGGCGGTGATGATGCCCTCGGGGGTGCCGCCGATGCCGACGCACATGTCGATGGCCGAGTCCCAGCGGGCCGCGTTCACGCCCCCGGCGACGTCGCCGTCCATGATCAGTCGGGTGCCGGCGCCCGCGGCGCGGATGTCGGCGATCAGCTGGTCGTGACGGGGGCGGTCGAGCACGGCGACGCGGATGTCGGAGACGTCGACCTGCTTGGCCCGCGCGAGGGCCCGAATGTTCTCGCCGATGGGGCGGTCGATGTCGACGACGCCCACGCCCTCCGGCCCGCAGACGAGCTTGTCCATGTAGAAGACCGCCGAGGGGTCGTACATGCTGCCGCGGTCCGCGACGGCGATGACCGAGAGCGCCCCCGGGCGGCCCTCGGCCGTGAGGCGGGTGCCGTCGATCGGGTCCACGGCCACGTCGCACTCGGCACCGTCGCCATTGCCCACGACCTCGCCGTTGTAGAGCCAGGGGGCGTCGTCCTTCTCGCCCTCGCCGATCACGACGGTGCCCTTCATGTTCACGGTCGAGAGGAACCGCCGCATCGCGTCGACCGCTGCGCCGTCGGCCGCGTTCTTGTCGCCGCGCCCGATCCACGGTGTCGCGCGCATCGCTGCCGCCTCGGTCGCGCGAACGAGCTCCATCGCAAGGTTACGGTCGGGCTGCCACTCGCCCAGAGAATTCGGTTCAGTCATGTCCCTAAGCCTACCGCGTAGACTTGGGGCGACAGCGGCCTCGAGCCGATTCGACACGACGCCAAGGAGCTCACCACATGCCCGTCGCAACCCCGGACCAGTATGCCGCGATGCTCGATGCTGCGAAGTCGGGAGCCTTCGCGTTCCCGGCCGTCAACGTGTCGAGTTCGCAGACCCTGAACGCGGCGCTGCAGGGCTTCTCCGAGGCGGGATCCGACGGGATCATCCAGGTCAGCTTCGGCGGCGCGGACTACTTCGCCGGGCAGTCGGTGCAGAATCGCGTCGGCGGGGCCATCGCGTTCGCCAAGTACGCCGAGGAGGTGGCGAAGGCGCACGACGTCACCGTCGCGCTCCACACGGATCACTGCCCGAAGCAGCACCTGGAGAACTTCGTGCTCCCGCTCGTCGCCGCGAGCGAGCAGCGGGTGCAGGAGGGCGGGCTGCCCTACTTCCAGTCGCACATGTGGGACGGCTCGGCGATCCCGCTCGGCGAGAACCTCAGCATCGCGCAGGAGCTCCTGCCCCGCATGGCCGCGATCGACATCGTGCTCGAGGTCGAGATCGGCGTCGTGGGCGGCGAAGAGGACGGCATCAGCCACGAGATCAACGATCAGCTCTACACCACGCTCGACGACGCGGTCGCGACGGTCGAGGCCCTCGGACTCGGTGAGCGCGGCCGCTACCTCACCGCGCTCACCTTCGGCAACGTCCACGGCGTCTACAAGCCGGGCAACGTGCGTCTGCGCCCCGAGCTGCTCGCCGAGATCCAGTCGGGCCTGCAGGCCAAGTACGGCACGGGTGAGAAGCCCCTCGACCTCGTCTTCCACGGCGGCTCGGGATCCACTCCCGAGGAGATCGCCGAGGCGGTCGCCAACGGCGTCATCAAGATGAACATCGATACTGACACGCAATACGCGTTCACCCGGCCGATCGCCGACTTCATCCTCAAGAACTACGAGGGCGTGCTGAAGGTCGACGGCGAGGTCGGCAACAAGAAGCAGTACGACCCCCGGGCCTACGGCAAGGTCGGTGAGGCCGGCATGGCCGCGCGCATCGCGCTCGCGGCGCAGCAGCTCGGGTCGGCCGGCCGCTCGGTGAGCGCAGCATGACCGATCAGCGCGACGATTCGACGCCCGAGGGTTCCGCGCCTGAGGGTTCGACCTCCAAGGGTTCGACTTCCGAGACCGCGCCCGCGCAGCCGGCGCCCGCCGCTCGGCCCCGACCCGCGTTCGGCGAGTACGCGCCCGAGGGCTGGGAGTGGAAGCCGGAGGACTCGACATCCGACGCGTCCGCGTCGGGATCCTCGGCACCGTCCGTGACGCCGCCGGCTGGCCCATCGGCGCCTGCCGCAGATGCGGGGCGCATCGCCGGTGTCCCCCACAATCTCGGCGCGGGATCCGGTCGCGGCTCGTCCGCGTCTGCGGCTCCTGCCGCTCCGGCGCCGTCCTCCTCATCTTCGTCCGCACCGTCGGCCCCCGGGCCGGGCTCAGCGTCATCGCGCAACGGGGATCCCGAGCCGTATCGGGCCACCGCGGCACCCGCGGTGGCGCAGTCGGCACCGACCTACGCGCCCGGCGCACCGAAGCCGCGCACCGGTGACCGGATCACCACCATCATCCTGCTCGTCGTCGGCGCGGTGGGCGCGCTCATCTCGGCGCAGTCGATGCTCGCGCTGCCGTCGAGCTTCTCGCTCATGGGGGACGCGGTGGGGCTCACCGATTTCGAGGTCCCCTCCTGGCTCGGCACGCTCGGCACCGTCAGCGCGCTGGCGTTCATCGCGGTCTACGCGGTCACGCTGATCTTCTCGATCCAGCGGATGCGCGCGCGCAAGATCACGTTCTGGGTGCCGCTGACCGCCGGCGCGGTGGTGTTCGTCGCGATGTTCGTGCTCACGACCATCGCCATCACGAGCATGCCGGAGCTGATGAGCCAGTTGTCGGATCCCGACGCGACGCAGCGGATGCTGGACTACCTGTCCACCACGCCCTAAGTTGGTGAGCCGGCACCGGCGTTCATGCAGAGATCTGCGTTCCTGCTGAGGGACTCAGGCCTTCCCGTCAGCGGGAGTGCAGATCTCAGAGTCAGTGCGCGTCCGTGCGGTGCCGCAGCACCGCTGGTGTGGGCCCGGTGCGAGTTCGCGAACGCTTCTCAGCCGGGATCCCGAATCCAACCCGGTTCCCGTCGAGCTTCACCGGGAATGTCCGCGGCCCGCGCTACGCTGAGCCCATGGATTCACGGTCGAGTTCGTCCTTCGGGAACGACCCGGTGGAGCACACCCGGCTCCCCCGTCGGGTCGTCGCGCGCTACGCCACCGGATCGCTCGGCACCGGTGGCTTCGCGACCCTGCCCGGACTGGTCCTCGTCTACTACCTGACGGATTCACTCGGGGTCGCGGCGTTGCTCGCCGGAGTCATCGTGACCCTCGCGAAACTCTGGGACGTGATCATCGACCCGGTCATCGGTGGTCTGAGCGACCGGGCGCTGGCGCGATCCGGGACCCGGCGCGGGCCCATGCTCATCGGCGCCATCGGGCTGCCGATCGCGTTCGTGCTGACCTTCGCAGTGCCGGCCGGGCTGCCGGTCGCGGCGTCGACGCTCTGGGTGCTCGTCGCCTTCATCGCGGCCGCCACCTTCTTCAGCCTGTTTCAGGTGCCCTACATCGCGCTGCCGGCAGAACTCACCTCTGGATACCAGGAGCGCACGCGGCTGCTGACCTGGCGGGTGGTCGTGCTGACGCTCGCGATCCTGCTCTTCGGCGCCGGCGGGCCGGAGCTCCGCGGCCTCTTCCCCGCCGATCCCCTGCTCGGGTACCTCGTCATGGCGATCATCGCAGCCGTGGTGCTCGCGATCGGCCTGCTCGTCGCGACCTCGGTGGCGCCACGCGGGCTCTCGTCGATCTCACCGCACCCCCGCCCCGGGGTGCTGTCGATGGAGCACTATCGCGCGGGACTCGCCGTGCTCCGCGAGAGCCAGCCGTTCCGAGCACTCCTGCTGACCTTCATGCTGCAGGGGCTCGCGACGGGGCTCATGCTCGCGGGCGCCCAGTTCGTCGCCACGTGGGTGCTCCGCGACGAGGGTGCGGTGACGGTGCTGTTCCTCTCGCTCATCGCGCCCGCGCTCGTGTTCGCCCCCGTCTGGCGCCGGATCGCGGATCGGCTCGGCAAGGAGCGCGCGTTCCGCCTCGCGAGCCTCGTCTTCCTGATCGCCACGCTGGTGCTCGTCGGGATGACCTGGGCCCCCGGTTGGTGGATCGTTGCGCCGGTCGCGGTGGCCGGTGCGGCATACGCGGGTATGCAGTCGCTTCCCCTCGCCATGCTGCCCGACGTGATCAGCGTCGACCGTGAGCGCTTCGCGGAGATCACCCCGCCCGGCCCGTGGAACGCGCGCCCCACCGGCATCCCGGTCGAGTCCCGTGCCGGCGTCTTCGGCGGCGTCTGGACCGCGGGCGAGACCGCGGGCATGGCGCTCGGCGCCACGGTGCTCACGCTAGTGCTCGCGCTCTCCGGCTACGTGGAGTCCTCAGCCGGTATGAGCGTCACGCAGCCCGCCCAGGCGATCGCCGGGATCTCGCTCTCCTTCAGCCTGCTGCCCGCCGCGCTGATGTTCCTCAGTCTCGTCACGCTCAGGCGCTACCGGCTCCGCGAGCACGACGTGCGCGGAGCCGCCGCGTGACCCCCGCGGAGGTCCTCGCGGAACTGCGCGAGCTCCGCGAGCTCGACGCGCCGACCCACGGCGGCCGCGTGCTCGCCTACGTGTACGACTCCGGCCTCGACGAGCTCGACGCGCTCGCCTCCGCCGCGGCGGAGATCGCCCGCCCCCTCAACGGACTGGACCCCACCACTTTCCCGTCGATCGCCGCAATGGAGCGCGACGTCGTGGCCTTCACCCGGCGGGCGCTGCACGGCGGCACACGGCCGCTCGGGCGTCGGATCGTCGGGAGCGTGACCAGCGGCGGTACCGAGAGCTGCCTGCTGGCGGTCAAGACGGCTCGGGATCTGTGGCGGGCGCAGCACCCCGAGCGCGCGGAGCAGCGCCCCCGGCTCGTGGCCCCGGCGACCGCGCACGCCGCCTTCCAGAAGGCAGCACGGGTGCTCGACGTCGAGTGGGACCCCGTGCCCTGCGAACCCGACGGCTCGGTCCGGGCAGACGAGGTGATCCGCCGGCTGCGCTCCGACGTCGCCCTCGTCGTCGTCTCCGCGCCGGCCTACCCGAGCGGGGCGCTCGATCCGGTGCGGGAGGTCTCGTCGGCGGCCGCGGCCCGCGGCATCCTCTGCCACGTGGACGCCTGCTTCGGCGGCTTCGCTCTGCCCTGGTGGCCCGGGCTCCCCGCGTGGGACTTCCGTCTGCCGGGCGTGACCAGCATCTCGGCCGACCTGCACAAGTTCGGCTACGCCCCGAAGGGTGTCTCGGTCCTGCTGCACCGCGGCCGTGACCGTCACCGCACGCAGTTCTTCGCCACGACGCAGTGGCCCGGCTATCCCGTGGTGAACCCGACGCTGCTGGGATCCCGCTCGGCATCCCCACTCGCCGCGGCCTGGGCCATCATCCGCTACCTCGGCACGGCGGGCTACGCGGACCTGACGGCCGCATGCATCCGCGCCACCGAAGACATCGCGCACGCGGTCGCGCCGATCCCGGGCCTCGCCGTGCAGGGGCTCCCCGTCGGCCCCGCGCTCTCCCTGATCGCGGACCCGTCGGTGCCGCCCGCGCAGCAGGTGGATCCGCACCACCTGGCCGACGCGGTCGCTCGGAGCGGCTTCAAGATCCAGCACCAGCCGGGGCTCCGCCAGCCGAACGGCACGCGCCTCCCCCACAGCGCCCACCTCACCATCACCCCGGTGACGGAGCGCTCGATGCCCGAGCTCATCGGTGCGCTCACCCGGGCCGCCGATGCGGTGCGCGGCACGCCGCAGGCTGATCCTCGGCTCGAACTGGCAGCACTCCGCGCGCTCGGCTACGGCTCGGGGACGCGCGTTCCCGGCCCGGCGATGGCCTGGACGATCCTGCAGCTTGCGGGCGCGGGCGGTGCCGCGAAGGGGCGGTCGCTCCCGGGTCGACTCGCACCGCTCATGGCGCTGGTCGAGCGTCTGCCCGCGCCGGTGGCAGAGGCGCTGCTCACAGAACTCTTGGCGCGCGTCTCCGAACCATAGAGCGGCCGTGCGTCCGCAGAGCCGTCGGGCGTCTCAGCACACGCGGGGCCGTCAGCCGAGCTAGCGGACGCGGCCGCCGAGAGCGCGCGCGTCGCGCTTGCCGTTGACGTCCTGGCGCAGCTCCTTCGGCAGCGAGAAGACAAGATCCTCCTCGGCCGTCACCGTGGCGCGCACGTCGGAGTACCCGGCATCGGCGAGATCGTCGAGGAGTTCCTGCACCAGCACCTCGGGCACCGAGGCACCGCTCGTCACGCCGACCGTGCGCACGCCGTCGAGCCACTCCTGCTTCACCTCGCTCGCGAAGTCGACCCGGTAGGCGGCCTTCGCACCGTACTCGAGCGCGACCTCCTTGAGGCGCACCGAGTTCGACGAGTTCGACGATCCGACGACGATCACGAGATCGGCCTGCGGGGCGATCTTCTTGATGGCGACCTGGCGGTTCTGCGTGGCGTAGCAGATGTCATCGCTGGGCGGATCCTGCAGGTTGGGGAAGCGCTCGCGCAGTCGACGCACCGTCTCCATCGTCTCGTCGACCGAGAGGGTGGTCTGCGACAGCCAGACGAGCTTGTCGGGATCCTGCACCTCGAGCGTCGCGACGTCGTCGGGCGAGTTCACGATCGTGATGTGCTCGGGCGCCTCGCCGGCGGTTCCCTCGACCTCCTCGTGCCCCTCGTGCCCGATCAGCAGGATCTCCATGTCCTGCCGGGCGAAGCGCACGGCCTCGCGGTGCACCTTGGTGACGAGCGGGCAGGTCGCATCGATCGCGTGCAGGTGCCGGTCCTCTGCCGCCGAGACCACCGCGGGTGAGACCCCGTGCGCCGAGAACACGACGTTCGCGCCCTCGGGCACCTCGTCGACCTCTTCGACGAAGATCGCTCCCATGCGCTCCAGCGTGCGCACGACGTGCACGTTATGCACAATCTGCTTCCGCACGTAGACCGGGGCACCGTAGCGATCCAGTGCCTTCTCCACCGCGACCACGGCGCGATCCACACCCGCGCAGTATCCGCGCGGCGCGGCGAGCAGCACCTGCTTCGCACCGTCGACCGGGAGATCCTTCAGACGACCGGCATCGCGCCGCAGCCGGGGCATCGCCAAGCTCACCACGGGCGCACCGATGGTGCGCTGGTCTTGCACGGACACCTGCGTTTCAGCCATGCACCCAGTCTACGCCGCTCCCTCTGGGAGCAGGCGGGTAGTGTCGAGGCATGGCAGACGCGTCGAACACCCCCGCCACCCGAGAGGCCCCGTGGCCCGTCGCGACCATGAGCGAGAAGATCGCCGCGTGGATCGATCGGCTCGGCACCGTGTGGATCGAGGGCGAGGTCACGCAGTGGCAGGTGCGCGGCGGCCACGTCTACGGCAAGCTCCGGGACCTCACGCAGGATGCGACGGTGAGCTTCACCGTGTGGCGCTCGGTCGCGCAGAAGCTGACGAGCGAGTTCGCGCAGGGCGACCGGGTGATCGCCCTCGTCAAACCGAACTACTGGGTCAAGGGCGGCTCGCTGACCGTGCAGGTCTTCGAGCTCTCGCACGTGGGACTGGGTGAGCTCCTCGAGCGTCTTGAGAAGCTGCGCCGCCAGTTGCAGCAGGAGGGGCTCTTCGACGCCTCGCGCAAGCGCGCGCTCCCCTTCCTGCCCGCGAAGATCGGCCTCGTCACGGGGCGCGACTCCGACGCCGAGAAGGACGTGGTGCGCAACGCGACGCTGCGCTGGCCGGGCGTGCGGTTCGGGATCCACTACGCCGCGGTGCAGGGCGACCGGGCCGCGGGTGAGGTCGCCGCGGGCATCGCGGCGCTGGATCAGGATCCCGAGGTCGACGTCATCATCGTGGCGCGCGGCGGCGGCGACTTCCAGAATCTGCTCCCCTTCAGCGACGAGCGCGTGCTGCGTGCGGCGAGCGCCGCGACCACCCCGATCGTCAGCGCCATCGGGCACGAGGCCGATCGCCCGCTGCTCGACGAGGTCGCGGACCTGCGCGCCTCGACCCCGACCGACGCCGCGAAGCGGGTCGTCCCCGACGTCGGGGAGCAGCTCGCGGGCCTCGACCAGGCCCGCGCCCGCATGAGCTCTCGCCTCGGACACCTGCTGCAGCACGAGACCGATCGCATTCTGCAGTTGCGGGGCCGTCCCGTGCTCATGCACCCCGAGCGCCTCGTCGATGAGCGCGCGGAGGAGCTCGTGCGCTGGATCGCGCGCGGCACCGAGCTCGCGGAGCGCGGGATCGAGGACCGCGCGACCGCCCTGATCGAGACGCGCGCCCGCCTGACCGCGCTCTCCCCCGGGCAACGCTGGAGCGGGGCTACGCCATCGCGCAGCTCGCCGACGGCGCCGTGCTCCGGGATCCGGCGCAGGCCCCCGGCGGCACCGAGCTTCGCGTCACGCTCGCGGGTGGGCGGCTCGCGGCGACGGTCGACTAGGTTCGACGGCGGCGTGGGATACTGCATCCTATGACCCAGGGATCGAACACTCCGGACGCCGCCGCAGCACCGCGCGCGGAGGCTCCCGAGCCGTCCGGCGCGCTCGACGCGCTCGACGAGCGCCTGATCCTGCTCCTCGAGCGCGACGGACGCATGAGCTACGCGGATCTCGGGAGTGAGGTGGGTCTCACCCCCGGCGGCGCCCGGGCGCGCGTGAAGCGACTGCAGGAGCGCGGGGTCGTGCGGGTCATCGGCGTGACGAGCCCGCACGCCGTGGGGCTCAGCAGCATCGCGAGCCTGCAGATCGAGGTCTCGGGTGACATCGACGCCGTGGCCGACCGGATCGCCGGATTCGATGGGGTTCGCTACGTCGTGCTCGGCTCGGGTCGCTTCAGCATTCTCTCGGAGGTCTACGCGACGTCGCCGAGCGAGCTCTTCACGCTGATCAACCGGCAGATCCGCGAGGTGCCCGGGGTCTCGCACATCGAGACGTTCCTGTACGAGGCGGTGCACACGCACCGCCCGATCTTCCCGCTCGCGAACGGCCGCTAGCGGAGCAACTCACCCACTCACCCACGCACGAGTGGACGCAAGTGCACCGCGTGGTGAATCACGTGGTGCACTTGCGTCCACTCGAGGGTAGGCAGAGACGATAGGACCCCGGGCCGCACGGACAGCGCCGGGCGCAGACGGGCCGCCCAGCCCCGCCAGGCCTCAGTCGACGACGAGGCCGAGCGCGCGGGCCAGCTCGGCCGACCGCTCGATCACGTCGGTCTGCCACTCGGTGAGCTCGCGCGTCGGCGAGTTGCCCACCGAGACGTTGAACGGGTCCTCGACGTCGGTGCGGATCCCGCTGAGCGCCTCGAGCACCGCGACCCCGCAGAACGGCACGTGCACAGCGGAGTAGCCGCCCTCGTGCGAGAACACGATCTTGCCGTCGCAGGCCTCGTCGGCGATCGCGAGCAGGCGCTCGGCGATCCCCCGGAAGCCGCCGGAGGTCACACTCATGCGCCCCAGCGGGTCGAGCGCCGACGGGTCGAAGCCGCTCGACACGAGAATGATATCGGGCTTGAACGCGCGGATCGCCGGCCAGGCGACCTCGTCGACCACCGACCAGTACGCACCATCACCGGATCCCGCGGGCAGCGGCACATTGATGTTCGTGCCGGCTCCGGGCCCGGTGCCCTGCTCATCGACCATGCCGCTGTCGACCGGGAAGAGCCGATCCTGGTGCACCGAAATCGTGAGCACGTCCGGATCCTCCCAGTAGATCTTCTGGGCGCCGTTGCCGTGGTGCACGTCGTAGTCGAAGATCGCCACACGCGTCACCCGCCCGGCCGCGCGCAGCGCCTCGATCGCCACCGGTACGTTCGCGAACAGGCAGTAGCCGCGCCCCTGATCCGGCTCGGCGTGATGGCCCGGCGGGCGCACGAGCGCGTAGGCGTTGTCGACCGTCCCGTCGAGCACGGCTTCCGCCGCAGCGAGAGTCCCGCCCGCCGCCAGTCGCGCGAGCTCGTAGCCGCCGCGACCGAAGGGCGAGAAGCCGTCACCGGCATCGCCGCCCCCGGCCTCGGACTGCGTCCGGATCCGCTCCACGTGCCCCGGCGTGTGCACCCGGAGCAGATCCTCCTCGGTCACCTGCCGCGCGGGCACCCGCACCAGCTGCTCGAGCAGCCCGGACACCTCGACGAGGCCCGCGAAACGGGCCTTCGACTCGGGGCTCTCGAAGTTGCGGTACGGCTGCACGTACCCGCCAGACGGGTAGATGCCTGCGTGCGTGCCGGTGTCGTGCCAGGCGTACTGCTCGTGCCATACGTATCCGGTTCTGCGCTCCATTGCGAGTGTCCTTCCAGGGTTCGTGGATCCCTCAAGCGAGCCGACGCGACGTTGAGGCGAGGTGCCCACCACTGTAACCCCGTAAATTGATAAATCACAATTGAAAGTCACATTTCAGTGTCGAAACATTAATGAAACAGAAACCCTATTGACTATCGTCAGCTATTCATGGTCTTATGGGTGACGCTACAGGACCAGGGTTGGCCCAAGCCTCTACGCACCCGCGCGGAGGCCGAGCACACACGACAAGGGAGTCACACATGAAACGCTTCAGCCGCA